>CAYRZX010000194.1:0-13042 GCA_964428665.1 uncultured Gemmatimonas sp.
CATGTCCAATTATACAAAGAAGTTACAGCTTTTAACAATCACTTAATGCTCTGAATGTTCTTAATGAACGTGTACGGGCACAACGCGGAGATCGAAGGTAGGTGTGGGCATGCAAGAGATAGACTGGCGACAACACATTCATTCAGATCCGGAAATCCTGCTGGGCAAGCCGGTTGTGAAGGGAACTCGGCTGTCAGTAGATTTCATCCTCAGGCTTTTTGCTGCGGGATGGACGGAGCAGCAGGTGCTGGAGAACTATCCGACACTTGCGCCTGATGCCCTGAGAGCGGTGTTTGCTTTTGCTGCTGAGTGTATGCGTGAGGAGGCATTGTACGCTGTTCCAACCGAGTCAACGTCCATTGCCGTGAGATTAGGAGATTTGAACGTCTCAAGTTGACGGCTTCAATCTGGGAGGTCTCTGCGCATGGGTCCTTTATCCCTGATCACGTTTATTCCGCTATTAGGCGCGATCGTCATCCTGTTCATCCCGAAGGAGAAGGAGACGGCGGTGAAGGTCGTGGCGCTGGTCGCCACCGGGATCTGCCTGCTGATTGCGGCTCAGCTCTACGTGGGGTTCGACAACAGCAAGCCCGGCGCGCCGGACCCGGCGGGGATGCAGTTCGTGGAGGGGCCCTACCCCTGGATCCCGTCGTTCAACATCTCCTACTACATGGGGCTCGACGGCCTGAGTCTCCCGATGGTGCTGCTGACGGCCCTGCTCTGCTTCATCTGCATCGTGGCGTCGTGGAACATCAAACAGAGCCTCCGGGGCTACTTCTCTCTGTTCCTGCTGTTAGACACGGGGATGCAGGGGGTGTTCTGCTCGTTGGACTTCTTCCTGTTCTACATCTTCTGGGAGATTATGCTGCTGCCGATGTACTTCCTGATCGGCATCTGGGGGAGCCAGGAGGACCGGCGGGAGTACTCGGCGATCAAGTTTTTTCTCTACACGCTGGTGGGGAGCGTGCTGCTGCTGCTGGCGATGCTGGCGTTCTACTTCGCGACCACTCCGCACACGTTCAACATGCTGACGATCATGCAGCAGGCGGGGACGTTCAGCCGGACGTTCCAGACCTACATCTACCTGGCGATGTTCATCGGGTTTGCGATCAAGGTGCCGATCTTCCCGTTCCACACCTGGCTGCCCGACGCGCACGTGGCCGCGCCCACGGCGGTGAGTGTGATCCTGGCGGGGGTGCTGCTGAAGATGGGGACCTACGGGCTGTTCCGGTTCAACTTCCCGATGACGCCGGAGGCGTCGCAGTATTTCGGGTGGATGCTGGCCGTGCTGGGGGCGGTCAACATCATTTACGGGGCGCTGTGCGCGATGGCGCAGTCGGACCTGAAGAAGCTGGTGGCCTATTCGAGCATCAGCCACATGGGCATCTCGCTGCTGGGCATGGCCGCGCTGACGCCGAGGGGGATGGTGGGGTCGCTCATGCAGATGTTCAACCACGGGACGATCACGGCGATGATGTTCCTCCTGGTGGGGGTGGTCTACGACCGGGTGCACCACCGGCAGATCGACAACTTCGGGGGGCTGCGGACGAAGGTGCCGATCTACGCGGGGATCTTCAGCCTGGCGTTTTTCGCGGCCCTGGGGCTGCCGGGCCTGAGCGGGTTCATCGGGGAGGCGCTCTGCTTTATCGGGGCGTTCCCGGTCTACCGGACGATCACGATCATCTCCCTGACGGGCGTGGTGCTGACGGCGGGATACGTGCTCTGGATGCTCCAGCGGGTGCTGCTGGGGCCGCTCAACCCCCGGTATGAGGACCTGCCGGAGATCAGCGGGCGGGAGGTCTTCACGCTGGCCCCGCTGGGCGCCATCGTGGTCGTTCTGGGCATCTGGCCCGCGCCCTTGCTGAACCTGATGACGAGTTCGATGAACAACCTGGCCAGGATCTTCGCGCCGTAACCGGAGGAGGGCCGGTGTCTCCCAACAATCTTGAGAGTTTAAACTACATCCTGCCGGAGATGATCGTCACCCTGTCCGTCCTGGTCCTGGTCATTCTGGACCTGCTGGTGGACGGGGAGAAGAAGCGCCTGATGACGGGGGTGACGGTGGCCGCCCTGGTCCTGACGCTGTTCTCCATCGCGGCCCTGTACCGGGCGGGGGAGCGGTCGCTGTTCGAGGGGATGATGGCGCTGGATGCCTTCTCGCTGTTCTTCAAGATGTTGTTCGTGGTCGCGACGATCCTGGCGGCGGTCTTCTCCCTGGAGTCGGCGGACGTGGGGTCGCGCCGGATCGGGGAGTTCTACGCCCTGCTGATGGCGCTCGTGCTGGGCGGGTTCCTGATGGCCTCGGCCACGGACCTGTTGATGATGTACCTGGCGCTGGAGATGGTGAGCATCCCGTCCTATCTGCTGTCGGGGTTCCAGAAGGAGGTCCGGCGGTCGAACGAGGCGGCGATCAAGTACGTGATCTACGGGGGGGTGTCGTCCGGGGTGATGATCTACGGGCTTTCGCTGCTCTACGGGATGACGGGGACGACGAACCTCTACAAGATGGCAGAGGTCCTGTCCACGTCGCAGCCGTACCCGCTGACGCTGTTCGTGGGGATCGCGTTTGCGATGGCGGGGTTCGGCTACAAGGTGGCGTCGGTGCCGTTCCACTTCTGGTGCCCGGACGTGTACGAGGGGGCGCCGACGCCGGTGACGGCGTTCCTGTCGATCGCGCCGAAGGCCGCCGGGTTTGCGATGCTGGCGCGGTTCTTCTACTCCGGCGTGGCGCACCAGGCGGGGGCGCAGCTGGCGTTCACGGGGGTGGACTGGCCGTTTCTGCTGGCCGTGATCGCGGCGTTCACGATGACGCTGGGAAATGTGGTGGCGGTCTGGCAGGACAACCTGAAGCGGCTGCTGGCCTACTCCAGCATCGCCCACGCGGGGTACATGATGATGGGGGTGGTGACGCTGTCGGGGGAGGGGCTGCGGGCGATGATGTTCTACCTGATGGCCTACCTGCTGATGAACCTGGGGGCGTTCCTGGTGGTGATCCTGATGGCCCGCCGGCTGAACGGCGAGGACATCGGCGCGTACAAGGGGCTGGGGGCGCGGTCACTGTTCGTGGCGGTGGTGCTGACGATCTTCCTGTTCTCGCTGACGGGGCTGCCGCCGACCATCGGGCTGATCGGAAAGATCTACCTGTTCGCGGCGCTGATCGAGCACAAGTGGTACTGGCTGGCGGTGATCGGGGTGCTGAACGGGGTGGTGGCGCTCTACTACTACGCCCGGATCGTCCGGGCGATGTTCCTGGAGCAGCCGGCCACGGCGGAGCCGATCGCCCTGCCGGGGCGGTCCCTGGCCCTGCTGACGGCCATCGCCGCGCCGACGGTCCTGTTCGGCCTGTACTGGACGCCGCTGATCGACCTGGCGGACCGTTCGATGCGGATGTTAACAGGACCGTGAGGCAACGATGAAGGATGAACGATGAACGCAGAACAGGGGCGACGCATCGCGTCGCCCCTACTTTTTTTTAGGGCGACCACAAGGGTCGCCCCTACGGTTTCTGTTTTTTCGCCCACTCGCGCTTCAGGCGTCTCATCTCGGCGTTGAGTTTGACCGGTTTTTGACGGGTCTGCGCGGATTTCGAGATGATCCAGTCCCCGTCCTTGACGCGGGCGACGGGCTGGCGCTTCTGCACTGGCAGGATGCCGAAGGGCTTGTGGGGCTCCTGCTGGTACCAGTAGGCCACGGAGGACATCTCGTTGGCCAGGTGGTTGCCGTGGCCGTGCTCGATGGTGGCCTTGAGGCTCTTCTGGAACCTGACCGGGTTGGTCAGGTGGAAGACGTAGGAGGTCTGATAGCCGCCGGTGTTGTGCTCGTAGATGGAGCTGCCGTTCATCAGGAAGGCGTTGTCCTGCATGCCCCAGGCCTGGTTCAGGTAGTCCTCGCTGCCGGTGCCGTGGAGGTCGGGGGGCCATTTGTAGCCGTCCACCCAGATCATGTCGTCGCCCTCGCCCCACCAGGCGCCCTGGAAATTGGTGACGGAGAGGTTGCAGCCAATGTAGTGGCCCCGGCCCTCGGCCTCCAGGATGACGTAGTTGTTGTCCCAGGCCAGGCGCTTCAGGTTGGCGATGTTGGCCTCCGGGACGTTGACGCGGATCTCGTGGCCCCACCCGTCGCAGGGGTTCTCGCGGCGGAACTGGGCGTGGAGGTAGGCGGTGTCGTCCGCGAGGGGGCGCCTGTAGCGTTCATAGTCCACGTAAAAGTACTGGCCGTAAGGCTCGTCCCCCTCGTTTGCGACCTCGATGCGCGCGGATTTGTTGAAGGGCATCTGGAGGTAGCAGTTGAGGGCGGCGTTGGCCCCGACGCGGTTGGCGCGGGAGGGGGCGGTGGAGGAGGAGAAGGGGAGCGCGCAGAAGGAGGTGACGAGGTTGTGGCCGAGGCAGAAGAAGTCGCCGAGGGGGACCAGGACGCTGGGGCTTTCCTCGCCGTCCCAGTACATCCTGAGGAGGACGTTCCGGAAGGTGTTCCGGCCCCCCTGCGTCATCCAGAGGTGGGTGATGCAGCCCGGCCCCTTCAGGTCGGCGAGCACGCGGGTCTCGCCGGGGGCGATGATCCAGCGGTCGCCGTTCCGGCCGTTGACTTCGTAGGAGGAGGTCCGTAGGGTGCGCGCGTCGCGAATTTGGGTGAGTGCGCTGAGTAATCCTGAGTGCATGAGGGCTCCTTATGCGTTAAGCGCCGCGATGAGGGCTTTCGCGTAGCCGACGGCGTAGGCCCAGGCGCGCTCCTGGTTGGGGGAGTCGCCGGTGTAGTGGGGCATGTGATCGAGCTGGAGGCAGCCGTCGTAGCCGACCTCCTTCAGGGTCTGGAGGACCTTGAACATGTTCATGTCCCCGTCGTCCAGCGCGACCTCCTCGTAGCCTCCGGCGGTGGGGATGGTCCCCCGCACGTTCCGGAAGTGGGTGTGGAAGATCTTCCCTTTCCGCCCGAAGCGGCGGATGTCCTCGAAGATGTTCACGCCGGACTCGTAGCGGGTGCCGATGCAGTAGAGCAGACCGCTGTGGTCGCTGGGCACGGCGTCCAGGATGCCGGCCCAGCGCCGGGGGGAGATGTGGGTTTCGGGGAGGGGAGGGTCCGAGGGGTGGATGACCAGGCGGACGTTGAATCGCTCTGCGACGGGGACGATCCGCTGGTAGAGGTTGATGCAGCGGGGCCAGTGCTCCTCGACCGGCGGGTCGGTCCAGGGTTCCTGCTGGAGGCGCTTTTTCATGAGGTCCAGGTCGAACCCGTGCATTCTGTAGCCGCCTCGATGTTCGACCTGATGCCCGCCGCGATAGCCGGGGTTGCTCAGGTGGACGGGGGTGGACATGATGGGGATGCCGGCTTTGCCCAGGGTCTCGACGGTCTTGCAGAGGGTGTCGAGTTCCTGCTCGCCGCCGGGCTGGCCGAGCAGAAACTTTCGGGGCGCAGGGGGCGCGACGCGGAAGATGCCGAGGCCCGCCGCAAGGAGTCTCTCCTTCAGCTTCAGGAGGCCGTCCAGGTCCGGGTAGCCCTGTTCCTTGAATCCGGGGATGGATGCCTCGCTGTGGATGTCGAACCCGTCCACGCCGATCTGCTGGGCAAATTTGATGTAGTCGTCAGAAAGGTCGCGCTCCCTCAACAGGACTTTCATCGGAAACCTCCTCGTGAATGGCTCATGGCTCACTCGTGACGTAGAGGGCGTAGAGTCTGGCGTCCTCCGGGCGGAGGCCGCCGATGCTGGCCCGGAGACGGAACGGGCCGCCGATCCCCCGGACCAGGTCGGTCTTTTTCCAGGCGACCGGCTGACGCAGGCCGGACGCCCGGAGGGGGACGGCGTCGTCCCCGGAATAGCCCGGCAGGGGGTGGAACCGGGCGTCAGAGAGTTCAACGGTCAGCGTGGTGTGCTCCGAGAGGCCGTCCACGTTGGCGCAGACGCGCGCCGCCGACCCGTCGAGGCGCATCGGGCAGGTGACGCAGTGGGGCGCATTGGTCTGGAACGCCTCGAAGTAGCCGAGGCGGTCCCGAGGCCAGAAGGCGAGCCGGACGTCGCCGTCCCGCCAGGTCTCGTACCAGAACAGGGTCCGGTCGCCGACGTTGCACATGCCCTGGCCCTGTGTCAGGGCCGGCCCGGTTCCGGGTCTGATGCCCGGTTCGCCGGCGCAGGGGATGAGCCGGAAGTCGGGGATGGGCTCCCGGTAGTGGAGGGCGTCGTGGCTGACGACGAGGCCGAGGTCCATCGTGATGAGGTTCGGGTCGCCTGTCGGGTGGCCGTGCCACATCCCGTAGACGCCGAGGAGGACGTTGCCCCGGTCAGAGAGGCCGGCGCCGAGGTGGACCTCCTCGTCGGTGTTGCGCTCCGTGGCCGTCCGGCGAGGGGGGATGCTGTCGCGCCGGAGGCCGAGGCAGGAGGACGGCGTCCAGCGCTCGAAGTCGTAAGAGGCGTGGGTGACCAGCTTGCGGAGGGCGCCGAAGTGGGCGCCGCCCTGGCCGTTGACGTAGTAGCACCTGTCCCGTTTGATCAGGCCGGACTGTTCGAGGCGGGGGCCGACGGGGTTGCGCGGGGACTCGGTCCAGCGAAGGCCGTCGGGGCTGAAGGCCACGGCGAGGCGGTCCTGGTAGACCTCGCTCTGGAAGGCGGTCTTGAAGCGCCGGGAGGGGTCGGGGTCGTCGGGGTCGTGGAGAATGGGCGTTGCCCCCAGGACGCAGCGGCCGGCCAGGAGGCCGACGATGTTGTTCTGCGAGGTCCCGTTGTATTCGACCAGGCCGAGGGGGGGTTTTTCCCAGCGGACGCCGTCCCGGCTGACGGCGTGGCAGAGCCGGCGCTGCCGACCGCTCTCCGGGCCCCGGTCGAGGCTGCCCCGGGCCTGGTACCACATGCGGAGTTCATCGTTGACCTGGAGGACGGTCCCGTAAAAGCGCACGGTCTGGTCGTCCGGCTCCCCCGGCTGGCCGGGGCGCAGGACGATGCCGCCCTTCTTGCAGGGGACGAGGTGGAGGCGCAGTCCGGCGCTGAAGGGGACGCTCACGTCGTCGAACGGGAAGAACACGGCCTCGCTCAGGGGGGGATTCGAGAAGCCGCTCCGGACTTCGATCATGGAAGGTCACCCCTGCGGCGCGCGAACTCCACGAGCAGGCGGACGCCGAACCCTGTGCCGCCTTTGGGGGTGTAGGGTCGGTCCTTGTCGGACCAGGCCACGCCCGCGATGTCGAGGTGTACCCAGGGGTAGCCCTCCGCGAAGTGGCTCAGGAAGGCCCCGCCGGTGATGGCCCCGGCGGGCCGGCCGCCGATGTTCCTCACGTCCGCGTAGTCGCTCTTGATCTGCTCTCGATGCCCTTCGAGGACGGGGAGGGGCCAGACGGTCTCGCCCACGGCCTGGCCGACGGCCTGGACCTCGTCGGCCAGGCCCTGGTGGTTGGCGATGAGTCCGGCGGCCTCGTGGCCGAGGGCGATGACGCAGGCGCCGGTGAGGGTGGCCAGGTCGATCACGGCCGCCGGGTCGTAGCGCTTCGCGTAGGCGAGGGCGTCGGCCAGGACGAGCCGGCCCTCGGCGTCTGTGTTGGCGATCTCGATGGTCTTGCCGGACAGGGAGGTCACGATGTCGCCGGGCTTGACGGCCTTTCCGCCGGGGAGGTTCTCGGTGGCGGCGATCAGGCCCACGGCGTGGATGGGGAGGTTCAGGGCGGCGACGGCCTGCATGGCGCCGACCACGGCGGCGGCGCCGGACATGTCGAACTTCATGTCCCACATGCCGTCGCCGGGTTTGAGGGAGACGCCGCCGCTGTCGAAGGTGATGCCCTTGCCGACGAAGACGACGGGCTTCTGACCGGCCTTTCCACGGCGGTGCTCCAGGACGATGAACTGCGCGGGCTGGTCGCTCCCCTGCGAGACGGCCAGGAGGGTGCGCATGCCGATGCGGGCCATCGCCTCCTCATCGAACACCTCGCAGGTCATCCCCGTGGCCGCGGCGACCTCGCGGGCGTGGCTGGCCAGGGCCGTGGGGGTGAGGTCGTTGCCGGGGCGGTTGGCCAGGTCGCGCGCGGCGCAGACGGCCTCGGCGACGATGCGTCCCGCCCGGACGCCGGGCTCCAGGGTCTCCCGGCGGGCCGGGTCGGCCTCGATGACGGTGAGGGCGTCCAGGGTCTTGATTTCGTCCCGGTTCGTGGTCCGGAACGCCGTGAACTGGTAGGTCCCGAGGAGGGCGCCTTCGACGACGACCTGCGCGGCCTGCGCGGGGTCGAGGCCGCCGGCCCCCGCGCCGTGGACGATGGTGGTCAGGCGCTTGACGCCGAGGTCGCGGGCGCGCCTCGCGGCCACGCCGGAGGCCTGTCGGACCCGGTCGAGGGTGAACTCCTCCTTTTTGCCCAGGCCGACGAGGAGGACGCGGCGGGCGGCGACGCCCCCGCGCGGGTAGAGGACGGCGGTCTCCTTCGCCCTGCCGGTGAAGTCTCCGGATGAGATCAGGTCGGAGATGGCCCCGTGGAGGGCTTTGTCCACGGCGCCGGTGGCCCCGCCAGGGGTCGTGACGCCTTCGAAGAGGTTCAGGACGACGGCGTCCGCGTCGTCCTCCAGGAGGTTGCCGATTTTGAGAGAGACATCCATGAGGGGCTCCTTCTAAAACCGTCTAACCGCAGAGAACGCGGAGAACGCAGAGAAAAAGTGAAACGGGGAACCGGAGAAGCGGAGAAACGGGGAAAAGACTCTCTCCGGGTCTCCGTTTCCTCCTTCTCCGTTTCGGTTCTTCCTTACCTCCGCGCCCTCTGCGCCCTCTGCGGTGAATGTTTATAGTTTCAAAAACGGATTGTACCTCCGCTCATCGCCGACGGTCGTGGGCGGGCCGTGGCCGGGGTAGACCTCTGTGGCGTCGTCGAGGGTCAGGAGCTTGTCCCGGATGGAGGCCAGGAGCGTCGCGTGGGACTGACCGGGCATGTCCGTGCGCCCGATGCCGCCCGCAAACAGGCAATCCCCCACGATGGCAAGGCCGTTCCGGAGCAGGGTGATACCGCCGGGGGAGTGGCCGGGGGTGTGGAGGACGCGCAGGGCCTCGTCCCCGAAACGGACTTCGTCCTCCTCCGACAGGAAGCGGGTCACCTCCGGCGGGGGACCGACTTTCACGCCGAACAGGGCGGCGGCGTCCTCCAGGTTCTCGACCAGAAAGAGGTCGTCCCGGTGGATGGCGAAGGGGACGCGGAGGGCCTGCTGCACCTCGCGCGCAGAGCCGATGTGATCGAAGTGGCCGTGCGTGGCGACGATTTCCCGGACGGAGACGCCCTCCGAGGCGATGGCCCTGAGGATCTCCTGGGGCTCGTCGCCGGGGTCGATGACGATGCCCTCCTTCGTGCGCTCGCAGGCCAGGATGTAACAGTTGACCTCCAGAGAACCGACGGTCAGGGATTTCAGGATCATTTCAGAATCGCCTCAGAAACGCCACGGCCTTGCGGATGTCCGCCGCCGGGTTCTCGCCGACCTCGCGCTCCACGGTGTAGAAGCCGTCGTAGCCGGCCTCGTCCAGCGCGGCGATGTAGTCGTCCCAGGGGACCTGGCCCTCGCCGAGGGGGACCTCCTTGCGCGTGCCATCCTCGTGCCGGACGCCGTCCTTGGCGTGGGTGTGGACGATGAACCCCTTCAGGTCCCTGGCGCCCTGCACGGGGTCGAACCCGCGCATGACCATGTTCGCGGGGTCGTAGTTCACGCGAGCGCCGTCGCTGTTCACCTGTTTGAGGAAGTCGCGCAGGTGCGCCCCGCTCTCCGGGCCGGTCTCGGTCGCAAAGCAGCAGCCGAGGCGCGCGCCGTACGCGGCCACGTCCCGGATGACCTCGACGAGGGCGCTCCATTCCCTGGATCTTCGGTCCTCCGGCACCTGGCCGATGTGCGTGGTCACGTAGGACACGCCGAGGTCCCGCGCCAGGTCGAAGACGTGTTTGGTGTTCTCCGCGCGCTGCTCCAGGCCCTCCGGGTTGACGAAGCCGCCTTTGCCGTAGTCCCCGCAGAGGGCGCTGATGGCCAGGCCCTGAGACTGCACGTAGCGGAGGAAGTCCTGCCGCCCGGACGTCGACAGGTTCTCCGGGGCCATCTCTCCGCGCGTGGTGTAGACCTGGATGCCGTCTGCCCCGACCTCTTTCGCCATTCGGACGCCCTCCCGCACCCCGACGCGGAACGACTCCACCATGACGCCGACCTTCAGCCTGCCCATGATTGTCCCTTTCAAAAGTGGGCGGGATAAATCCCGTCCCTACGTCAACACGTACTCCCGCATCGTCTTCGCAAATCCCTCGTCCTCGATGGGGAGGGTCAGATGGATGCGCCTTCCGTCCGCGCGCGCTTTCACGTGATCGTCGGCGTTGCCCATGACCACCCCCACCCCTGCGCCGAGGATCATGGGGAGGTCGTTGTCCCCGTCGCCGATGGCCAGGGTCTCGGAGAGGGCGATCTCCTGGGACCGGGCGATGCGCTCCAGGGCCGCCCACTTGTTGACCCGGGGGTGCATCAGCTCCACGCGGTCCCTGTCCGTCCGGGCGACGTAGAGCCGATTTTTAAAGAGGGCCGAGACTTCGTGGAACACGGCCTCCCGGCGGTCCTCCCCGGGCAGGATCAGGACCTTGGGCGGCGGGACGAGGTCGCCCCGGCGGATGCGGTCGAGCAGGCCGGCGTCGAACGCGAACTCCGCGCCCACCTGCCGGATGATGCTGTCCGTGGAGGGGGAGGGGCGGTCCGAGATGTAGCGCTCCTCCACGCCGAGCGCCGGGTGGGGGTCGCAGGCGTAGTAGATGAAGTTGTAGTTGCGCTCCTGGATATGGTCCAGCAGGTCCGACAGGGCGTCCTCCGGCATGCGCTGCTCAAAGATGACGCGCCGGCGGCCGTCCGTGAGGGGACCCACGACCAGGGCCCCGTTGTAGGCCCCGCAGTGCACGGCGTCGGTCAGGCCGGGCGCCCCGCTGAACGGCGCAAGGCTCTTGGCGACGTTCCGGCCGCTCATGGTGGAGAGGGCGATGCCCCGCGCCCGCATCTCCCGGATGGCGCGGAGGGATTCGGCGGAGGCGACGCCGAGGCCGTTGAGCACGGTGCCGTCGAGGTCGAAGGCGACAAGGCGGATCATGCGCGTCCTTTCACAGATGGCGGATCATAGGGCTTCTGCCGGGACGGATGGTCCGGGTCGGCGAGGACCCCGTAGAGTTCGGGCCGGCGGTCCTGGAGGTGGGCCGTCTCCGTCACCTCATCCAGGTCGATCTCGTGGACGAGTACGTCGGGGACGCTGGACTGGAGCTTGGCCTCGATCCCGCCCTTGGGGCCGGTGATCAGGGCCACGTTGGGGTGGGTGAAGCAGACGAACATCCCGTTCTCGTAGGAGCGGGTGCGCATCCACCACTCGTTGTCGAGGTGCCACATGCCGTAGGTAGGCATCAGGACGACCTCCGCGCCCTTGAGACGGAGGGCCCGGATGGACTCCGGCCAGCGCCGGTCGGCGCAGATGACGGCGCCCGCGCAGCCGAAGTCGAGGCGGAAGACGGGCAGGTCCCGGCCCGGCGCAAAGCGGTGGTCGTGCGCCTGGAGGTGGGTCTTGTGGTATTTGCCGATGACCTCGCCCCTCCTGCCTATGAACAGGGCGGCGTTGTAGAAGTGGCCGTTCAGAAGCTCCGTGAAGCCGAAGACGACGTGCGTCCTCCCTTTCCGGGCGAGCTGGGAGACCCTTTTCAGAAAGGGCCCGGACGGGACCTGCTGCGCCACCTTCCGGAAGCGGGCCGGGGTCCAGTTCTTCTCCGTGACGGCGTAGCCGTCCAGGAAGCACTCCGGCGTGATGAAGACGTCCAGTCCGTCAGGGGCGTGACGCCGGAAGAGGGACTCGAAGGTCTCAAAGTTGCCCCTCGCGTCCCATTTGGCGGGCAGGGCCTTGAGCATGCCCACGAGGACCCTGCGGGATTTTCGTCTCATCGAATGACTCCCAAGATTAGAGACACACAAAATACCTGTTGACAGGCTTCCATCTGGACGCTTATGTTAGGCTCCACTTCCCCTTCGCGCCACTTTAAAATACCCTCTCCCCATGAGATGTCAAGCGGAAAAAAAGGAGGCTGACCATGCGCATTGAAAGGATTGAGACGATCACGCTCCGCCACCCGTGGGGGCCTGCGGAGAAGGGCGTGACGCGGGACTGGACGGTCACGCTGGTCCACGCGGACAACGGGCTGAGGGGGCTGGGCCGGGGGGGGAGCGCGGACCTGATCGCGAGGGAGTTCGCGCCGCTGCTGGTGGGCGAGGAGCCGAGGCGCATCGCCCGGCTGTGGGACCGGATGTACCGGGCGGCCTGGCGGTTCCGGGGGCCGGGGCGGGCGGCCATGACCTCCATCGGGGCGGTGGACATCGCGCTGTGGGACCTCTACGGCAGGTCGTGCGGGGAGCCGGTCTGGAGGCTGCTGGGGGGGTTCCGGGACCGGACGCCGGTCTACGCGGACGGGATCGGCTACAACGCCAACGAGTCTCCGAAGGAGGTGGCCGCGCTGGTGCGCAAGCACGCGGACCAGGGCTACCGGGCGGTCAAGTTCCATCTCGTGGAGCCGGACGTGGACCTGACGATGGAGAAGGTGCGGCTGTCGCGGGAGGCGCTGGGGCCGGATTTGAAGCTGATGGTGGACGTGCACGGGGTGTGGGACGGGCCCACGTGCGTGGAGATGGCGAAGCGGTTCAACCCCTACGATCTCTACTGGATCGAGGAGCCGATCCCGAGGGACGACGAGATCGGCATCTACCGGCTGATCCGGGAGGCGAGCCACGCGCTGGTGGCGGGGGGCGAGGGGGAGGGGACGCTCTACGGGGCGCAGCGGCTGATCACGCAGGGGGGGCTGCAGGTGCTGCAGTCGGACATCGTGGTGGCGGGGGGGTACACGAACCTGCTGCGGATGGCGGGCCTGGCGGAGGCGCACCGGGCGCACATCGCGCCGCACGGGGCGCAGTACCCGGACCTGATCTGCCCCTTCCTGGCGGGCGTGCCCAACGGCCTGATGTCCCCCGCGTGCCCGGCGTCGGAGCCGTATCAGATCTGGTCGAAGATGTACAGCCCCCGGTTCGAGGTGAAAGACGGCGAGG
>CAYRZX010000195.1:0-11101 GCA_964428665.1 uncultured Gemmatimonas sp.
CCCCTGTGGGCAGACGTCCCTCTGAGCGGAAAAAAGCCCGTCCGCCGGCCTCTTAATGGATGTCCCGAAGGAGGACGTAACAGACCCGCGCAATCTCCGTGCCATGACAAAACGTTCAAACATTTTAACACTTTAACCTTCAAACGCTGGGCCTATAAGGACATTTTTTCACCCCACGACCGCTCATTCAGAATTTTTTTCCTGTAGATCCCGCAGGCGTCTTCCGATATTTCGTCAGGGACCCTGAAAGGGCTGCTCTGGCTCGAAACATGCTTTTCTAAACCGCAGGAAGTTCACCCATCAGGAGGTTCTCCCTTGGCCCATCTCAAGTCCTCTCGAAAGCGCATCCGGACCGCGCGCAAGGCCCATCTCCGCAACGTCTCCATGCGATCCGCCCTCAGGACGGCCATCAAGAAGGTGCGGACGGCCCCGGACCCGGAGGCCGCCCGCAAGGCCCTGTCCACGGCCCTCCCCCTCATCGACAGGACGGCGCAGAAGGGCATCATCCACCCCAACACCGCCGCCCGGCACAAGTCCCGGCTGACCCGCCTGGTCAACCGCCTGATGTAGGGCGCGATCGGTGATCGCGCCAAATTAAAGCCTTCCCTCGCCTCTATGCTGTGTCGCGCATCACAACGCAGGTGAGATCATGAGATGCAGACTCCTCTTATACGCGCTGTCGGGGGTTCTGCTGTGCGCGGGGGTATCTGAGGCCCGGCTGTTCAAGATCATCGGGATTCAGGAGAAACCGACCTTTCTGGCGACCCAGGAGAAGTCCGCCTCGGAGGAACTGGCCCCCCCTGCGGAGGAGCCCGGCTACTACGTGGACGCCGGGCGCGAACAGGGGCTCGAACTCGGCTCCCTCCTCAACGTCTACCGCTACGTCTACATCGACGACCCCGCCTCCGAATCCACGACCAGGATGAAACTGCTGATCGGGACCCTGGAGGTCGTCGCCGTCGACGACAAGACCAGCCTGGCTAAAATCTCCTCCACAGAGCCGATGAAGGCCCTCACCCTCGACTTCAAGCGGTTTATGGTGGGCGACGCCGCGGCCCCGGCCCTCAAGCTCGACTCCGCCGTGATGTTCGCCGCCGGTCAGGCGACCCTGACGCCCCGGGCCACCCAGGAGCTCCAGAATGCGGCGAAACAGATTCAGGCCATCAGCCCGCGGGAGATCGTGATCGAAGGGCACACGGACAACGTGGGGGACCCGAAGGCCAACTACCAGCTCTCGCTCCAGCGGGCGGATGCCGTCAAGGCCTTTCTGGTCAGGCAGGGCATCCCGGATAACACCGTCAAGACCCAGGGCTTCGGGGACACCCGCCCCGTGGCGCCCAACGACACGGAGGAGAACAAGCAAAAAAATCGCAGGATCGAGGTGGTATTCTGGGAGTAGGTGAGGTTCGCGAACCGCCCCTGCTCGATCTTTTCAGCCTTGGCTTTTGCCAATGTCCCCTACCCCGTCGCCCGGCGCACGCCTGATCGTGGCCCCCCTCTGCCTGATGGTCTGCGCCGTCCCCCTGGTTCTCCCCTTTGGGGTCTACGAGCCGGTCTTCGCCCCCAAATTTTTTGTCCTTCACCTCTGCATTGCCCTGGCGTGCCTGGGCTGGCTCATCCAGACGCGCCGCAACGGATGCTCCCAACCCATCCGCCTGGGGGCGGCGGGGTATCCGTTGCTCTGCTTCACGGGCGTCGCCCTCCTGTCCTCTCCGGCCACGCTGCACCCCCTGGACACCCTCGTCGAGCTGGCCAACCAGGCCGCCCTCCTCGCCCTGTTCCTGGTCGTGTCCAGCGCCCTGACGCCTCAGGGGCTTCGGCCGGTTCTGGGGGCGAGCGCAGGCGCGGGCCTGGTCGTGGCCCTCATCGGCATCCTCCAGTATCACGACCTGGCCTCTCCCGTCGAGGCCCTGATCCGCCTCCTCCGGGATCGAGGCGTGACCCTCTTCGACATCGCCTCCGGCGCCCCTCCCAGCGCCACCTTCGTCAACCGCAACTTTGCCGCAGAATACCTCATCTGCGCCGTCCCCCTTTCGATCCTGCTGTTTCTGACCGCCCGCAGCCGGGTCACCCTTTTGTTGTCAGGCCTGTCCGCGACCCTGATGGGGGTCTTCCTGGTCTACACCCGCACGCGCGCGGCCTGGGTCGGTCTGGCCGGCGCCCTCCTCTGCCTGGGGGGCGTCCTGGCCCTCTGGCCGGGCCTGCGCCGTCCGGTCTGGGAGGCCCTCCGCTCGCAGATAGACCGCCGCAAAAAGACGCTGGGGGCGGGCCTCCTGGTCCTGTTCGTGACCCTCTCGGCCCTCCCCCCTCACACCTCCGTCCTCCCTGAGACAAAGACCGGCGTCGTCTACACGGCCGCGTCCATCTTCCAGGAGGACAAGGAGGCCTACCGCGACCACTCGCAGGGGGAGCGTCTGGCCATGTGGGGCACCACCCTCCGGATGGTGGCCGATCACCCCCTGCTCGGCGTCGGACCTGGGGGCTGGAAGCGCCTCTTCGCCGGTTATGACAGAGGGACCACCGTCTCTCCCATCACGTTCCCCCGGTGGCCCCACAACGACTACGTCGAGATCGCCTCCGAGGTCGGCCTGATCGGCCTCGGCGTCTACCTCTGGTTTCTGGCCGCCGGCCTCTACTGCCTCCTGAAAATGGCCCGGCGTCCCGACCCCTTTTCCCGCACAGCGGCCCCCCTGTTCGCCCTCTCCCTGCTGGCCGTCCTCGGAGACGCCTTTTTCGCCTTCCCCAAGGCGCAGCCCCACGCGGCCATGTTTTTTTATCTCCTGCTGGGAATCGCGGCCGGGGCTACGGCAGGGAAAGAGAAAAGCGAAAGGGAGAGTGGGAGAGTGGGAGAGTGGGAGAAGATTCTCTCCCCTTTTCGTCTTTTGCTTTTTCTCCCTTTCTCCCACTCAGGGAAGGGCGGGAGGGTGAGGCCCGTTGTCCCCGTCCTGCTCCTGCTGGTCTCTCTGACAGCGACCTCGCTCTCCTGGAGACGCATCGGCTTCGACAGACATTATCTCAATGCCCTCTACCTGGGAAAGGTCCGTAGAGATTGGCCGGCCTTTCTATCCGAGGTCCGGCGCGCCCTCGACCACGGGACCTTCCGCCCCCATCTCCTGTTTTTTAAGGGCATCGGCCTCCAGAACCTCGAACGCTACCCGGAGGCCGCAGAGGCCTACCGGCAGGCCCTCGTCTACACCCCCTACGCCTGGTTCGTCCACGCGGGCCTCGGCGCCCTCTACCTGCAGCAGGGCCGCCTCCAGGATGCCCTGACCCACTGTCAGACCGCTCTTTCGATCTGCCCCGGCGCGCTCGACGTCCGGAGCAATCTGGCCTTGATCTATCAACAAAAAGGGGACCGTCAGCGCGCCCGCCAGGAGATCCAGGCCGTCCTCCAGGCCGCCCCCACAGACGCCAGATCCTATCATTTTCTGGGTAACCTCTACGCCTCTACAAACCAGCTCGACAGCGCCGTGGTCTGTTACGAACAGGCCCTGCGCCTCGACCCGACGCCCCAGACCCACACCAACCTGGCCGACATCTACCGGACGCAGGGCCGCCTCCGGGACGCCCTCCCCCACTACCAGAAAGCGATCCAGTCCTTCCCCCACAACCCGAACGTCCTCTGGGGGCTGGGACTCGCCCTGGAGGCCGTCGGACAGAGGCCACAGGCCGAGGCCCTCTACCGCAGGGCCGTTGCCCTGCGACCCGACTTCCCCCAGGCCCACTTTGCCCTGGGCAACGCCCTCTATGCGTCGGGCAGCTACCAGGAGGCCCGGAGCGCCTACCGGACCTTTCTCGACCTCTGGCGAGGAGACCCGTCATACGCCCGATTTGCGCAGGAGCAGCTCACCCGGTGCGAAGAAAGGTCCAAAAAATAAAAAAAGCCCCCTCCGGGGCCTCTCTCTGTGGGATGCGCCTCACCCAGGTCGCCCTCTGCGGGATGGTCTGCGCCGTCCCCCTGGTCTATTGGCAGGGGATCTACGACTATTTTCTGCTCCCAAAACTGTTCATGTTTTACCTCTGTCTGGCGCTGGCCTGCCTGGGCTGGCTCATCCAGACCCGCTGGGGACGAGACATCCGCCTGACCCCCGGCCCCCTCCTCCTGCCGGCCCTCTGCCTGGTGGGCGTGGCCCTGCTCTCCTCCGTGGGCGCCACCCATCCCCTGGACACCCTGGTCGAACTGGTCAACCAGGTCGCTCTTCTCATCCTGCTGTTGGTCGTGGCCAGCGCCCTGACCCTCCAGAACTGCCGGCCTGTGTTGTGGTCCAGCGCCCTGACGGGCCTGGCCGTGGCCCTCATCGGCATCCTCCAGTATCACGGCCTGAACATCTTCGGCATCCCCTCCAACGCCCCCCCCAGCGCCACCTTTGCCAATCGGAATCTCGCCGCCGAATACCTCATCTGCGCCCTCCCCCTGTCCGCGCTCCTGTTTTTGACGGCCCGGCGTCAGGCCGCCCTGCTGCTGTCCGGCCTGTCAGCGGCCCTGATGGGCGTCTTTCTGGCCTACACCCGCACGCGCGCCGCCTGGGTGGGCGTCGTCGGCGCGCTCTTGGGCCTGGGGGCGCTGCTGGTCCTCTGGCCGGGCGTTCAACACCCGGCGCGGGAGGCCATCGGGGGATATATGAACAGGGGTAAGGGGAGGATGGGCGCGGGGTTCCTTCTCCTCTTCCTCCTCCTGTCGGCCCTGCCCCCCCTCCGCTCCACTCTGGAACGTCCAGGGTCCCCTGACCTCCCCCAGACCAAGGCCGGCGTCGTCTCCACGGCCGCGTCGATCTTCCAGAGAGAGGCGATGAAAGACGCGAGCATCACCCAGCGGCTCACCTTCTGGCGCGGCACCCTCCGCATGGTGGCCGACCACCCCCTGCTCGGCGTGGGGCCGGGGGGCTGGATTCGGGCCTATCCCCCCTACGACGGGGGGGCCACGATCACCCCGGAGGGCTATCACAGACGCCCCCACAACGACTATCTCTGGATCGCCTCGGAATACGGGCTACTCGGTCTGGGCGTCTACCTGTGGCTCTTGATCGTCGCCTTCAAATGCCTCCTCGACACGGCCCGAGGCCCGGATCACCCCTCTCGCATCGCCGCGTGGATGTTCGGACTCTCCCTGCTGGCAATCCTGGGGGCCGCCTTCTTCGGCTTCCCGAAGGAGCAGCCTCAGACCGCCCTGTTCCCCTATCTCTTGCTCGGCCTCGCCGCATCGGCCTCAACTCGACGCCGGACCGAACCTCGCGCCCGATCCATCGGTCCTCTGCTACTGACCGGCCTCCTGCTCATCTCTTTCGGAGCCCTCGAACTCACCCGGCGGCGCATCGCCTTCGACCGCCACTACCTCCGCGCCTTCTCCTATGGAATATCTGCCCAGAACTGGCCCGCCGTCCTGACCGAGGCGCAGCGCGCCCAGGAGTACGGCGTCTTTCGGTCGGACCTCCTGTTCTTCAAAGGATTGGCCCATCAAAACCTGGGACGCTTCACCGAGGCCGAAGCGGCTTACAAACAGACACTGGCCTATGCCCCTCACACCTGGTACGCCCACGACGGCCTCGGCTTCGTCTACCTGCACCAGGGGCGTCTCCAGGAGGGCCTCACCCACTGTCAGACCGCCCTCTCCCTCTGCCCGAGCGCGACCTATATCCACACCAACATGGGGGTCATCTACCAGCAGATGGGGAACTCCGAACAGGCCGAGCGAGAGTTCCGAATTGTGCTCCAGGCGACGCCGAACGACCTGGAGGCGCACCTCAACCTGGGCAGCCTCTACCGGCTCCGGGGGCAGCTCGACAGCGCGGTCGTCCACTACCGGCATGCCCTGCGCATCAACCCGGCCATACCCCTGGCCCACCTGCTCCTGGGCAACGCGCTCTATGAGCAGAACAGCTATGGGGAGGCATTGAGCGCCTACAGGACCTACCTGAGCCTCTCTCAGGGCGACACCGCCAACCTCCAGTTTGTGAAAGAGCGAATGGCGCTGTGCGAGGAAAAGACAAAAAAATAGAGCCCCCAGAGGACCTGCGGACCGCGTCCGGGCGCTCTCCCTTCGGTGAGCGCCTGATCGTCGTCGCCCTCTGCGGGATGGTCTGCTCCGTCCCCCTGGTCTACCTGCCGGGGATCTTCGAGTATGCGCTCCTGCCCAGGCTGTTCGCCCTCCACCTCTGCGTCGCCCTGGCCTCCCTGGGCTGGCTCATCCAGACGCGCTGGGGGCGAAACGTCCGCAACGAATCCCCCGCCACCCCAAACGGATCATCCGTTACGAAGGGGTGGGGAATCCGTTGCCTGACCTCCAGCCCCCTCTTTCTCCCGGCGCTCTGCCTGATGGCGGTGGGGGTCCTGTCCTCTCCATTCACGACCCATCCCCTGGACACCGCCGTCGAGCTGCTCAACCAGGCCGCCCTCCTCGGCCTGTTTTTCGTCGCAGCCAGCACCCTGACGCCCCGGAGTGCCCTGCCGGTCCTGTGGGCCAGCGCTGTGGCAGGTCTGACGGTGGCTGCCATCGGCATCCTCCAGTATCACGGCCTGGCCTTTCTCAACATCCCCTCCGCCGCCCTCCCCAGCGCCACCTTCGGCAACCGCAACTTCGCCGCGATGTACCTGGTCTGCGCCGCCCCGCTGTCCGGGCTTCTATTTCTGGTCGCCCGGCGTCAAGCGTCTGCGATCCTGGCGGGCCTCTCCACGACCCTGATGGGGGTCTTTCTGGTCTACACCCGCACCCGCAGCGCCTGGGTGGGGGTCGCTTTCGCCTGGGGATGCGCAGGAGGATGGCTAATGGCACGGCCCGGCCTTCGCCGCCCGGTGTGGGAGGCGGTCAGGTCTTATGCGGACCGTCCCAGGCGGAGGATGGCCCTGGGGTTCTGCGCGCTCTTCCTGGTCCTGTCAGCCCTCCCCGCCCATCGTTCCGGCCTCCCGGAGTCCAAGACAGCGGTCATCACCACGGCCGCCTCTATCTTCCAGAAAGGCACGGTCGAGGAAGTGGGCATGAAATATCGCCTCGCCGCCTGGAGCGGCGCCCTCCGCCTCACGGCCGATCACCCCCTGCTGGGCGTGGGGCCGGGAGGCTGGGTGCGGGCCTATCCCCCCTACGACAGAGGCGTCCTCTCCCTTGCGAACTCCTACATGAACAACCCTCATAATGACTACCTCTGGATTGCCGCCGAGTACGGGCTGATCGGCCTGGGCGTCTATCTCTGGTTCCTGACAGCCGGCTTCCGAAGCCTCCTGGCCACGGCCCGGCGTCCAGAGACATTTCCCCGTGTCGCCGCTCTAACCTTCGCCCTCTCTCTCCTGTCCACCCTGGGGGATGCCTTTTTTAATTTTCCCAGAGAGCAGCCTCAGGCCGCCATGTTTCTCTACCTGCTGTTCGGGATCGCAGCCAGCGCCACCGCAGGGCAAGAGAAAAGCGAAAGGGAGAGTGGGAGAGTGGGAGAGTGGGAGAAGAAAACAACGAAAGGGAGAGCGAGAGAGGGGGAGAATGGGAGAAGAATCTCTCTCCCTTTCTCCCTTTCCCCCATTCTCCCATTCGGGAGGGGCGGGAGGGTGAGGTCCGTCTGCCGTCTTCTCCCCTATCTCCTGCTCACCGTCTCTCTGACGGCGCTCGAACTCGACCGCCGGCGCATCGGCTTCGACCGGCACTACCTCCGCGCCATGTCATCGGCGGCGCTTCCGGGAGAGGGTCAGGCCGTCCTGTCCGAGGTCCAGCGCGCCCTCGAATACGGGACCTTTCAGCCCCATATCCTCAACTTGAAGGGGAATGCCCTGAAAAACCTCAGGCGCTACGAGGACGCCGAGGCCGCCTACCGGCAGGCCCTCGTCTACGCCCCCCACTCCTGGCACGCCCACAACGGCCTCTGCGCCGTCGCCCTGCAGAAAGGCCGACTCGAAGAGGCCCTCGCGCACGGCCAGGCCGCCCTCTCCCTCTGCCCCCGCTACGCCGAGGCCCGCAACAACCTCGGCAGCGCCCTGGCTAAGAAGGGGGATCTGGACGGGGCCATCCGGGAATATCGCGAGGCCATTCACATCCACCCCGACTTCGCCGAGGCCCACAACAACCTCGGCAGCGCCCTGAAGGCGCGAGGGGACCTGGACGGCGCCGTCGAGGCCTGCCGCAGGGCCCTCCGCATCCAGCCCGATCTCGTCGAAGCCCGCTATAATCTCGGGGGCATCCTGAAGGCGAGGGGGGACCTGGACGGGGCCATCCGGGAATATCGCGAGGCCATCCGCATCCACCCCGGCTTTGCCGAGGCGCATTATAACCTGGGCCTGGTTCTAAAGGCGAAAGGGAACCTGGACGGGGCCATCCGGGAATATCGCGAAGCCATCCGGATCAAACCCGGCTTCCCCGAGGCCCACAACAACCTCGGCAGCGCCCTGGCCAGGAAAGGGGACCTGGACGGCGCCATCCGGGAGTATCGCGAAGCCATCCAGATCAAACCCGACTTCCCCGAGGCGCGTCACAACCTCGACCTCCTGCTGAAGGCTAAAAAAGACCGCACGGACGCCCGCGAGGCGTTCTGACCCGCATCTTCTGAACGGAAAGACGCGACCAAACGATGCCACGCCGCAAATCTCATCAGAGCCTTCAACCTCCGCCAACGCCCGACGCCTCCCCGCCAGGCGCTCGTCTGGTCGTTGGAGCGCTCTGCCTGATGGTCTGCGCCGTGCCCCTGGCTTTCTCATCGGAAATCTACGAACCCGCCTGGGTGCCCAAATTGTTGGCGCTGCACCTCTGCGTGGCGCTGGCGTGCCTGGGCTGGCTGCTCCAGACCCGTCGAAGACAGGACCTGTGCCCGATCTCATCCCCCCTGCTTCCCCCTGCCCTCTGCCTGATGGGCATCGCCCTGCTCTCCGCCCTGGGCACCCCACACCCCCCGGAGGCGATGGCCAAACTGCTCAATCAGGCTACCCTGCTCGTCCTGCTCTGGGTGGTGGCCAACGCCCTCTCCACGGAGCAGTTCAGGCCAATGCTCTGGTCCAGCGCCCTCACGGGCCTGGCCGTGGCCCTCATCGGCGTCCTGCAGTACCACGGCCTGGCCTTTCTGGGCATCCCCTCTGCCGCCCCCCCCAGCGCCACCTTTGTCAACCGCAACTTCGCCGCCGAATATCTGATCTGCGCCATTCCCCTGTCGGGCCTCCTCTTCCTGACGGCCCGACGTCAGGTCGTCCTGCTGGTGTCGGGTCTGTCCACCGCGCTGATGAGCGTCTACCTGGTCTACACCCGCACCCGCAGCGCCTGGGTCGGTCTCGCAGGCGCGCTGCTGTGCGTGGGGGGGCTGCTGGCCCTCTCTTCCGGCCTGCGCCGTCCGGCGCTGGAGACCCTGAGGGGTCTGATGGACCGCCGAAAACGGATGCTGGCGTGGGGATTTTTCGCCCTGTTCGCCTTCCTGTCGGCCCTCCCCGCCCCCCGCGCTGCCCTTCCAGAGGCGAAGGCTAACCTCGCCGCCACAGCCGCCTCGCTCTTTCAGCAAGACGCCATAAAAGACGCGAGCATCACAGAGCGTTTGACCTTCTGGGGCAACACCCTCCGCATGGTGGCCGATCACCCCCTGCTGGGGGTGGGCATCGGGGGCTGGGCGCGGGTCTATCCCCTCTACGACAGAGGCGTCGCCATCTCCACGAAGGCCTCGGTCTCGCAGACGCACAACGACTACCTCTGCATCGCCTCCGAATATGGGTTGATCGGCCTCGGCGTCTACCTCTGGTTTCTAATAGTGGGCTTCGGATGCCTCCTGAAAATGGCCCGGAGCCCATCCCCCTTTTCGCACATTGCCGCCCTGATGTTCGCCCTCTCTCTGCTCTCCATCCTGGGGGACGCCCTCTTCGCCTTCCCTAAGGATCAGCCCCACGCCGTCATGTTCCCCTATCTCCTGTTTGGATTGGCGGCCGGCGCAACCGCCCGACGTCGGACCACCCCGGGGCTCTCGACGACCCATATCCTGGTCCCGGTCATCCTTCTGGTCATCTCCCTCGGTGCGCTTGAACTCACCCGGCGACGCGTCGGCTTCGACCAGCGATATCTCCGCGCTGTCATCCAGGGGGGTTCGAGAAACTGGCCAGCCCTCCTGAAGGAAGCCCAGGCCGCCCTTCAATACGGGACCTTTCGCCCCCACATCCTGGTCCTCAAAGGGGACGCCCTGAAAAACCTGAGACGCGACGGCGAGGCCGAGGCCGCTTACCGGCAGGCCCTCGCCTACGCCCCCCACGTCTGGGAGACCCACGAAAGGCTCGGTTCGCTCTACGTTCAGCAGGGCCGCCTCGAAGAGGCCCTGCTCCACTGTCAGACCGCCCTCTCATTATGCCCCTCTACCCTGGATTCCCGCAACAACCTGGGCGTGATCTACCTGCAAAAAAGGGACTTCGACCGCGCCGAAGAGAGCTTCCGGACCGTCCTCCGGGCCTCCCCAAACAGCGCGGGCGCATACCTGAACTTGGGCAACACCCATGCGGCCCGTGGACAACTCGACAGCGCGCTCGTCTGTTATCAAAAGGCCGCCGCCCTTCAGCCCGATCTTGCCCAGGCCCACGTCGCCCTAGGTAACGTCTCTTACACCCTGAGTCATTACCCGGAGGCCTTGAGCGCCTATCAGTCCTTCCTGAAATTGGAGAAAGGGGATCAGACCCTCTCCCGGTTTGTAAAAGAACGGATCGTCCTGTGCGAAAGACAGCTAAAACAAAGGGTCCCCTGAAAGCGCACTCCCCTGAGACCCTTCCGGCCACGCCTCTAAGCGTGAGCCTGCCCAGCCTCGCGCTCTGTCTGACGGCCTTTGCCGTCCCCCTGCTCTACGCATCGGACGTGTATGAGGTCGTCTCCTCCCCCAAGCTGCTGGCCCTGCACATTGGCGTGGCGCTGACCTGCCTGGGCTGGCTCATCCAGACGCGCTGGGGGCGAAACGTCCACCCGATTCACAGCCCTCTGATGCCCCCGGCGCTCTGTTTTATGGCGGTTGCCCTGTTTTCATCCCCGGCCACGGCGCACCCCCTGGATACCTTTTCCGAACTGGCCAACCAGGCCGCCCTCCTCGTCCTGTTCTTCGTCGCAGCCAGCGCCCTGACGCCCCAGACCTTGCGGCCCATCCTCTGGTCCAGCGCAGCCGCCGGCCTGATCGCGGCC
>CAYRZX010000195.1:11201-13037 GCA_964428665.1 uncultured Gemmatimonas sp.
CCAGACCTTGCGGCCCATCCTCTGGTCCAGCGCAGCCGCCGGCCTGATCGCGGCCCTCATCGGCATCCTGCAATACCACGGCCTGGCCTTCCTGGACATCCCCTCCGCCGCCCTCCCCAGCGCCACCTTTGGCAACCGAAACTTCGCGGCGGAATACCTCGTCTGCGCCATTCCCCTCTCCGGCCTGCTGTTCCTGACCGCCCGGCGTCGGGCCGCCCTGCTGCTCTCCGGCCTGTCCACGACCCTGATGGGGGTCTTTCTGGTCTACACCCGCACGCGGGCGTCCTGGGTGGGCCTGGCCGGCGCCCTCCTCTGCCTGGGGGGGGTTCTGGCCCTCTGGCCGGGCCTGCGCCGTCCGATCTGGGAGGCCCTTCGCCCGGAGATACATCCCCGCAAACAGAGGGCGGCGCTGGGGTTTCTGGCCCTGTTCGTCGCCCTGTCGGCCCTTCCTGTCCACCGCGCCATCCCCACCCTCGCGAGCCGGGGCCTCCCCTATCTCGGCGAAACGAAGGCCGACATCGCCTCCACAACCGCGTCATTCTTTCAGAAAGACGCAGGGATGGAATACCGCCTGACGGCCTGGGGCAGGACGCTCCGCATGGTGGCCGATCGCCCCCTGCTTGGCGTCGGCCCGGGAGGGTGGGCGAGGGTCTACCCCGCCTACGACAGAGGGGCCACGACAGGCGCCGAGACATTCATGAACAACCCGCACAACGACTACCTCTGGATCGCCTCCGAGTATGGCCTGATCGGCCTCGGCGTCTATCTCTGGATGCTCATAGCCGCCTTCCGGTGCCTGACGGACGCTGCCCGGAGCCGGGAGCCCTTCCCGCGCATCGTGGCCCTCACGCTGGCCCTCTCCCTGCTGTCCACGCTGGGGAACGCCCTCTTCGCCTTTCCCAAAGACCAGCCCCCGGTCGCCATGCTCATGTATCTCATCTTCGGCTTTGCCGCAGGCACAGCCAGAAAGGAGAAATCATCTCCCTTTCGCCTTTCGCCCTTCGCCCTTCGCCTTGTGTCTTGTCTCCTCCTCCTGATCGTCTCTCTGACCGCAGTCGATCTCTCGCGAAGACGCCTCGCCTTCGACCATCGCCTCCTGGTCGCCCTCTCCTGGGGGATGCCCCCGGCCAACTGGGACGCCGTCCTGGATTCGGTCGAACGCGCCCTCAAGTATGGGACCTTCCGGCCCCGCGCCCTCTACGTCAAAGGCGTCGCCCTCAAGAATCTGAGGCGATACCGGGAGGCCGAGGCGAGCCTCCGGGAGGCCCTCGCCTGCGCCCCTCACGCCTGGTATCTGCACGCCGGCCTCAGCTCCGTCTGCGCAGACCAGGGGCGTCTCCAGGACGCCCTGACCCACGCGCAGACTGCCCTGTCGCTCTGCCCGGACGCGACGGAGGTCCGGAAGAGCCTGGGGGTGATCCACTACCGCCTGAAGGACCTCGACCGGGCCGAGCAGGAGTTTCGGGACGTTCTCGCCACAGACCTGAACGACGCCGGGGCGCGCCTCAACCTGGGCAACCTCCACGCGGCCCGTGGCCGGCCCGACAGCGCGATCTCCTGCTACCGGCAGGCCCTGCAACTCGACCCGAAGATGCCCAAGGTCCACCTCGCCCTGGGCAACGCCTCCTATGTCCTGGGTCGCCATCAGGAGGCCCTGACCGCCTACCGGGCCTTCCTAACCCTTGCCGGGGACGATACAACCTTTGTTCAGTCTGCGCGGGAGCGGATCGCCCTCCTCGAGGCGGAGGCAAAAAAATAGAGGGCGCGATCTCTCGCGTCCCTGGTCCTGTGGTCCTGTGGTCCTGTGGTCCTGTGGTCCTGTGGTCCTGTGGTCCT
>CAYRZX010000196.1:0-13005 GCA_964428665.1 uncultured Gemmatimonas sp.
CATCTCCCGGATGGCCTCGAACAGGAAGGCGAGGAAGACGGAGATCAGCAGGCTGGCGGCCCCGGCCCCGGCCACCATCAGGGTGCGCTGGGGGCGGCTGCGGAACAGGGGGGGCACGGCCCGGTCGAGCACCTGCACCGTGGGCGTGGCCTTGGCCTCCTCGTACTTGGCCTCCTCGTACTTCTGCATCAGAAAGGCGTAGACCGCCTCCTGGACCTTCAGGTCCCGCGTCCGCCGCAGGAGCTCCATGCCCAGGTCGGGCACCTGTTTGAAGGGGATGTAGAGTTGCGGCCCTCCTCCGTCCTCCTCCGTTCCGTCGGGCGCCCCGACCATCTGGTTTAGGAGTTTCTCCGACTCCCGGAGTTCGGCCTTCAGGCGGACCATGTACTCGTTGGACGAGGTCATGAACTGGTTTCCGGCCTCGAGCTTGACCTTCAGCTCCGCGATCTGGTCGATCAGGCGGGAGGCCCCCTCGATGGCCGCCTTGGTCTGCTCCTCCAGGTTGACGGCCATGTGCTCCTGCTGGAAGGCGTTGTAGGCCCTCTCCACCTTTTCGAGGTCCTCCCGCCCCCTGGCCAGCTCCCGCTCGAGGTGCTGCCGGAGCCGGCTGGCGCGGTCCGACTTGCTCCGGCGGTAGGCCCGGTCCATCTCCTCGACGACGGCGTTGGTGATGTCGGCGGCGATCTGGGGGGACTCGGCCTCGAACTCCACGGCCAGGAACTCCTCGCGGGAGAGCTGGGTGGTGAGCCGCTGGCCGAAGGTCTTGAGCGCCTGCTCCCGGTTCTGCGACTGCCAGAGCCGGTCGAGGTGGAAGCGGTCTATGACGGCCTCGGCCACGGACCGGCTCCTGGCGATGGGGACGAAGTCCTGCGCGGCCAGCCCCTGCCCCCCGAGCTTGCCGAGGTTGATCGGGCTCTTGCTCAGCAGGGCGGCCAGGCCAAAGTCCGACTGCTCCTCCTCCGGGGGGAAGAGGACGGCCCGCGCCCGGAAGCGCTCGGCCATGAACAGGCTGAGGACTGCCGTCACGGCCGAGACGCACAGGACGGAGGCGAGGATCAGCCGCCGCCAGCGGGCCAGGACTTGAAGGTGGTCGAGGAGGGTCTTGGGAGAGTCCATAGACATTTACCGCAGAGCACGCAGAGGGCGCGGAGATTTCAAAAGGGTGGACCCGATTCTGATACCCGGTGTGCCCTCTGTGGTCTCCGCGTCCTCTGCGGTGAATGCTTTTCTTACCGCGTCGTCGCCCGGATGATGTAGATGATGGTGACGATCTGACTGACGACCTGCATGCCGTCCAGGAAGATGCGCCAGCCGTCGCGCGGGGGCTTCTCCGGGACGAGGATGGTGTCGCCCGGCTCCACGGGCTGGTCGCGGTCGGCGTCGATCCACTTCCCGGTCTTCCCCTTGATCAACCGCACGTTCTTCTCCTGGGCCGTCTTGCTGAACCCCCCGGCCAGGCGGATGTAGTCCTGGACGCCGTAGGCCGGGTTGTGGAGGAAGGCGCTCGGGTTGGCGACCTGTCCGCTCACGGTCACGGTCCTGGACGCCCGCGGGATGAGGACCCGGTCGTTGCGGGAGAGGAGGATGTTCTGCGACTCGTCGTTGTCCCGGAGCAGGCGGGCGAAGTCCACGGCCATCTGGCCGGCCTTCTCCCGCGTCCTGAAACGCATGTACTCCTGCTGGTCTTTGGTCAATTGCTGGGGCGGGAAGCCCTTCAGGCGCTCGAACTCCGGGTCCTCGGCGTCCCCCCCGGACCAGCGGATGACAGATGCCTGTTCGAGGGAGGCCTCTGAGGTGACGCCCCCGGCGCGGTCCAGGATGTCCCGTAGGCGGTCCTTCCCCTCCTGGATGGGGTAGGGGCCGGGGAACTTCACCTCCCCCTCCACGGTGACGAGCTTCTTTTCGAGCAGGACGTGGAGCCGGTCGCCCTTCTGGAGCAGGATGTCGCGCGCCGGGTCCCCCTCCAGCACCGCCGTCAGGTCCACCTCCATCTGGGTCGTCCCCCGGTCGGTCAGGCGCAGGAGCTCCGCCCGTTTGCGGTCGGCCCCCTCGCTCAGGCCGCCGCCGAGCTGGATGAGGGTCGAGATGCGGTCCCCCTCCGCGAACTCGTAGTATCCCTCCATGTTGACCGCGCCGTAGATGCCGATGGAATCCCCTTTGACGGGCACCTGGATCACGTCGCCGTCGGAGATGAAGGGGTTGTAGGCGGGGTCCCCGGTCCTCTGCCAGAGGAGGAGGTCGGCCCGGCCCACAGGTGGCATCTTATCCCCGGTGGTCAGCCTGGGAGGGGTCGCGGAGGCGAGGCCCTCCCGCCGGCCGGGGCGGAGGATCTGGATATTTCTCATGGAGGGGAGGGCGCCCTGATTCCTGGACAGTCCCCCGGCGCGGAGGATGAGCTCGGAGACGCAGTCCACCCCCCTGGCCAGGTACTGTCGGGGCCGCTTCACGTAGCCCAGGACGCCCACCGGGAAGACGCGGGGCTGGCCGAGGGTGACGATGACCGAGGCGCCCCGGTAGCGGCCCTCGATGGTCCCCTGGATGCGCTTGAGGGCCTCCCCCAGAGGAAGCCCGGCCACGTCCGTGGCCCCGACGTCGGGGATGACCAGGTAGCCCTGCGCGGACACGGGGACGGGGACGGTCTTTCTGACGTCGCCCCCCACGGTCACCAGAAACTCGTCGCCGGGGCCGACGCGGTAGCGCCCGGAGCGGATGACCTCCTGGAGCGCCTGGTCGCTCACGACGATGCGCTTGCTCAGGTCGAAGGGGAGTTCCTGGGAGGCCTCCTCCTCCTCCGGCGTGGAGAAGAGGTCGAGGTCGGAGCGTTTTTTCTTCTCCTGTTCCTCTCTGCCGGGCTCACTCCTGTCCTTCTTCCGGGACTGCGCGGAGGCTGCGGACAGGGCGAGGAGGAGACAGAGGGGGAGGATGAGGAGGCGTTTATACAAAGGGGGTCTCCGGATAGTGTAGGGGCGACGCACGCGTTGCCCCTGCGATCACGCAGGATACAGCTTCGGGTTGTAGCGCTTCGCGACGAACCGCGTGGCCTTCGTCAGGTCCAGGTCCGCGACGAGCAGGTCCTCCTTGCCGTAGGGGACGTGGTCGATCAGGTCGCCCTGGGGGTCGATCAGGCTGGTGGCCGAGTTCTGGTGGCGCATGGCGCAGTTCACGCTCGCGAAATAGACCGTGTTCTCCGCGGCCCGGCACTGCATGGCCTTCTCGTAGAACGCCTCTCCCCATTTTTTCAGGACGCGGCCCTTCTTGTCGCTGCCGGTCACCTGGGGCTGGAAGATGACCTGGGCGCCGCGCAGGACGGCCCAGCGCACGGTCTCCGGGTAGCGCCAGCCCTCGTGGCAAATGGTGATGCCGAAGGTGACGCCGTTGACCCGGAAGACCCTCCGCTTTCCGTCCGGGACGTAGTTCTTCGACTCGCCGCCCGGCGTGATCTGGTTCTTCGTCTGGTATCCGAGCGCCTTCCCGGCGGGGGAGATGACGAAGGCCCGGTTCTCCAGGCCGAGGTCGCTCACCCACTCCAGGCCGACGATGGCCGCGACCCCGGCCTCGCGGCACCCGGCGCGCAGGCCCCGGAGGGCCTCCTCCATCAGGGGCTGGTCCGGGGGGAGGAGGTCGAAGTCCGCGCCCCGCAGGCCGGGGAGGTAGGTCTCGGAGAAGCAGGCGATCTCCACCTTCCGTTTTTTGCACTCCTTGAGAACGCGCCTGGCGGTCTCCACGCCGTCGGGGACGGATTTGGGCTGTCTCAAAGCGGCCAGTCCGATTCTCATGGTCTATTCCTCCACGGTTCCTTGTGTGTCCACATCCAGAACGAGTGCGCGGGAGGCGATGCCCTCTTTCTTCCACGCGCCGCGCATGGCCTCGCCCACCTGATCGGCGTGGTCCTGGACGAAGGCGATGAGGGCCGGGCCGGCCCCGGAGATGGCCGCGCCCAGGGCCCCGGCGCTCAGGGCCGCGTCGAACACCCGCTCCATGCCGGGGATGAGGGGGGCGCGGTAGGGCTGGTGGAGCCGGTCGCGCACGGCGGCCCGCAGGACGCCGAAGTCCCCTCTGGCTATGGCGAGGGTCACCAGGGCGGTGTGGGTCACGTTGTAGACGGCGTCCCGAAGGCTGACCGACTCCGGGAGGGCGGCGCGCGCCTTCGCGGTCTCCAGCTCGAAGTCGGGGACGGCGACCACGGCGCGGATGGGGCCGCCCGGCAGGGCGCGGACGTAGCTGACCTCCCCGTCCGCGTGGGCAGCGGCCGTGAACCCGCCCAGCAGGCAGGGGACGGCGTTGTCGGGGTGGCCCTCGATGTCCGTGGCCAGGCCGATCAGGTCCGCATCGGACAGGGGGGACCCGCAGAGCCGGTTGGCCGCCACCAGCCCGCCCACGGCCGCGGTGGCGCTGCTGCCGAGGCCCCGCGCCAGGGGGATGGCGATCTCCATCCGGACCCTGAGGCCGGGCGCAGGCCGGCCGAGCCGGTCGTAGACCCTCTTCAGGGCCACGCAGAACCGGTTGGTCCGGTCTGTCGGGATGCGGCCCTCCCCCTCTCCCCGGACGGAGACGGCGATGTCGGGACCTTCCACGGTCTCCACGGAGACCCGGTTGTAGAGGGTGAGGGCCAGGCCGAGGGCGTCGAAGCCGGGGCCGAGGTTGGCGGTGGTGGCCGGGATGCGGAGTCGAATGTGAGGCATGATTTACGTTCCCATCAGTTCCACCGCGACGGCGTCCGCGACCATCAGCCCTTTTCGGGTCAGGCGCGCCCGGCCGCCGATGCGTTCGAGCAGGTCGTCCGAGATCAGGCGGTGGATGCGACGCCGGCCCCCGCGGTGGTCCAGGATTCGACCGATGGGGACGCCCTCCCGCACCCGGCGCAGGCCGAGGAGAACGGCCTCCGTCCGACGCTCGGAGGGGGAGAGGGTCTCCTGTCCGGCGACGGCGACGCCTTCGCGTTCGATCCGTTCGAGGTATCTGGTCAGACCCCGCACGTTCCAGGTCCGACGGCCGGCGATGAACGAGTGCGCGGACATGCCCACGCCGAGGTAGTCGGACCCGTCCCAGTAGCCGAGGTTGTGGCGGGAGCAGAGGCCGGGCCGGGCGAAGTTGGAGATCTCATAGTGCAGGTAGCCGGCATCGGTCAGCCGGTCTATGGCCGCCCCGTACATGGCCGCCTGGGTCTCCTCCGGGAGCGGGGTCAGACGCCCGCGCCTGAGCCGCCCCCCGAACTCCGTCCCCGGCTCGACGGTGAGGTTGTAGGTCGAGATGTGCTCCGGCGCCAGGGCGACGGCCCGGTCGAGATGGGCCTGCCAGGCGGTCTCCGTCTGCCCCGGCAGGGCGAAGATGAGGTCGAGGCTCACGTTCTCGAACCCGGCCCCCCGCGCGGCGTCGCAGGCCCGGAGCGCCTCCGCCGAGGTGTGCGTCCGGCCCAGGAGGCGGAGTTCGGCGTCGTCGAACGACTGGACGCCGAGGCTCAGGCGGTTGACGCCGAGCCGCCGGAGGTCCCGGAACTTCCCCGCGTCCACAGTGCCCGGATTGGCCTCCACGGTGATCTCTGCGTTCTCCGCCCAGCCTGCGACGGAGGCCACGGCGTCGAGGATGCGCCCGATTTCGGAGGCCGCCACGGCCGTGGGGGTCCCGCCGCCGAAGAAGACCGTGTTGAACCGGACCCGGCCCGAAAACTCCCGCGCGACGCGCTCCCGGACCTCCCGCGCGACGGCGTCCGCGTAGCGCTCTGACAGACGCCCCCGCCCGACGACGAACGCGAAGTCGCAGTAAGGGCACCGGCTGGCGCAGAAGGGGATGTGAACGTAGAGGCCGAGAGCCATGGCTACCACTTTAGTATCTTCCGCAGCTTCTTCGCGTGCGTCCGGCTGAGGGGGACCTCGGCGCCGGCCTCGTCCTTCATCTTGAGGTGATAGGCGCCGTTGAACCAGGGGATGATCTCCGCCACCTGCTGGATGTTGACCAGGTAGCTGCGGTGGGTGCGGCAGAAGACCTGCGGGTCGAGGTCGGCCTCCAGCTCTTCGAGGGTGCGGTAGCTGGTCATCCATCGGGCGGAGGGGGTGGCCGCGTAGATCGCCCCCCCTTCCACGGTGGCGTAGACCAGGTCGGACATGTCGATCAGGAGGACCTTTCCGGCCCCCCGCACGGAGAGCCGGGAGGCGTAGTGGCGCTGCCCCCGGAGGGCATTGAGGAGGTTGGCGATCCGGTCCTGCATGTTCTCCGCCGCCTCCATCCTCTCCCTCACCTTCTGGATGGCGGTGGAGAGCCGGGCCTTATCGATGGGCTTCAGGAGGTAGTCGGTGGCGTTGACCTCGAAGGCCCTGAGGGCGTACTGGTCGTAGGCGGTGATGAAGACGATGTAGGGGAGACGGCCTCGCCGGAGGAGCTGTTCCACGACCTGAAACCCCGTCAGTCCGGGCATCTGGACGTCGAGCATGGCCAGGTCGGGCGTCAGGCGGTCGATCATCTCCAGGGCCTCCACCCCGTTGATCGCCCGGTCGAGGACGGCCACCTCCTGGAAGTCCTTGAGCAGGAAGCAGAGCTCATCCCTGGCCAGCTGCTCGTCGTCAGCGACGACGGTTTTGATGACCATCTTTTCCTCGCTCCTGAGGGCGGAAGGCCGCGCCGTTCGAGTTCGGGATGTGGGCCCAGACCCGCGTCCCGGCGCCGGGCCGGCTGTCGATGTGCAGCCGCGCCTCCGGGCCGAAGGCCACCTGCAACCGTTCGTTGACGTTTTTGATCCCGATCCCCCGGCTCATCGCCTCCCCGGCCGGCTCCCCGCGGATGCCGACGCCGTCGTCCTCCACCTCCAGCCGGGTGCCGTCGCTGCGCCGGGTGGCCCGCAGCGTGATCCTGCCCCCGTCCAGCTTGGGCGCGATGCCGTGCCGGACGGCGTTCTCGACGAGGGGCTGGAGCATCATGGCCGGCACGAGCACATCGAGGGAGTCTTCGTCGACGGCCTTGAGGATGCGAAGCTTGTCCCTGCCGAAGCGGATGACCTCGATGTCCAGGTAGGCGTCGATAAACTCCAGCTCCTCCCTGAGGGGCACAAAGTCCTGGTCGCTGCTGAGCAGCCGGCGGAGGATGCGGGAGAGCTTGACGATGATCTCCCGCGCCCGGTCCGGGTCCGACCGGATGGAGGAGGCGATGGAGTTGAGCGTGTTGAACAGGAAGTGGGGGTTGATCTGGCTGCGCAGGGCCTCGAAGCGCGCCCTGAGGACGAGAGACTCCTGCTCCTTGAGCATCCGCTCCGTGCGGGCGCTCCCCCAGATGCGCAGGGGCACGCCGAGGCAGGAGATGGCGCTGACGAACATGCAGAGGAGCGCGATGTTGCTGTGGGGGTCGAAGCTGAAGAGGAGGCGGCTGCCGAACCTCCGGCTCAGGACGAGGCGCAGGGCCTCCAGGCCGATGCAGACGCCGAAGATCACCGTCCGCCAGTCGATGATCTTGCGCTGCTGGATCCAGGTCTTGATGAACTGATAGGCGTTGAGGACGGGGACGGGCGAGAAGTGCCAGATCTCCTCTTTGGAGGGGCACGCCCGGTGGATGCCGCCCCCCACCAGCCCGTAGAGCAGGCCCATCGGAACGGCCAGGAGCTCTCCGCCGAGGAGCGCCGCCGGGAGGCCCACCATCAGGCCGACGATGCCCCCGGTGATCGGCCCGGCCACCAGGCCCGCCATCAGGGTTCCGATCAGGCTCAGGTCGGCGGCGTTGTAGTTGAGGAGGATGCGGACGAACACGCCGAAGCCGAGCAGGGCGCCAAGGAGGAGCGCCACGTGCCACCGCTCCCGGAGCGACCGACGGGGCTGGAACAGGATGCGCCCGAACCTTTCCGACCGGATGAGGATGCTGGCCAGGGCCGCCATCACGCCGACCTGGATCAGCAGCGTGACGAGCAGGAGTTGATCGTCGGTGAGGACTTTGCCCACGGTAACACCCTATCGGCTGTTCACGACCTCCGACCCCGGCCTGAAGGAGGCGATGCGTTCCGTCACCTCCCGGATGAGGCGGTCCGGGGTGGACGCGCCCGCGGAGACCCCCACCGTCCCGGCCCCTTCAAACCAGGCCGGGTCGAGGTCCTCGGCGGACTGCACCTGGTGGGTGCGCGGGTTGAGGGCCGTGGAGATCTGCGTCAGGCGGCAGGTGTTGGCGCTGGTGAAGGACCCGACGATGACCATGACCTCGTTTTCGAGGGGCATCGTCCGGATCTCGTTCTGATGCCGCCGGGTCGGGCCGCAAATGGTGTTGATGAACTTGATCTCCTGGCAGCGGGAGACCAGCTCCGGGAGGATGGCCTTGACGTTCTGGATGTCCTGCGTGGACTGCACGACCACGCCGGCGCGCTTGACCCGGCGGATGTTGCGGGCCTCCTCCGGGCCGGCCACCACGGTGGCCTCCCTCACCTGTCCCGCGATGCCCACGACCTCGTCGTGGCCGTGGTCGCCGATGATGACGAGGTGGTATCCCTCGGCCTCCAGGCAGCGGGCCACCTCGTGGATCTCGCTGACGAGCGGGCAGGTCGCGTCGATGACGTTCAGGCCGCGCTGCCGGGCCTCCTCGTAGACCTGGGGCACGGTCCCGTGCGCGCGCAACAGCAGCGTGCCGCCGGCCACGTCGTCGAGGCGCTTGACGACCTTCACGCCGGCGTCGTGGATGTCTCTGACGACGTGTTCGTTGTGGACGATGTCGCCGAGCATCCAGACGTCCCTCTCGCGCTTCTTGGCCGCGTCGAAGGCCATTTCGATGGCGTCCCGGACGCCGAAACAGAACCCGGCGCTGGTGGCGACGGTGATTTTCATAAGGACTCCCGTAGGGGCGACCGGCCGGTCGCCCCTACATCTATGCGCGGGATCAGATTCTCGGCAGCGTGATCCCGATCTGTTTCTGGTACTTCCCCTTCTTGTCCGCGTAGCTCCGCTCGCACTCCTCGGCCTGGAAGAAGAGGAGCTGGGCGATCCCCTCGTTCGCGTAGATCTTGCACGGGAGGGGCGTCGTGTTGGAGATCTCAAGGGTGATGTGCCCCTCCCACGCCGGCTCGATGGGGGTGACGTTGACGATGATGCCGCACCGGGCCATGGTGCTCTTTCCGATGCAGACGGCCAGGGCGTTGCGGGGCATGCGGATGTACTCCAGCGTCCTTCCGAGGGCAAAGGAGTTGGGGGGGATGATGCACCACGGCCCCTGAAGATCGACGAAGGACTTGGGGTCGAAGTTCTTCGGGTCCACAATGGTGTGGTTGATGTTGGTGAACACCCGGAACTCATCGGCGATGCGGAGGTCGTAGCCGTAGCTGGAGAGCCCGTAGCTGATGACCCCCTCCCGGACCTGCGTCTCCACGAAGGGCTCGATCATCTTTTCGTGGAGGGCCTTCTCCCGAATCCATCGGTCGCTTTTGAGACCCAGACCGTTCAGGGCCTCTCCGGCCCGCCGGTCAGACATGAGACGCCTCCTGAGAAACCGACTTGCGAGCAGATTGAAGAGGATATAAAGTAGACAAATCGGCAGGAGATGTCAAGAGGAGACGCTCAGGGCGCGTGGACGAGGTAGAGGAGGGTCGTGAAAAAGCCCGGCGTCCGCGCAGGGGCCGGGCTTTTTTGAAAGGTTATGAGTTGTCGATCAGTTGTCGCGGGGCACGGCCATCATCCGGTCCAGGGCCCGCCTGGCGCCCTGGATGATGTCGAGGTCCACGCGAATTTCGTAGCGCTCCTCCTTCAGGGAGAGGTAGACGTCCTCCAGGCCGGTCACCTTCATGTAGGGGCAGTGGAGGCGGCACCCGATGCAGCCGTCCGCCAGGATGAACTCCCTGTCCGGGTAGCGTTTCTTCATCTGGTGGACGATGCCGTTCTCCGTGGCCACGATGAAGGTTTTGGCCTCGGGGTGGCGCGCGACGGCGGCCATCATCCCCGTCGTGGAGCAGACCTCGTCCGCGATGTCCACGATGTCCTCCCGGCATTCGGGATGGGCGATGATCACCGCGTCGGGGAAGGCCTGCCTGGTCTTGAGGAGGTTGGCCCCCCGGAGCACGTCGTGGGTCGGGCAGACCCCGTCGTAGATGACGATGTCCTTGTCGGGTACCTGGGACTTGACCCACCGGCCCAGGTTCCTGTCCGGCGTGAACAGGACCCTGTCGGTCTTCAGGCTCCTGACCACCGCGACCGCGTTGGCCGAGGTGCAGCAGATGTCCGATTCGGCCTTCACCTCTGCGGAGGAGTTGATGTAGGTGACCACGGTGTAGCCCGGGTAGCGGCTCTTCCAGTCGTCCAGGCTCTCCGGCGTGATGGAGTCGGCCAGGGCGCAGCCCGCCCCCAGGTGGGGGAGCAGCACCCTCTTGTCCGGGTTCAGGATCTTCGCCGACTCGGCCATGAAGTGGACGCCGCAGAAGACGATGATCTCGGCGTCCGTCTTGGTCGCCTCCATGGAGAGTCCCAGGGAGTCGCCGGTGAAGTCGGCGATGTCCTGCACCTCCGGCACCTGGTAGTTGTGGGCCAGGATCACGGCCTTCCTCTCGGCCCGGAGGAGGTGGATCTCGTCGATCAGCTCCTCCCGAGAAAAGGAGAGGCCATAGGGGGAGTAGGAGGTTGCTGAGGGGATTTCGGTAACGCACTGACTCATGACACTATCCTCGCGCCTTCTTCGGGCCGGATCGTCTCCGTACCACTCGGAAAGATCCGCCAGAACTCTTTTCTGACCAGGCCTGTGATCATGGCGCTTTTGCTCGTCCCGTGGTAACGCGCGATGATCTCAAGCATCTCATCGTCTCTGTCGGTGGCGGAGTAGGTCCGCACTCTGGACTTCTCTTCTCTGGACTTTTCCTCTGACATTCGCCATCTCCTTCGGAAAACCTTTGGGATTTTCAAGTTTTATATAAGAATCCATTAAGAACTCGTTAAGATTCTATATAAATTTTATTAAAATTCCTATAAAATTTATATAAATTTTATAGGTGATGGAAGATACATAAACCGGGGCCGCTTGTCAACCTCATTTTGCGCTCAGGAGGTCTTTATGGGAAAACCCGTTGGAGAACTCCCTCTCCCTCCCTTCTACGACCCGGCGCTCGCGAGGCGCTGGGACTATCGCCCGGACCCGCTCGCGCTGTTTCAGCAGACCGGGGCGTGGCGTCGCGCGCACGATGTGGCGCCTTCGGGCTCCGATGCGTTCCGGCTGCACCTGCTCCTGATCGACGTGCAGAAGGACTTCTGCTTCCCGGAGGGGACGCTCTACGTGGGGGGGCGGAGCGGCACGGGGGCGATGGACGACAGCCAGCGCATCGCGGCGTTCATCTATCGCAACGCGAGATGGATCACCCGGATCACCACGACGCTGGACACCCATTTCGTGTATCAGATTTTCTTCCCGTGGTTCTTCGTGGACGAAGAGGGCCGGCCGCTCGCCCCGCACACCCTGATCCGGCTGGACGGGGATGCGCTCGTGAACACCGACCCGGCGGGCCAGGTCCTGCGCAGGCCGGTGAGGCCGAACCCGGCGGTGGCAGAGTGGCTCTGCGACGGGGACTACCCCTGGCTCTGCAAACAGGTGGCGTTCTATTGCGCGGAGCTGGCGCGGAGCGGCAAGTACACCCTGTATCTCTGGCCGCCCCACTGCCTGCTGGGTAGCGAGGGGCACGGGCTGGTGGGCGTGGTCCACGAGGCGCGGCTGTTCCACGCCTTCCTGCGCGGGGCGCAGTCGTGGGCGGAGGCCAAGGGGGACCACCCCCTCACCGAAAACTACTCCGTGCTGCGGCCCGAGGTGTTGATGGGATGGGACGGGCGGCCCCTGGTGGAGAAGAACGTCAGGTTTCTGAATGCACTTTTAAAGGAGGACGGGGTGGTCGTCGCGGGTCAGGCCGCGAGCCACTGCGTCAAGAGCACGATCGAGGATCTGTTAGACGAGGTCCTGGCGCAGGACCCCGCGCTGGCGAGGAAGGTTTACATTCTGACCGATTGCATGTCGTCCGTGGTCGTGCCGGACGGCAGGGGGGGCATCGCCGCGGACTTCACGCCGGAGGCCGAGGCGGCGCAACAGCGCTTTGCGGAGGCGGGCATGCGCCTGGTCAGGTCCACGGATCCGATAGAGTCCTGGCCGGGGATAAAGAGGTGAAAGACCACAGACCACAAGACCGTCAAGTCCTGTGGTCCGTAGTCTGTGGTCTTGTGGTCCCGTTTGCCGTTTTCCGAAGGAGTTCCCCATGCCGATCATCGAATCGCTGCTGGACACCGATTTCTACAAGTTCACCATGGGACAGGTCGCTTACCTCCGGTACCCTGGCGTGACGGCGAGATATGCCTTCAAGAACAGGACGCAAAAGGCGCGGCTCGCCGAGGCGGTGGATGAGGCCGCACTGCGCCGCGAACTGGACCACGCCCGGACGCTCCGCTTCGCGGAGGAGGAGCTGCGGTACCTGCGCGACGTCCGCGTGGCCAGGGGGCCGGTCTTTCGGGAGGAATATGTGAGGTTTCTGGAGGGGGTTCGCCTGCCCGAATACCACCTCGAAAGGGCCGGCGACGCGTATCGTCTCGAATTCTCCGGCAGGTGGTGCGAGGCGATTCTCTGGGAGACGCTCGCGCTGTCGGTCGTGCACGAACTCTACTGCCGCGGCCTGGTGGAACGGCAGAGTCTCGCCGATCGAGAGACAGTCATGGAGGAGGGCAGGGCCCGGCTGGAGGCGAAGGTCCGCGCGCTGCGGGAGCGGCCAGAGATGCGGTTTTCGGACTTCGGGGGCAGGAGGCGCTTCAGCCGGGCGTGGCAGATGGAGGTGTTGAGGAGGCTTGCGGAGGAGTTGCCCGATCAGTTTTTGGGCACCTCAAACGTGGAGATGGCCTTCCGGCTCGGCCTGACGCCCATCGGGACGATGGGGCACGAGATGTTCATGGCCCTGTCCGGGATCGGGGGGGAGGATGAGGAGGCGATTCGCGCCTCCCACAACCGGACGCTCCGGGAGTGGTGGGAGGCGTACGGGCCGGGGCTGTCCGTCGCGCTGACGGACACCTACGGAACGGACTTCTTTTTCCAGGA
>CAYRZX010000197.1:0-12993 GCA_964428665.1 uncultured Gemmatimonas sp.
CATCGCCTGCCGATGGAGGAGATGGAATACACCACCCTCCCCCAGGTGGCGGAGAAATTGGAGGGGCGATGGAGGTCCGGGAATGGGCACAGCCCGGACGAGGTCCTCAGGGAGGTCGCCCTGCACGGTTGACGCCGGCGCTTGCGTAAGAATGAAAGGGGGTTTCTGGACCGGCTGACCGGCTCCCTCCCGCCGTCGTCAGCCGCGCTCCAGGACTCCCCTATACGGGATGAAGCGATCTGTCTTCATCCCGTATTTTTTTCCCTCAACAGGCCCCCCCCCTCTGCGCCCTCACCCTTCGCGGTCGAACCTCGCCCTCTATTCGAGCCCCCCTCTTTTCCGTAAGATAATTTTGACAAAGCCCTCCCCTCTCGTTCAAGAATTTAGACATGACCGATCAGCCTTTCGCCATCTTTTTTATAAGTAAGCAAAAAACAATGGCCTAAAATATTTCACGAGAAATGGCACATGGGTTGCTAAAGTAAGCGGTGACCCTCTTAGAGGCTATCGGTTCGCGCCTGCCACCGCTCGTCCCCGATAACCTGACAAGAACGCAAGGGGGAGACACTCCAACGCACGGAAGGATGCCACGCCCCTTTCTGCGTTTTAGCACGGAAAAAAAGTGATTCTGGACCCTATCAAAACAGAGAGAGCCGAAGAAGATGCAAGCCCTGCGCGCTCCTGAGAAAGCAGCTCTAAGACAGGAGAAGGAGTGATGAACGAGCCGAGGCCATTGGAAGAGGTTTTCGTGACGCATCAAGAGATTTTTGAGGCGCATCGGAGGTGGGTGGAATCCAAGGGGGAAGAGGGGAAAAAGGCCTATCTTCTGGGGGCCGATCTGCGGGGGGCGGACCTCGAGGGGGCCAATCTCCAGGAGGCGGACCTGCGGAGGGCCTACCTCATAGGCGCCGACCTGCGGGGCGCCAAACTGGCCATGGCCGATCTGCGGGGGGCCAGACTGGCCACGTCTCGCCTCCAGGAGGCGGACCTGCGGGGCGCCGACCTCCAGGGGGCCAGCCTTCAGGGCGCTGATCTGCGGGGGGCTGACCTGCGGGGGACCACCCTCCAGGGGACCTGCTTTCACGGGGCCAGGCTCCAGGGCGCTGACCTGAGGGAGGCCGACCTCATGGAGGCCGACCTGCGGGGGGTCGGCCTTCAGGGGGCCGATTGCCGGGAGGCCAAACTCTGGTGGGCCGATCTGCGGGGCGCCGACCTGCTGGGCGCCGACCTCGGGAAGACCAACCTCCGGGGGGTCAGCCTCCAGGGGGCCAGCCTCCAGCTGGTGGACCTCCAGAAGGCGGTCCTCCAGGACACCAAGCTCCAGGGCGCCAAACTCCACGGGGCCTATCTCCAGGGAGCCGACCTGCGGAAAGCGATCCTTCATGGGGCCGACCTGCGGGGGGCCAACCTGACGAATGCCATAGGCCTTACCAGGGATCAGATGCAGTTCGTGATTATGGATGAGAAGACCCGCGTTCCATCTCTCCTATAAAATTCACCCCATCCTCATCCTCGAATCCCCTCGCCTTTCCGCGATCTCACCCACCTCCGGGCGATCTCTTCTCTCATACGATAAGAGCTGCGCATTCTGGGCCTTCAGAGGCCAGATGCGTAACTCGTATGAGAATTTTAACGAGGCCCCTCCTTCGATGTTCAAAAATCTGAACGGATAAGGGATCTCTCGCTTTCCGGGTTTAAATTAAGTCATTATAAACATTGAATATATAAATGAACAAAACGGAATGGCACGTGGGTTGCAAAAGGGATAGGCCGTAACCTTTATTCGGGAGGGGGCCCCCTCCCCGAACGCACACGTTGAGGCGCGATCATCGATCGCGCCCTACAACTCTCTCACGGCTCTCTAAAAGACCACCCAATAAAAAAGGGGCTATCGGTTCGCGCCTGCCACAGCTCGTCACCGATAGCCCGACAAGATCGCAAGGGGAAAGCCCTATCCACCGCGCAGATGAATGGCCACGCCCCTTTCTGCGTTCTTGCACAGAAAATATAACCGTTTTACAGACGGAGTCAAAATGAAAAGATCGATCCTCTCCTTCGCGGTGATGTTCGCCCTTTTAGCGGGGTGCCTTGTCAGCTTTTTCGGAGATGCGCAGGCGCAGAGCCTGACCCTCTGGGATGGGGAGACATGGACCACTGACTTTCATTACGGCTCGGCCAACAACACGCAGGCGTATCAGGGGACCTGGTGCTTCGAGGGCGCCCCGGACCCGTGGCACTCCCCCGGCATTGGCCTGAACAGCCTGAGCAGCTGGCGGGCGGATGTTTCGGGCTACGACGAGGTCTGGTTTTATGCCAAGGCCAATACGACGGGCAAGACGCTCGATTTCAGCGTCTACGCCTGGCCCAATTTCAGCAAGAGCGTCAACATAGACCCCTACATCGTGGGGGGCGGGGGATTGACGACCACCTACAAGCTGGTCCGGATTCCCGTCGCGGCCCTCAAGACGGTCAGCTACCCGCTCAACAGCGTGGAGATCCTGTATTTCGGGACGGCCAAGACGAATGCGGGATATAAGATTTACATTGATAACGTACAGGCCGTGAAGCTCGTTCCAGGGGTTTCGGTCTCGCCCTCTTCGCTGTCGTTCGGGAATGTCAACGTCGGGTCATCGGGGACGCAGACGCTCACGATGTCCAACCCGGGGACGGCGACGCTGACCGTGTCGGGCATCACCCTCTCCGGCGCGGACGCCGGGCAGTTTTCAGCCTCTCCCACCTCTTTCAGCGTGAACCCCGGCCAGGGCCAGAATGTGGCCGTGACGTTTTCGCCGACCTCGGCGGGGACCGGGTCCGCCTCCCTGTCCATCGCGCACAATGCGCAGGGCAGCCCGACGAACGTGTCTTTGAGCGGGAGCGGCGTGGGCATTCCGGCGATCAGCCTGTCTACGGCCTCGCTGGCGATGGACAACACCAGCGTGGGGTCCACGTCGCAGAAGACGTTCACGATCAGCAACACCGGCACGGGCAGCCTGTCGGTCACGGGCATCACGGTGGGCGGGACGGACGCCTCGCAGTTCGCGGCCTCTCCGACCACGGCCACGGTTGCCGTGGGGGGCAGCCAGATGGTCACGGTGACGTTTGCGCCGACCTCGGCGGGGACCAAATCCGCCTCCCTGTCCATCGCCCACGACGCGGCGGGGAGTCCGTCCGGCGTTTCTCTGAGCGGGGCGGGGGCGATCCAGCAACTCCTCTGGAACGGGGAGACGGCGGGGGCGACGTTTGAGTATGGCTCTGCCAACAACACGCAGGCGTATCAGGGGACCTGGTGCTTCGAGGGCGCCCCGGACCCCTGGCACTCCCCCAGCCTCGGCCTGAACGGCCTGAGCGCCTGGCGGATGGACCTCTCGGGATACGATGAGATCCAGTTTTACGCCAGGGCGGACATGACGGGCAGGACGTTCGACTTCAGCGTCTACGCCTGGCCCAACTTCAGCAACAGCGTCAACATCGATCCTTATATTGTGGGGGGCGGAGGGCTGACGACCACCTACAAGCTGGTGAAGATCCCCATCTCGGCCCTGAAGACGGCCAGCTATCCGCTCAACAGCGTGGAGATCCTGTATTTTGGAGTGGCCAGGCCGACCTCGGGGCACAAGATATACATCGACGACATCCAGGCCGTGAGCCTCTCCTCCACACCGACGCCGACTCCGACGCCTGCCCCTGCGCCAGCGCCGGTCTACGCCCAGTCGCCCTCCTCCCTGTCGTTCGGGGATGTCAACGTGGGGTCATCCGGGACGCAGACGCTCACGGTGTCCAACACGGGGGATGCGACGCTGAACATCACGGGCATCACGGTGGGCGAGACGGACGCCTCGCAGTTTACGGTCTCTCCGACCACGGCGACGGTGTCAGCCGGGGGCAGCCAGACGGTCACGGTGACGTTTGCGCCGACCTCGGCGGGGACCAAATCCGCCTCCCTGTCCATCGCCCACGACGCGGCGGGGAGTCCGTCCGGCGTTTCTCTGAGCGGGGCGGGGGCGATCCAGCAACTCCTCTGGAACGGGGAGACGGCGGGGGCGACGTTTGAGTATGGCTCTGCCAACAACACGCAGGCGTATCAGGGGACCTGGTGCTTCGAGGGCGCCCCGGACCCCTGGCACTCCCCCAGCCTCGGCCTGAACGGCCTGAGCGCCTGGCGGATGGACCTCTCGGGATACGATGAGATCCAGTTTTACGCCAGGGCGGACATGACGGGCAGGACGTTCGACTTCAGCGTCTACGCCTGGCCCAACTTCAGCAACAGCGTCAACATCGATCCTTATATCGTGGGGGGCGGGGGACTGACGACCGCCTACAAGCTGGTCCGGATCCCCATCTCGGCCCTGAAGACCTCCAGTTACTCGCTCAACAGCGTGGAGATCCTGTATTTTGGAGTAGCCAGGCCAACTTCGGGGCATAAAATCTACATCGACGACATCCAGGCCGTGAGCCTCTCCTCCACACCGGCCCCGGCCCCTGCGCCAGCGCCGGTGGCTTCGGTCTCGCCCTCTTCGCTGTCGTTCGGCAGCCTCAACGTGGAGTCATCCGGGACACAGACGCTCACGGTGTCCAACACGGGGGATGCGACGCTGAACGTCACGGGCATCGCGGTGGGCGGGACGGACGCCTCGCAGTTTACGGTCTCTCCGACCACGGCCACGGTGGCAGTGGGAGGGAGCCAGACGATCACGGTGACGTTTGCGCCGACCTCGGCGGGGACCAAGTCCGCCTCCCTGTCCATCGCCCACGACGCCACAGGAAGCCCATCCGGGGTGTCCCTGACGGGGGATGGGACGACCACCTCACCCCCACCTCCCGCGCCGGCGGGCGGGGTCTCGGTGACCTCCGTGACGTCGAGCACGGTCAGCATCGCCTGGGCGCAGGTGTCCAACGCCACCGGGGTCCGCGTGTACCTGGCGGCGGAGCCGGCGGCGGTCGCCGGAGGGTCTCTGCCCGACCAGAAACTGGTGGCGACGCTGCCGGGGAACGCCACCAGCTATCAGTTCACGAAGCTGGCGGCGGCGGCGGACGTGTTCCTGCGCGTGGAGGCAGACACCCCTTCGGGGGCCGTGTCGAGCAACGCCTACACCCGCACGAAGGGCGGCCCTCGCGCCACGCTGGACACGCCCCTCCGCGAGGCGCACGGCTATGCGCCGAACGTCCTGATGATCGTGCTGGAAAACAAGGGTACCTATTATAATGGGACCGGCCTCACCGGCAACCAGGGTTCCACGTGGCAGGCCGGCCCCTGGACGGTGACGCGCCGGGACGGTACGCCGATCCAGGTCTCGCAGGTCCACCGCCACACCATCCCCGTCAGCCAGCCGAGCTATCAGATCGGGTTCGGCGCTCCCTATGACGACAACGTGGTGGACGTGGACCACCGCATTTATCTCGTCCTGAACGGGGCGGTCGGCAGCCGGGAGGTCCTGCGCATCACGGGGCCGCTCGGCCTCGACTTCACCCTGCCGTTCAGCGACCGCTACTTAGAGACGCCGGTCGTGCAGCTCAACCAGGTCGGGTACAACCCGAAGGCCAGGAGGCGCTGGGCCTACGTCTCCGGCTGGATGGGGGACGGCGGGGCCCTGTCCCTGGCGAACTTCCCGGCCACGGCGGAGGCGCTCTCCGAGCCTGCGGACGCCAATCTGCCGCGCACCCTGGCGGTGGGCGGCCTGGGGATCGCCTCGCGCTCGACGAACGACAGTGACGCGGGCGCCGAGGTCCGGCAGATCGACCTCTCCACGGTCCCCCCTGCGGAGGGCGCGCGCTACCGCGTGCGCATCCCCGGCGTGGGGGTGTCCTGGGCCACGGCCGTGAGCCAGGCTGCGGTGTCCAAAGCCTTCTCCACGGTCACGCGCGGCCTCTTCTACAACCGCTGGGGCGGGGACCTGAAGCCGGCCTACACGGACGGAATCTGGTCCAGGCCGGCGGACCACCCCACGATCTACACCGCGGAAAACACGAACCCCGGCGCAGATGCGCCCTTTGCGGAGACCACGCCCAAGACAGGCGAGCGCCCCCTCGTGGGCGGCTATCACGACGCAGGGGACTTTGACCAGCGGCCCATGCACAGCGTGGTCGCGCAGATGCTCATGCGGGCCTACGAACTCAACCCGGGGGCGTTCACGGACGGGCAGCTCAACATCCCCCAGAGCGGAAACGGCATCCCGGACCTGCTGGACGAGGCGCTCTGGGGCGTGGCGGGCTGGGAGCAGCTTCAGGAGAGCGATGGCGGGGTGCGCTCCGGGTGCGACTCCTACCGTCACCCGTGGGGGTTCTACCACACGGACCAGGACCCGCTGCCTTACTGGACGTTCTCCCGCGACGCCAACCACACGGCCCGCGTGGCGGGGCTATTCGCCCAGGCGGCGCGGCTGGTGGCCCCTTACGACGCGGCCCGCTCCGGCGCCCTGCGGGCGCGGGCGGCCAACGCCTACACCTACGCGGCGGCCAACGGCGCGAGCAATGCCAACCGGCTCTACGCCTCGGGCGAGCTGTTCCGGCTGACCGGGGACGCGACCTACAAGGCCGCGTTTGAGGCGGCGTGGGCCGCGATGGGCACGTACGGCGCGTTCAGCAACTTTGCGACCGCCCAGTACTGGATGGGGGACTTCTTCAACAACGACCGCGCCATGCCGGACTTCATCCTGGGCTACCTGGGCCGGGCCGACGCGGACGCCGGGATCGTGTCCACGTCCCAGCAGTGGCTGACCAACTACGCCAATGAGGCCGTGAACAGCGTTTTGAACTCCGCGCACGCGCACCGCAGCCCGCGAACGACCAGCCCGGACTGGGGGAACGGGGTCACGACGGGCAAGTTCATGGACACGGTCTACGCCCGCCTCCAGATGGGCGGCCTGTCCCCGTCCGTGGCCCAGGATTACTTTGATGCGCTCAGCCTGGCCGCCGACTACGCGCTGGGGGGGAACCCGGACGGCCTGGTCTATTTCACGGGTCTCGGGTCCCGCCGCGTGGAGGAGCCGCTGCACCTGGACGCCCTGAGCTTCATCAAGGAGGGCAAAGGCCCCATCCCGGGCATCCCGGTGTACGGCCCTGTCAGCGACCTCTCGACAGCGCCTTATTACAGTCCCGGCAATGCCGCCTTCTACCCCAGCTTCAGCCTGCACCCCCTGATGCGGAGGTACGGGGACATCCGCACGTTTGTCATCACCAACGAGTTCACGGTCTGGGAGTCGCAGGCGTCGCACGCGGAGCACTTCGCCGCGCTGATGGGTCTGGGCGCGACGGGCGGCGCGGCCAAGCCGGCGACCCCTCTCCCCATCCCCCTCCCCCATCCTTCGACTTCGCTCAGGACAGGCAGGGAGAGGGGGAGCGAACAGGAGGCGGGTCTGACCTTCGGGCTGGACCAGAACACCCCCAACCCGTTCAACCCGTCCACGACCATCCGCTACAGGCTGGCCGAGGCGTCCGGGGTGCGGCTGGTGGTCTACAACCTCCTGGGCCAGCGGGTGCGCGTCCTGGTGGACGCCGCGCAGGGGCCGGGCGTCCACAGCATCCAGTGGGACGGCCGGGACGCCGCCGGGCGGCAGGTGGCCACCGGACTGTATATCTATCGCCTGGAGGCAGGGGGGTTTTCCCAGGTCAGGAAGATGTTGTTTGCGAAATAGATGTAGGGGCGGTTCGCGAACCGCCCCTACGAAAGAACATCCGATTCCTTTTCCCAGGCCCGGCGGAATGTCCCATCCGCCGGGCCTTTTTGTGTCCACCCGAAAAGCCGCTTATACATAAAAATCATTAAAGTCTTAAAATATATAACTTATCTTCTTGACAATTTTAGCCAAAATTATATATTTAGACATTAATGACATATTTTTCTTTGCAGTCGGGTATCCCAAAGGCAGTCTGGGCCGATGGTTGAGCAAGAACAAGGTGATAAATCGGAGGGGGTGACCTGAATGGAATCGCTTGCCGTGCAACAGACTACACCCTTCGCGCCACACGTCAATCCCCAGGCCCCGGAAAGAGGCGCGGAACTGAGGGATCGCGGGCCTGAAAGGCCTGATTACCTGCCGCTTCTGACCCCTATCCGGGGGATCGCCGCGCTGTGGGTCGTGTTCTTTCACCTTCCGGCCTACTTTCTCTTGCCTTCCATCCGGGAGTACCTCCTCTGTCGGTGGCTGGAAGCGGGCTACCTGGCCTGCGACCTCTTCTTTGTCCTGAGCGGTTTCGTGCTCAGCCACGTCTATACCGCTTCATTTGACCGCAAGGTGGAGTTCAAGACATATATCAAGTTCATGTACGCACGCTTTTCCCGGATATACCCTTTGCATGCCTTTGTCCTGCTGATGTTCGTCCTGCTTGAAGTCGTAAAATGGACAGTGCTTTACGTAGCTGGTCTGGGCATCGCATCTCGGGAGCAGCCCTTCGCTGGCACTCACAGCCCGTCGTCTCTCGCGGCCCAGTTGTTTCTTCTCAATGGATTGGGCGTCTCAGGACAGCACAGCTGGAATTTCCCATCCTGGTCTATCAGCACCGAGTGGTGGGCGTATGCCGTCTTTCCCTTTCTTGTCCTGCTCATCCCGCGTCTCTCCGTTCGGTCCAGAGTCGCCCTCTCCATCCTGTGTCTCAGCGGACTCTACGTTCTGGAGTCTCTGCACGGAGACCTGCGGCTCAACATCGCTGGCGGCCCAGCCATGTTCCGCTGCCTGTTCGAGTTCACGCTGGGCATGCTGGTCTATACCGTCTACAAGGGAAGAGCCGGACGTCTCAACAGATGGACAACCCCCGCGCTGATCCTGGCGCCCCTTGCCGTCGCAGCGGCGATATTCGCCGGTCTTCCGGACACCTGCGTCGTGCTGGTGGCATGCGTGACCGTGCTCTCCGCGGCCTTACAGGGTCCCGGAAGGCTGACCACATTACTCGGTTCACGATGTATGACGTTTCTGGGCGAAATCTCCTACTCTGTCTACCTGATGCAGATTTTCGTGTTTGAACTTCTCCGCAAGGTATCCGCCGTTCTGCATCAGAGAATGGCCTTCGGATCGGGCAGTCCGTCCATCGTATGGGAGACCCTCTTCGCAGCAGGGGTGGTGGCCGCCGTCATCGGCGCCTCCACGTTGACCTACCGCTACGTGGAGCGCCCCATGCAATCCGCGTTGAGAGGGTGGCAGAAAAGTCGACTTTACTGGCGAATGGGGTCCACAGTCGCAGGTCTTATGCCTGTGATTCGACGCACCGTGCCCGCAGAATTCCCCCTTTTCAGACACCTTCTGAGACGGCTCATCGCCAAACCATAAGGGCGAGATGTTTATGAAGATCGCGCTCGAATCACAGAACGGCAAGCGGGTCCAGGGGGCTAACGGATCGGCTGCCCAGGCGGAGACGCCATCCTTCCGGCATCCCACGGACGGACAGACTACGGAAAAAGAGGGTGTGATCATAGAGCCATACGACCGGACCGAGGCCCTGGACAGGTCCGAAAGGGGCGTTGTCGGCGTTGCCAAAGCCCTGCTGCTCCGCGTCCGCACCCGCAGGCCATTTGGGTCTTTTAACCAATTGGGCACGGAGGCTCAGTACAGAGACTTTTTGGCATCGACCTTTTTCCAAAACCTCGACTGGTTGCGGGGCATTTCTATCCTGCTGGTTTTATTCCATCATGTCCCCCCCTTGGGCGAGAGCATCTTTCGGACTCTCCAGATGAACGGGCGTTACGGCGTAGCTCTGTTCTTTTCTATAAGCGGATTTTTGATCTGTAGCTTATTGCTCAGAGAGGAGAGGAAAAACGGCCGGATCAATTTGATCCATTTCTACATAAGGCGTTCCCTCCGGCTTTTCCCTCTGTACTACGCTGTTCTGTTTGTTTACGTCCTTCTCGTTTTCGTGTTCGGTCAATTTTCGCCGGAGAATCAATCGCTATTCAAACAGAGGTTCATCAGCCATCTGTTTTATTTTAGCAATCTGACAACTGTTTTAGCGACAGGGCCGTTTTTTTTCTCCTGGTCTCTTGCCGTCGAAGAGCAGTTCTACCTGTTTTTCAGCCAATTTATGCGATGGTTTAACCGACGGCATCTGACTCTTTTATTAGCAGGCGCTCTATTTTCAAAAATCCTGATTTTCAACGCGGGATGGATCAGTGAAGATGACCCGAATTTAATCTGGAGAATCGTGTTCAGTTATCGGGAACCCATTTTAATGGGCGTTCTGCTGGCCTTTGCGCTCAACGCCAAACAGGGATTCTGGGTATTTAAATCTTTTCTGTCCAGACCTGTTATACTCGGACTCACAGGGTTGACGACCGTTGCCATGCTGCTCACGATTCAGTTTAGCCACTATACCGCGTTGACATCCCAGTTGTTGTATCTCCTGATGACCGTGAGCATAGGAGGTTGCGCGATCAGGCCCAACGTCCCGGTTCTGGGAAACCGATTGCTCAACCATATTGGGAAAATAAGCTATGGAATCTATCTGCTCCATGTGCTGGTTATCATAGCCGTAAAAACGCGCATCTCTGTTGAACCCTGGACTGTGTTTTGCCTCTCCGCAACCGGGGTGGTCATTCTTGAGAGTCTGGTGTACCGGTATTTTGAGTATCCCATACTGAAGTACAAGAGTAAGTTTTCAAAGACCTGAACCATGCCAATCCGAATGGAAAAGGGATTGTCCGTGTCGACGCTACCGTCCTGTATAAGTCGTCCTGAGGGGGAGGCCGAAGCCCCCGAGGCGATCTTCTTTTCGCGCAGGGTCGTGGGCGGCGTCCCGTGGACAGTCGCCAGCAAACTCGTCCTCTTCCTGGCGTATTTCGGGATCTCCGTCGTTACGGTGAGAACTCTGGGCGCGGATCGCTATGGCCTGTTCAGCCTCTGCAGGAATATCGGAGAATATCTGATCGTAGTGTGCAGCCTGGGGTTCAACACGGCGCTGGTCCGGTTCATCCCGGAGCTGCTGGTCGCGCAGAATCGGACCGGCCTGCGCAATTTGCTGTGGAAGACAGGGGCTTTACAGGCGGGGATGGTGGCGGTCTCCGGCCTGGCCCTGTGGGCGGCAAAGCCATGGTTCGACCGATGGTTTCACGCGGACTTTCAGTACTATCTGCCGCTGGTGGCCCTGCTGGTGGGGGTGGAACTGAGCAGGAACTTTATCAACGACGCCTTCACCTCCCTGTTTCAGGTCCGTGTCGTGTCGATCATGTCCGTCTGCCGGGGGGTCCTCTGGTTCGGGATAGCGGCCGCGCTCCTGCCCATCGCCCCGGAGGTCCACGTGGCGCTCCTGGCGCAGATCGCGCCGTTCGTCGCCGTCTCCGTCGTGGGGGGGATTCTTCTGGCCGGGTTCGTTCGACGCCTGAAATGGCATCCCGCCTCCTCCCCCGGCATAGGGAAGCGCCGGACGATGAATATCTCCCTGTCCAGCGCGCTGGACTCCGTGGCCAACATGCTGGTGAGGAGGTATTCGGAGGTCTTTTTTCTGGGGGTCTTCGCCACGCCCGCCGTCGTCGGCCTGTACGACCTGGGGTGTTCGCTCCCGTTCATGATCGTCACGTTCATCCCGCTGGCGGTGCAGAACCTCTTCGTGTCCGGGTTCGCCGAGGCCTACGCCAGGGACAAGGACTGCCTGGGGAGGCTCATCGCCTCTTTTTACAGGGCGCTGATCCTGACGGCGGTCCCGGTTTCGATCTTCGGGGCCTTCTGGGCGCCGCAGATCATCACGTTGCTTTACGGCCCTAAAATGCAGGCCGCGGGACCCATCGCCGCCCTGTTCTTCATCCTCCACACGGCGCCGCTGATCTACATGCCCCTGTCCATGGCCATCATCACCAAGGAGAAGATTCTCAAGATGTTTCCGTTGACCGTCCTGCAGATCGTCGTCGCCCTGTCGCTGGACTATCTGCTGATCCCCCGGTACGGGATGTACGGGGCGGTCGCGGCGGTTCTGGGGGCCCACGCCATATCCGCGCCCTGCATCCTGTATGCGGTGTCCAGGGTCGTGGAGGGGATCTATTTCCCCTTCAAGTTCTTTGTGAAGATAACCGTTCCGCTGGTCCTTCTGGGGGCGATTCTCTCTCCCCTGTTTCCGAGGCTGAATGTGGCCACGCTGCTGGGGCTGGGCGTCGGTTACGCCGGGGCATACCTCGTCATGATCCGGAAACTGCGACTGGTCCGGCCCGAAGACGTCGGGGAGTTCAGAAACCTGGGCTTCGACAAACTGAACAGAATCCTGGACTATCTCGTTGAGAGTCCTTCCGAAAGGGCAAAGATCAGGCCATGAACCCTTCCACACTGAAGATCGAAGAGCGGACGCTTCTGCGGCGCATCTTTCGCAGGCTGGAACGCCGCCTCCAGAGGACGCCGGCCGCTGCCCCGCCGGATGCGAGGCCCGTGGGGGTCGGGCTGGTCGGCGTGGGAAACGTGGTCCGCTGGGCCTACCTTCCGAGGCTCAGGGGGCGGCGGACCTTCCGGCTGAGGGCGGTCTATGACCTGAATCGGGTGGCCGCGCGCCGGGTCGCCGACGACTTCGGGGCGCGGGCCTGCGCCTCGCTGTCGGAGTTGATGCGGGAGGAGGGGGTGGAGGCGGTCTTCGTGTGCACGCCGGCCCAGGCCCACTGCGAGGTCGCCCTGGCCGCCCTGGAGGCGGGGAGACACGTGCTCTGCGAAAAGCCGCTGGGGAGCAGCCTTGAAGAGGCCCTCGCCATGTGGGAGGCCGCGCGACAGGCCGGGACCGCGCACATGGTCAACTTCTCCTACCGGTTTCTCCCGGACATCGCCTTTGCATCCGAGCTCATCCGCTCCGGGGCCCTGGGCCGCGTCTACCACGTCTGGGGGGCGCTGTTCCAGGGCGGATGGTTCACGGGGACGGGCGAGCCCGCGCAGGCGCGCGACGACGCCACGGCCTGGAGGTTCGGGCCTGGAGGGGGCATCGTCCTGGACCTCGGCTCCCATCTGATCGACCTGTGCCGTCTCTGGTTTGGAGAGATCGAGCAGGTCCAGGCCTGGACGAGGCAGTTCCGGCCCGGCCCCCCGGTCTGCGAGGACGCGT
>CAYRZX010000198.1:0-2702 GCA_964428665.1 uncultured Gemmatimonas sp.
GGAGGTTGTATGGCGCTCACAGGAATTCAGATCTTTAAGCTGCTGCCGAAGACGAACTGCAAGGAGTGCGGGTTCCCCACCTGCCTGGCGTTCGCGATGAACCTGGCGATGGGGAAGACGGAGCTGGCGCTCTGCCCCCACGTGACGGAGGGGGCGAAGGCGCAGCTCCAGGAGGCGGCCGCGCCCCCCATCCGGACGGTGGCCGTGGGGGCCGGGGACCGGGCGGTCAAGATGGGCGGGGAGACGGTGATGTTCCGGCACGAGAAGACGTTCATCAACCCGCCGGGCCTGGCGATGCTGATCACGGACGGGATGGGCGACGGGGAGGTGGACGCCCGGCTGGGGAAGATGAAGGCCCTCCAGTACGAGCGGGTGGGGCTTGTGCTTCGGCCCGAACTCGTGGCCGTGAAGGAGACGAAGGGGGACGCCCAGAGGTTCGCGAGTCTGGTGGAGCGCGTCCGGAAGGCCGAGGGGATAGGGCTCATCCTGATGAGCCAGCGGCCCGAGGCCCTTGCGGCGGGCGTCAAGGCGTGCGGGGAGGCAAAGCCCCTGCTCTACGCGGCCACGTCGGACAACGTGGAGGCGGTGGGGAACCTGGCCAAGGCGAGCGGCTGCCCTGCCGCCGTGCGGTCGGACAGCCTGGAGGGGTGCGTCAAGCTGACGGAGAAGCTGACGGGCATGGGGGTCAAGGACCTGGTCCTGGACCCCGGCTCCCGCAGGCCGCGCAAGGCCCTGGAGGACCAGATCGCGGCGCGGCGGGCGGCGCTCGTGGGGAAGGTCGCGTCGCTCGGGTTTCCGACGATCGCGTTCCCGTGCGAGATGACGGACGACCCGATGCAGGAGACGGTGATCGCCGCGATGCTGATCGCCAAGTACGCCGGGGTGATCGTCCTGTCCGACTTCGAGGGGCACAGCCTCTTCCCGCTCCTGCTGGAGCGGATGAACATCTACACGGACCCGCAGCGGCCGATGGCCACGGGCGAGGGGCTCTACGAGGTCGGGGGGCCGGGCGAGGACTCGCCCGTGCTGCTCACGTCCAACTTCTCGCTGACCTACTTCATCGTGTCCGGGGAGGTGGAGACGAGCCGGGTGCCGGCCTACCTCCTGATCAAGGACACGGAGGGGCTGTCGGTGATGACGGCGTGGGCCGCGGGGAAGTTCGTGGCGGACGCCATCGCGCCGTTCGTGAAGAAGAGCGGCATCGCGGACAAGGTGAGGCACCGGAAGCTGATCATCCCCGGCTACGCGGCGCAGATCTCGGGCGAGCTGAGCGAGGAGTTGCCCGACTGGGAGGTCCTGGTCGGCCCCCGCGAGGCCGCGCACATCCCGGCGTACCTGAAAGCGTGGAAACCTTAAAGAGGAACTGATCGATGATCCTGATTGGCGAGAGCATCAACGTCATGTCCAAGACCCTCGGCCCGGCGCTCAAGGGGAGGGACCCCAAGCCGATCCAGAGGATGGCCGTGGCGCAGGCCGAGCGAGGCATGGACTATCTGGACCTGAACATCGGCCCGGCGCGCAAGGCGGGGGCGGAGCTGATGGAGTGGGTGGTCAAGACCGTTCAGGAGGCGGTGGACATTCCGCTGCTCCTGGACACCACGAACGTGGAGGCCATCGAGGCGGGGCTGAGGGCCTGCAAGAGACCGGCGGTGATCAACTCCATCTCCTGCCGGCCGGAGCGGATGGAGGCCCTGTTCCCGGTCGCGAAGCGTTACGACGCGTCGTTCGTGGGGCTGCTGCTGGGCGTGGAGGGGGTCCCGCGCGACGCGGCGGAGCGGGGGGCCCTGGCCGCCGATATGATGGCGAAGGCGGCGGAGGCGGGCATCCCGATGGGCCACATCCTGCTGGACCCCATCGTCCTGCCCATCTCGTCGCAACAGGACCAGGTGCAGGGGTGCACGGAGTTCATGATGATGTTCAAGGAGCTGGCGCCGGAGTGCAGGTCCACGTGCGGGCTGTCCAATGTGTCCAACGGGACGCCGGAGGAGCTGCGGGACATCATCAACCGGACCTACCTGATGGTCCTGATGAAGCACGGCCTGGACTCGGCCATCGTCAACGCATTTGACAAGGACCTGGTGGACATCGTCCGGGGCAGGCGGAACGACCTGGTGGAGGCCGTCCACCGGACCCTGGACGGGGAGGCCGTGGAGCCGAAGACGCAGGAGGAGACGGACTACATCAAGACCGCGAAGGTGCTGATGGGGGAGAGCCTCTACTCACATTCGTGGTTGAAACTATAACAGACGCCCCCCACTCTCCCCCTGTCCCCCTCCCTCCCCCACATGTGGGGGAGGGAGGGGGCACTAAGGGTTTTTCGCCAGGGTGGGGGGAGGGTAGGGGGCTGCACCTCTCATGAATCGCTGTCGGATCACATTCCAGCCGGGGGACAAGGTCGCGGTCGTGGCGGAGGGGACCGACCTGCTCGCCGCGGCCATCACCGCGGGCCTGCCGATCTACAGCAGCTGCGGCGGGGAGGGGGTCTGCGGGCGGTGCAAGGTGCGCGCCCGCGGGGCCTTCATCACGGAGCCGAGGGGGCAGCTCTCGGAGGAGGAGCGGGCGGCGGGATATGTCCTGGCGTGCCGGACGACGGCGCAGGGCGACGTGGAGGTGGAGGCGCCGCCCGAGTCCCGCATGGAGCGGGAGCAGATCCTGACGGAGACGGCGCGGGTGGGCCGGCTGGTGGGGCTGTTCAGCGAGGC
>CAYRZX010000198.1:2802-12957 GCA_964428665.1 uncultured Gemmatimonas sp.
CTGTGGAGCGGGACCTGGAGGTCGGCGAGCGGGAGGTCTTCACCCATACTCCTCTGGCTACAAAGCTCTTTCTGAACCTGCCGCCTCCCACCCTGGAGGACAGCGTCAGCGACCTGGACCGGCTCTACCGGGAGATCCGCCGGAGCCGGGACATCCCTTCCATGCAGATCGGGCTGGCGAACGTGAAGCGGCTGGGCGGGTTGCTGCGGGGGAGCGACTGGCGGGTCACGACGACGCTCGGCAAGCGGAACGGGACTGTGGAGGTCGTGCTGGTGGAGCCGGGGGACACCTCGGCCCGCAACTACGGCGCCGCCGTGGACATCGGCACGACGACCATCGTGGCCGATCTGATCGACCTGAACAGCGGGGCGGTCCTGGGCACGCGGGCCACGCAGAACCGGCAGGCGAGCTACGGCGAGGACGTCATCAGCCGGATCATTTACGCGGAGAAGGAGGAGGGGCTGGAGCGCCTCCACCACGCGGTGGTGGACGCGGTCAACGACCAGATCGCGTCCCTCGTGGGCGAGGCGGGCGTGGACCTGAACGACGTGACGTGCGCGGTCTGCGCCGGGAACACCACCATGACGCACCTGCTCCTGAAGGTGGACCCCTCGTTCATGCGCCGGGAGCCCTACGTGCCCCCGGCCAACGCCGTGCCGGTGGTCCGGGCTGCGGAGGCGGGGATCAAGATCAACCCGCGCGGGCTGCTCTCCTGCGTCCCCGGCGTCTCCGCCTACGTGGGCGGGGACATCGCCGCGGGCGTGCTGGCCAGCGGCCTGGACGAGGCGGAAGCGCCCTGCATGCTGATCGACATCGGCACGAACGGGGAGATCGTGCTGGGAAACCGGGAGTGGCTGGTCTGCTGCTCCTCGTCCGCCGGTCCGGCGTTCGAAGGAGGCGGGGTGGAATGCGGCATGCGGGCGATGCAGGGGGCCATCCAGCGTGTGCAGATCGACCCGGACACCTGCGAGGTACACGTCGCCACCGTGGGCGGGGCCCCGGCCGTCGGCATCTGCGGGTCGGGCTACATCGACTGTCTGGGGGAGATGTTCGGGGCGGGGATCATCGACAAGCAGGGGAAAATCCAGGGTGATGCGCCCTGCGCTCGCGTCCGGCGAGTCGAGGACCAGTGGACCTTCACGCTCGTCCCGGCGTCGGAGAGCGGCACGGGCCGGGACATCCGGGTCACACAGGCGGACGTGGACAACCTGATCCGGTCGAAGGGGGCCGTGTACGCCGCCGCGCGGATGCTGGTGGCGAAGATGGGCATGTCGTTCGACGACGTCCACCACATCTATCTGGGCGGGGGGTTCGGGAATTATCTGAACGTCCGGCGGTCGGTGCGCATCGGGCTGCTGCCCGACGTGCCCCGCGAGAAGTACGTCTTTCTGGGCAACACCTCCCTGGCCGGGGCGCGGCTGGCCCTTCTGTCCTATGAGGCGATGCGGAAGGTGCACGAGATCGCGGAGCGGATGACCTATGTCGAGTTGTGCGCGGACCCGGCCTACCCGGACCAGTTCGTGGCGTCGCTCTTCCTGCCGCACACGGATATCGACCTGTTTCCGACGGTGCAAAAGGAGATGACATGTCGAAAACGATAGCCATCGCCGGAAAGGGGGGCGTGGGGAAGACGACCCTGGCCTCCCTGCTGGTGCGGGGCCTTCTGAAGGCGGGAAGGACGCCGGTCCTGACCGTGGACGCGGACCCGAACGCCAACCTGAACGAGTCCTTAGGCGTGGCCTTTGACCGGACGGTCATCAGCACGGTGGACGAGCTGATGGAGAGGAAAGACGCGATGCCCTCCGGCGTGCCCCGCGACCGGTACCTGGAGTTCGGGCTTCACGAGGCCCTGGTGGAGGCGAAGGGGTTCGATCTCCTGGTCATGGGACGCGGGGAGGGGGCGGGGTGCTACTGTCGGGCGAACGACCTGCTGCGGGTCTTCATGGACCGACTGAGCGGGGGGTATCCCTACGTGGTCATGGACAATGAGGCGGGGCTGGAGCACCTCTCCAGGCGCACGACCCGGAACGTGGACGCCCTGCTGATCGCGGCCACGCCGTCGGCCGTGGCCCTCCGCTCGGCGGGGCGGATCCGGAAGATGACGGAGGATCTGGGGCTGAACATCCGACGGACCTATCTCGTCCTGACGGCCCTCAACCCGGACCTGAATGGCCGGGCCTCTCTGTCAGACCTGGAGGGCCTGCCGCTTGTCGGGAGCATCCCCTATGACGACGAGGTGGCCCGGCGCAGCGTGGAGGCCGAGGCCCTGATGGATTTGTCGGATGAGTCGCCGGCTGTGCGAGCCGTGGAGGAGATTCTGGCGCGGATAGGGGTATGACCTTAGCAAGGAGCCTCTCATGGTCGAACTCGTGAGCGCAGACATCGCGCCTGCTCTGAAGATTTTGGATGAGATGGGGGGGCCGGGGTGGGGGGACACCATCCCGCTTCTGCAGCGGCTTCAGGACGCCTACGGCTACCTGCCGAAGGAGGTGGTGTTCGAGGTCAGCCGGATCACGGGCATCCCGGCCAGCCGGCTGTTCGGGGTGGCGACCTTCTACGCGCAGTTCTCGCTGGAGCCGCGCGGGGAACACACGATCCGCTGCTGCCAGGGCACGGCGTGTCACGTGAAGGGGAGCAAGAAGATCGCGGACGAGATCGCCAGGCAACTGGGGGTGGAGGAGGGGGGGACCACGGCGGACCGGAGGTTCACGTTCGAGACCGTGGCGTGCCTGGGGACCTGCTTCCTGGCGCCGGTGGTCATGATCGACGAGAACTACCACGGGGACATGAGGCCGGACCGGGTGAAGCGGATTTTGAGGCCGTGCCGGTAGATACAATCCCAGCCGCCCCACCGTTCCGGCGGCCCATGCCGCCGGCGCACTCTTTGGACGGCCAAAGAGTGCGCAGAAAGCCGCTCCTCAAACGCCGGAGGGGCTTGGCGCGCCGCAACCTCAACGTCCTGTGATCGCACCGAATTTTGTGCCCCCGGCAGGCGGATTGCTTCTGCTGAACTCCTGTGGTGGGGGTTTCTGGCGGCGCGCCTCTCAGGGCCGGGCTTATGGAGATCACTCAGAACATGTGGGTAGAACTTGGTTCAACTGATCCATCTCAGCGAGATTGAACGCGACTGCGTGCTGCGGTACGTGTCGCTCCTGGTGGAGCGACTTGGCGCGAACCTCGTCCGGGTCTATCTGTTCGGGTCTGCGGCGCGGGGGGATCAGTTTGAAGCGCCGGAGGAGCGACATCGCTGGTTCGTCGAACAGGTGCGCGCGGAGGGGCGCGTCATTGTTGAGCATGTAGGGCGAGGCACAGAACCATGAAACCGGTCGATTTTCTCTATCTCTCTCAGGAAGACGTCATTGCGCTCAACGTTCCGCTCGCCGAAGTGAGCCGCGCGGTGGAACGAGCGCTGATCGAGCACGCCAACAAGACCGTAGAGATGCCGCCGAAACCCGGCGTCCATCCCACCTATGAGAACACGTTTATCCACGCCATGCCGGCTTATCTCAAGGGCATGGACGCCTGCGGCATCAAGTGGGTGGGCGGGTTCCCGCGCAATCACGAATATGACCTGCCCAACATCAGCGGTCTGATTGTGCTCAATGACACGCATACGGGCATTCCGCTGTCGGTGATGGATTGCCGCTGGGTCACCACGGTGCGCACGGCGTTAGTCAGCTCCATTGCAGCGAGATACTGCGCGAATCCGAAGCCGAGCGCCCTGGCCATCGTCGGCGCAGGGCTTCAGGGGCGCTATCATGCGCTTGCGATCACCCACGCGCTGCCGGGCGTTTCGGAGATCCGCTGTTACGATGTCTTCGAGAATGCGCTGAAGAGGTTTCAGGGCTGGGTATCGCCGTGGTTCAAGGGGAAGCTGGTAATGTGCAGCGACCCGGGGCCGTGCGTGCGCGGCGCAGATATCATCGCCACGTGCACGCCGGGCGACAAGGCCATCGTGCAAAACGATTGGTTCAAGTCGGGTGCGACGGGCATCGGCATCGAAGGCGCTTGCGCGTGGGAGATCGATGCGACTCGCGGCGCGGACAAGTTCATCGTGGATGACATTCCGCAGGCGCGTTACTTCGAAAAGTTGGGGGATTTCCCCGGCGGCCTTCGCGACGTGTATGCGGAGCTGGGCGACGTGGTCGCCGGCCACAAGAAGGGTCGCGACAACCCGAACGAGCGGGTGCTGGTCACGCCGCTCGGCCTGGCCGTCGAGGACATCGCGGTGGCGCAGGTCATCTATCAGAAGGCGCTGGAAAGAGGCGCTGGCACGCGCCTGCCGCTGATGAGTCAAGAACTCTGAACAGAGAGATCGCTGTTCGCCGGCCTGATCAATCAAATGATTCTTTACCAGGAGCGGGGGACAGGGGTGTGAACTCAGCAAGGAGCTTCTCATGGTCGAACTCGCGAGCGCAGACATCGCGCCTGCTCTAAAGATTCTGGATGAGATGGGGAGGCCAGGCCGGGGGGATACCATCCCGATCCTGCAGCGGCTTCAGGAGACCTACGGCTACCTGCCCAGAGAGGTCGTTTTTGAGGTCAGCCGGATCACGGGCATCCCGGCCAGCCAGTTCTTCGGCGTGGCCACCTTCTACGAGCAGTTCCACTTCGAGCCGCGCGGGCGCCACCTGGTCCGGTGCTGCCGGGGGACGGCCTGCCACGTCCGGGGCGGGCTGAAGGTCATCACCGCCGCGGAGAAGGCCCTGGGCATCAAGGAGCAAGAGACGACGGAGGACCGTCTTTTCACGCTGGAGACGGTGGCCTGCCTGGGGACCTGCGCGCTGGCCCCGGTCGTCGTGATCGATGACACGTATCATGGACAGATGACCCCGTCCCGCGTGGATCGGGCCCTGCGTCGGATCATCCAGGAGGAGTCGTGATGGGTCGTCTCGCATCGATCTCTGCGTTCGAGGAGTGGCAGGTCGGCCTGAAGGCGGGGCTTGACCCCAGCCGCAAGCTTATCACGATCTGCGGCGGGACCGGCTGCACGGCCTTCGGGGCCCGCCAGGTCCGCGAGGCCTTCGAGGAGGCCATCGCCCAGAGGGGTGTTGGCGGCCAGGTGGGGGTGAAGGTCACCGGATGCCACGGGTTTTGCGAAAAGGGCCCGGTGCTCGTCATCCTGCCGGAAGAGATTTTCTATCCGAGCGTGAAGGCCAAGGATGCGCCGGAGATCCTCGACCGGACGGTCCTGGGCGGAGAGGTCATCGAGCGTCTGCTCTACGTGGACCCGGCGACCGGGGCCAGGGTCGTCTACAACCCGGACGTGCCCTTCTATGCCAAGCAGAAGCGGGGGGTCTTCCGTCTGAACGGGGTGATCGACCCCGTCTCTCTGGAGGACTACATCGCCCACGGCGGCTACGGGGCGCTGGTGAAGGCCATGACCGAGATGACCCCGGAGCAGGTGATCGAGGAGGTGCGCCAGGCTGGCCTGCGCGGCAGGGGGGGCGCGGGCTTCCCCACCGGGGTGAAATGGGACATGTGCCGCAAGGCGCCGGGAGGAGAGAAGTATCTCATCTGCAATGCGGACGAGGGGGACCCGGGGGCGTTCATGGACCGCTCCCTCCTGGAGGGGGTGCCGCACTTGGTCATCGAGGGCATGCTCATCGCGGCCTATGCCACTGGCGCCTCCCGCGGATTCGTCTACGTTCGGGCGGAATACCCCATTGCGGTGCGCCACACCTACGCCACACTGAAGCAGGCGCGGGAGCGAGGCCTTCTTGGGGAGGGTATCCTGGGCACCTCCTTCAGCTTTGACATCGAGCCGCGCATCGGGGCCGGGGCCTTCGTGTGCGGGGAGGAGACCGCGCTGATAGCGTCGCTGGAGGGACAGCGGGGCATGCCGCGCCCGAGGCCGCCCTTCCCGGTCCAGAGCGGCTATCTGGGAAAGCCGACCAACATCAACAACGTGGAGACCTTCGCCAACGTGCCGCTGATCCTGGCTGAGGGCGGGGAGGCCTACGCAAGCGTCGGCACGGCGGGAAGCAAGGGTACCAAGATCTTCGCCCTTGCGGGCAAGGTCAACAACACCGGCCTGGTGGAGGTCCCCATGGGGGCCACCATCCGGCAGGTGGTGTTCGACATCGGAGGGGGCATCCCCGGGGGGAAGTCCTTCAAGGCGGTGCAGATGGGAGGACCCTCAGGTGGGTGTGTGCCGGCGGAGTTCCTGGACCTCCCCATCGACTACGACTCCCTGAAACAGGTGGGGGCAATCATGGGGTCGGGCGGTCTCATTGTCCTGGATGAGGAGACCTGCATGGTGGAACTGGCCCGCTACTTCCTGGAGTTCACCCAGAACGAGTCGTGCGGAAAGTGCACTCCGTGCCGGGTGGGGACCAAGCAGATGCTGGCCATCCTGGAGCGGATGACCAACGGGCAGGGCAGGCCGGGAGACGTGGAGGAGCTGGAGCGGCTCGGCAGGACCGTGAAGGCCACCTCCCTGTGCGGACTGGGACAGACCGCGCCGAACCCGGCGCTTTCTACGATCCGCTATTTCCGCGAGGAGTACGACGCGCACGTCCTGCGCCACGAATGTCCGGCCGGCGTCTGCCGTTCCATGCTCCATTACGTGATCGACCCGGAACACTGCGTGGGGTGCGAACTCTGCACGAAGGCCTGCCCGACGCACGGCATCTCCGGGGAACTGAAGGAGGTCCACGTCATCGACCAGTCCCGGTGCATCCACTGCGGAGGGTGCCGGGATGCCTGCCGCTCGGGGGCCGTCAAGGGGGTGTCGCTGGCGGAGATGGAGGCCTTCATGGAGCGGCTGGCCACGATGGAGCCGGCCAAGACCTGGCGGTCGGAGAAAAAGGCGAAGGGGGAAAGGGCAAAGGCGAAAGGGTAGGCGCGTGGTCAGGCCCTCGTCTACCCCTTGCGTTCATCTTTGAGGTTTCCATGAAGAGTCCTGATATTGCGTTCACGATAGACGGGCAGGAGGTGGTCGCCAGGGAGGGGCAGACGGTCCTGTCGGCGGCGCTGGCCGCGGGGGTTCACATTCCCCATCTCTGCCATGACCCGAGGCTGGTTCCGACCGGGGCGTGCCGGATGTGCGTGGTGGAAGTGGAGGGGCAGCCCGGCCTGCACACGGCCTGCACACGGCTGGCCGCGGAGGGGATGGCCGTGAGGTCGGAGTCGGAGGCCGTCCGGGTCGCTCGAAAGGATGTCCTGGAGTTCACGCTGGCCGAGCACCGGGTGGCGTGCGTGACGTGCGACCGGGACGGGGACTGCCTGCTCCAGGACTACGCCTACGAGTACGGGGCGGACGACCGGCGGTTCGGGGTCTACGCGGGGACCCAGGAGTGGAACTACACCACCTTCAGCAAGGCCATCTCCTACGACGTGGACCGGTGCATCCGCTGCTGGCGGTGCGTCCGGTTCTGCACGGAGGTGCAGATGGCGGATGCGCTGACGATCAAGGAGAGATCGTCCGGAGCGGTGGTGTCCACGGCGTTTGACGTGGACCTGATCGAGTCCACGTGCGAGATCTGCGGGGGGTGCGTCTCGACGTGCCCCACAGGGGCGATGATGGAGCGGGCGGCCGTGGGTCAGGGGCGGGGCAAGGACCTGGAGCGGGTGCGCACGACGTGCACGTACTGCGGGGTGGGGTGTCAGTTCGACCTGAATGTGAACCGGCGGACGAGGCGCGTGGCGCGGGTCACGTCGGAGGTGGGGGGGCTCCCGAACGACGGAAACCTGTGCGTGAAGGGGCGGTTCGGGTTCCAGTTCATCCATTCGCCGGAGCGGCTGACGCACCCCATGATCCGGGAGGACGGGGGCCTGCGGCAGGCGTCGTGGGAGGAGGCGATTGCGCTGGTCGGGCGAAGGCTGCGAGAGATCCGGGTTGCGCACGGGCCGGAGTCGGTGGCCTTCATGTCCTCGTCGCGCTGCACGAACGAGGAGAACTACCTCATGCAGAAGCTGGCGCGGGTCGCGGGGGGGACGAACAACGTGGACCAGTGCGCCACGACCTGCCACGCGCCCTCGGTGGCCGGGCTGGCGGCGGCCTTCGGGTCCGGGGCGATGACGAACGCCATCGGGGAGATCAAAGACGTCCAGACGATCTTTATGATCGGGGCCAACCCGACGGAGGCGCACCCCATCGTGGGCCTGGAGCTGAAGAAGGCGCTCCGGAAGGGGGCGCGGCTGATCGTGTGCGATCCGAGGCGGACCTGGTTTGCGGAGCGGGCGGACATCTGGATCCAGCACCGGGCGGGGACGGACAATTTCCTGCTGAACGCGATGATGCACCACATCCTGGAGCGGAGGCTGCACGACAATAAGTTTGTCGCGGAGCGGTGCGAAGACTTCGAGGCGTTTGCGGAGAATGTCTGCCAGTACTCGGTGGAGGAGGCCGCACGGGTATGCGGTGTGGGGGCGGACCTCATCCGGCAGGCCGCGGAGATGTACGCGGCGGGAGAGCCGTCGTCCATCTTCTACACCCTGGGGATCACGGAGCACACGTGCGGCACGGAGAATGTCCAGAACATCGCCAATCTGGCCATGCTGTGCGGACAGATCGGGAAACCATCCTCCGGCGTGAATCCCCTGCGGGGGCAGAACAACGTGCAGGGGGCGTGCGACATGGGGGCGATGCCCCACCGGCTGCCGGGGTATCAGGACTGGAAGGACGAGGCCGTACGGAGGAAGTTTGAGGGGGCGTGGGACGCGAACCTGCCGACCCATCCAGGGGGGCGGGTACCGGAGTTCATCGAGCGGGCGAGGGAGGGCGTTCTGAAGGGCCTCTACGTGATGGGGGAGGACCCGGCCACCTCGGACCCGAACCGGGAGAAGGTGATCGAGGGGCTCAGAAATCTGGAGTTCCTGGTCTGCCAGGAGATCTTCCTGTCGGAGACGGCCAGGTTCGCGCACGTGGTCCTTCCGGCGGCGTGCTTCGCGGAGAAGGACGGGACGTTCACGAACACGGAGCGGAGGGTGCAGCGGGTGCGGAGGGCCGTGGACCCTCCGGGGGAGGCCAGGGCGGACTGGCAGATCCTCTGTCTGGTCTCGATGGCGATGGGCTATCCGATGGCCTACGGCCACCCGTCGGAGGTCTGGGACGAGATGGCCCGGCTCACGCCGAGCTTTTCGGGGATCGACTATGCGCGCATCGAGGAGGTCGGCCTCCAGTGGCCGTGCCCCACGAAGGACCACCCCGGCACGCCCTACCTGCACGCGGGGCGGTTCACGCGGGGGAAGGGGCGCTTCCACGCCATCCGGTTCCGGCCCCCGGCGGAGGAGCCGGACGAGGCGTACCCGATGCTGCTGTCCACCGGGCGGACGCTCTACCATTACAACGTGGGGAACATGACGCGCAAGTCGGAGGCGATTCACCAGAAACAGCCGGAGAACTTCGTGGAGGTCCACGCGGAGGACGCGGGGCGCATCGGGGCGCGGGACGGGGACCTCGTGCGGGTGAGCACGCGGCGGGGGGCGCTCACGGTCCGGGCCGCGGTGGGGGAGAAGGTGCGGCCGGGGGCGCTCTGGATGCCGTTCCACTTCGCCGAGACGCCGACCAACGTCCTGACCAACGACGCCTTCGACAACGTGACGGCCACGGCGGAGTACAAGTGCTGCGCGGCGAGGATAGAAAAGTGCTGAGTGCTGAGTGCTGAGTGCTGAGTAAAAGCAAAGAACAGGATTTTGCCTTTACTCAGGACTCGTTACTCAGGACTCAGGACTGTTTGAGGAGGCCCCCATGCCCAACAGTCCCAAGCTGTGTCCCGGCCAGAGCACCATGTTCTGGCGGCCGGAGGACATCTACGAGATCCCGTGCCCGAGCTGCGGGAAGGATGTGGAGTTCTTCAAGACGGACATCCGGCGGACGTGCAGGGGGTGCGGGACGAAGGTGCTCAACCCTCGCGTGAACCTCTCCTGCGCCGAGTGGTGCGCGATGGCCAAAGACTGCCTGGGGCCGGACCTCTACGCGCAGGTGCAGGAGAAGAAGGAGTTGGACCGTCGCCGGGAGGCGGACCTGAGGGGTCTGCTGGAGACGGTGGACGCGGGGGATGGAGAGGTGAGGGCGCTGTTCGAGCGGCTCTCCCGCGAGAACCGGTATGAGGGGAGGCTGATCGACACGGATCGGCTTTTTTTGTTAAAGGAGGAGGACGAGGCCCTGTTTCAGAGGGCGATCGGGTATTACAGCCGGTTCGTGGCGCG
>CAYRZX010000199.1:0-12926 GCA_964428665.1 uncultured Gemmatimonas sp.
CTACTTGAGCAGGACCAGTTTCCTGACCTCCCTGAACGAACCGGCCTCCAGACGGTAGTAGTAGACGCCGGAGGCAAAGTCCCTGGCGTCCCACGTCACCGAGTAGGCCCCGGCCTCCTGGCGCAGGTCCACGAGACGCGCCACCTGCTGACCCAGGGCGTTGTAGACGGTCAGGCGCACCCGGCCCGCTTCGGGCAGGGTGTAGTGGATGGTGGTGGCGGGGTTGAAGGGGTTGGGATAGTTCTGGAACAGGGCGTAGTCCTTGGGCGCTGCCCCGTTGAGCAGGGCCTCGGCGGCCACGTCCCCGATGGGCATGAACTCCTGATCGAACAGCACGCCGCTCAGCTTCAGGTCCCCCATCCTGTCCCCGGCGCGGCGGTCAAAGGAGAGGACCATGTCGCCCTGGTTCGCCGGGGTCAGCCCGTCGAACGAGAGGAGGACCTGGCCCGGCCCGATGGAGGTCACCGCCACCTCCGTGGTCCCGATCCTGGCGCTCCGGAAGGCGAGCAGGGCCGGGTCGTAGGCGAGGGTCAGGTCACCGCCGAAGAGCCTGCCGCCGATCTGCACGGGCAGGTCGACCGCTCCCTCCGCCTTCATCTCGGCGGCGCCGAAGGAGACGGCCGGGGCCAGGGGCTCGGCCCCTGACAGGGTCGTGACGGTCGGAAGGGCCGCCACGGGCTTGGTCGCCGCGAGGGGCGTGCCGAAGAAGGGGCCGGTGATGGCGGCCTGACCGCCGACCTTCAGGAGGAGTTCAGTGACCCGGCCACCCCGCAGGGGGATGCTAGACCAGAGGCCGAGCACCGCGCCGGTGGTGGGGTCGGTCAGGCGGGCCCAGTAGTAGCCGCTGGCCCCCACCCGGCGGTACGCAGGCTCCTGCTGCACTACGATATTGACGGTGGCCCTGCCGTTGGCGTCCGTCGTCCCCCGGTAGGAGAAACCGAACCTGGCGGTGGTCGTGGGCGTGCTTTGAACCAGGCGCGAGAAGGGGCGCTGGCCGGCGGTCGAGCGGTCAAAGTCCACTGTCAGGCCCAGCAGGCCGAGGCGCGGCTGGAGGACCTGTCCTCGGATCTCGCCGCCGGGGTTGGCCGCGGTGTGGACGTTGAAGTAGGCCCGGCCTGCCAGAAGATCACCGAGAAGCGCCAGCGTGAGCGGCTGCGCGGTGTCATCGAACCCCCAGACCCCAGACGCCGTACTCCCCTCAAAGGGGGCTGTCCTGACCACCCCCGCGTTGACCCCCCGCGGCCCGTTGTGGAAGTGAGACCCCCTGATCGCGCCGCTCAGTCCGTCTATGGTGACCTGGTAGCGGAGGCCTGTCCCATCCAGCCAGAATGTCCCCGTTCCTCTGCCCGTCGTGGTCACGGGCGGGTTCTCCTGGGCGCCGTCCAGCGACGCCTGGAACCCCAGGCCGGAGGCTATGTCCACCTGCCCGCGGATCTCGCCGCCGGGGTTGGCCTGGGTGTGCACGTTGAAGTAGGTCCGGCCTGACAAGAGATCGCGGAGGAGCGTCAGGGTGAGCGGTTGTGTGGCGTCGTTGAACCCCCAGACGCCCGACGACGTGCTCCCCACAAAGGGGGTCGCCCTGACCACCCCCCCGTTGGTCCCCCGCGCCGCGATGTGGAAGTGCGAGGCCGAGATCGCGCCGCTCAGGCCCGAAATCGTGACCTGGTAGCGGAGACCCGTCCCGTCCAGCCAGAACGCCCCGGTCCCCCTGCCTCCCGTCGTCACGGGCGGGTTCTCTTGACTCCCGTCCAGCGATGCCTGGAACCCCAGGCCGGAGGCTATGTCCACCTGCCCGCGGATTTCTCCGCCGGGGTTGGCCTGCGTGTGCACGTTGAAGTAGATTCGGCCCCTCAAAAGGTCACTGAGAAGCGCTGAGGTGAGCGGCTGCGTGGTGTCGTCGAACCCCCAGACCCCGGACGCCGTGCTCCCCTCAAAGGGGGCCGCCCTGACCACCCCTGCGTTGACCCCTCGCGGCCCGTTGTGGAAGTGCGAGGCCGAGATCGGGCCGCTCAGTCCGTCTACAGTGACCCGGTAGCGGAGGCCCGTCCCGTCCAGCCAGAACGCCCCGGTCCCCCTGCCCCCCGTCGTCACGGGCGGGTTCTCCTGCGCCCCGTCCAGCGACGCCTGGAACCCCAGGCCGGAGGCTATGTCCACCTGCCCGCGGATCTCGCCGCCGGGGTTGGCCTGGGTGTGGACGTTGAAGTAGGCCCGGCCCGCCAGAAGCTCACGGAGGAGCGTCGGGGTGAGGGGTTGCGCGGTGTCGTTGAACCCCCAGACGCCCGACGACGTGCTCCCCACAAAGGGAGTCGCCCTGACCACCCCCCCGTTGGTCCCCCGCGCCGCGATGTGGAAGTGCGAGGCCGAGATCGCGCCGCTCAGCCCCGAAATCGTGACCTGATAGTGGAGGCCCGCCCCGTCCAGCCAGAACGCCCCGGTCCCCCTGCCCGTCGTGGTCACGGGCGGATTCTCCTGCGCCCCGTCCAGCGACGCCGTGAAAAGCATCAGGGGGGCAGGCACATCCTCCCGTTGCACCTGCACATTGGCGACGGCGACGAAGGAGAGATCGCCCGACCTGCTCTGCTGGTCGCCCGGCAGGGAGACGTTCCTGGGGTTGCCCGGCGCGGGCTGGCCGGACCTCCAGGCCCCGTCCGGGTCGCCCAGCTCCTGGCCGTTCGTGACCCCGTCCCCGTCCGAGTCCAGCTTCGCCAGGTCCGGCCCCCAATTCACGGTGAACAGGTCAATCGTGGCGTTCGCCGGGGTGGCGGGAGGCACGAGGAAACTCTTCTCAATCGTCTGCCCGAAGGCGTTGCGGCCACCGCCCCCCATGGGGTTGAAGTGACAGTTGGAACACCGGTTGATCCCGCCGTTCGGGATCTGATTGAATCGCAAGGGTCGCGCCCCGGCCTGCCCGAACATCCATCCGATCATCCCGGCGGTCAGAAGGGCCGCAAGGCCCCATTTTTTCCAATCAGGCCTCATTCTGAAATACATGTTTGTCTCCGAAAGAACCCTAAAGTGCGCTTCATTCCGGCTCTGACGATGTTCCCGGCTACAGGAATCCCTCCCGAGGAGTCCTTTCCGGCTTTTTCAGCCTTCCTATGCCATCATCGGGAACCTCCTTTCCATTCACGGTCTGAAGCGGCTGTTTCCAGATAAAAATATCTGTACATAATTGGTTTATACAGACTGTAATGAAACGCAAGAAGGGGGATAAGTCAAGACATTTTTTGCCGGACGGGAACTTTTCCGCCCTGTGTCCTGTCACCCCTCCGGGAAGAAATCGGCCCTCCGGGTTGTCTTAATGATAACTCGTATTTCAGGACGAAGCCTATGAGAACCTCTCAGCCGCCGAACTTGCGTTTAATAAGGGGTTCTGACATCAGCGCCAAAGTCCGACTTGAAGAGTTGGTTCTTCATCACCTGGACGCGCTGTATCGGACCTCCCTGCGATTGACAAAAAGCAGACCCGACGCCGAGGACCTCCTTCAGGAGACCCTCCTCAAGGCGTTGAAGAATTTTGATCAACTCCAGGACCGTACAAAAGCTCGCGCGTGGTTGTTCCAGATTCTGGTGAATACTTTTTACAACATCCAGAGCAAGCGGAAGAGGGAAGCGTCCCTTGTGGACGTGGAGCTCAACGAGGACCTTGTCGCCTCCTCTCTTGGAGCGCCCCAATATAACCCTCTTGAAGTATTCACCAGACTGATGAGCGACGAGGTGGAAAAGGCGCTGAATGACCTGCACCCGGCCTTCAAGACGGTCCTCCTCCTGCATGACGTGGAGGGTTTGAGCTATGATGAGATCGCTGAAGCGTGCCGTTGTTCAAAGGGGACCGTCGGCTCGCGACTGTATCGCGCCCGGGAGGTCCTTCGGACGAACCTTGAGGCGTTTGCCAGAGAGCACGGCTACCTGTGACGGCGGGAACAACCCCATTACACCGGGGTAGGAGGCGTTCTATGGATTGCGTGCAGACTCGCACCATACTTCTCAGAAAAGATTTGGGGGATTTTTCAGACCAGGATGTCACGGCCGCCGAACGTCACGTGACGGGGTGTCAGAACTGCCAGCAATTTTTGGGATACAATGAGCAGTTCAGACAGTTTTTGCAGAAAACCCTCGGAGGTATTGTCACGCATCCGACCGTTCGCGAATCTCTTCTTGAAAGGCTTGCGAGGGCGCAGAAGGGCCGTTATCTGTCGTGGCCGAAACAATGGGTAGGGCGGGCGGCCGTCGTCGCACTGTGCATCCTCGGCTCTGCCCTCCTCTATGTCAATGTCGTGCAGCAACACGATGAGGTCTCGCATCCGCTCGTCTCGTTGCTGATCGAGGACCACGTGGAATTTCAGTTGCGCGATCATCCGTTAGACCTGCGAACCTCGGACAAGGCCCAGCTGGAGCAATGGTTTGCCAGGCGGGTCGATTTCGCCGTCAGCGTCCCTCAGGTTCAGGGCGCGACCCTGCGGGGCGGAAGGCTCTGCTACCTGCTGGGGAAACGAGCGGCCCTTATCTGTTACGAAAAAGGGGGTATAGCGCTTTCAGCCTACATTCTGGAGGGAGAAAGGATCGATTTCTCAGCGATGGGCCGGGTGGTGACGGCAAACAACAGACGGATCTGTCTTGGGAGCGGTAAAGGGTTCCACGCGGCGCTCTGGAAGTCCAGCGGCCTGATCTATGCCCTGATTTCAAACCTTCACCCTGCGGAGCTGGAACAGATCGCAGCGAGGGCGTGACCGTAACCATTTCAAGAAGGAGGTTGATCATATGCTTTGTACCGCGAAACTGCACGGAGTTCGGTGGTCCTGCGGGCTGGCGCTGGCGACAGCGTTGACCCTGCTCCCCCCTGGCGTCTTCGCTGATGAGCATCCGAGCGAGCACCCTAAAGAGCATCCGAAGGGGCAGACGAAATCGTCGGGATTGACCAGGGAGGCGCTTGCGAAGGCCATCAAAGGCTACGTGGAGAAGGAGGCCAAGCTCAAAGGCGGGTACTTCCTGGTCTACGATCAGGCGGCCAGGAAGCCGCTGGCGCTTACGCTGGACCGTGTGCACGACGACCGCCTCTCCAGGGTGAGCGAGGGCGTCTACTTCGCCTGCGCCGATTTCAGGACCCCGGAAAACCAGGTTTATGACCTGGACATTTTCATGAAACAGTCCGGGTCGGGCCTTGAGGTCACTGAAATCGCTGTCCACAAAGAAGACGGTAAGGCCCGATATGGCTGGGTCGAGAAGGATGGCATCTGGAGCAAGAAGGGCATGTAAACAACTGACGCCTGAAGGCATCAGCTTTACCCTAACCCGCAACCGCCGCTCTGGTAGCGGCGAAGGGGGTTGAGTTTTCGGGCTGGCTTACAACAGCCCCGACCGCAGCGATGTTCTTCGCACCGTTGAGATCGGCGTCCAGAACAGCGCCGCAGTTTGAACACGAGAACGCCTTGCCCCGGCGTCGCCCCAGATGCCGACAGGAGGAGCAGGTTTGAGAGGTGTAGCGAGGATTGACAGAGACGACCACAACACCAGCGCGGAGGGCTTTGTAGCGCACGAACTCTGCAAGCTGGTAGAAGGCCCAGGCGTTGTGCAGCCCGCGCTGAGACTTGCGAAGGCGGGGGTTGATGCGGTCGCGGATGCCCTTCAAGTCTTCAAGGGCAATCGCCTGGCTGTTGGATTGAGCCGTCTCCACGATCCTTTTGCTGATCTGGTGGTTGATCCACTTCTGGTAGCGTCGCTCTTTGCCACTAAGCCGTTTCAGGGTTCGCCTGGCGTTCTTTCTTGTGCAGGGCGATCCTTTGTGTGTCTTCGACTGTAGCGACTTTCTGACCTTGTGCCGCTTCAGCCGGTAGGCGTTCAGCGTAGCGCCACCAAAAGAGGTTCCGTCAGACAGCGTGGCGATGCTTTTGATGCCGAGGTCAACGCCAAGCGTCCCGGTGGGTTTCTGGGGGGGTGGGGTGGGTTCCTTGACCTGGATGTCGATAGAGTAATCGTTCCCCTTCTTGCAGAGCGTGGCGCTGGTGGGGGACTGGTCACGCAGAGCCTTCCTTTGCCAATCCCCGATGTCCAGACCAAACCGTTCTCTGCCATTCAGAAGGGTCAGGCCCACTGTCCAATCACTCTCACGGAAGGAGAAAATACGAGCGTCGTAGTCAATGCTGGTAGCCTTGAAAGTACTATTTCGCGTCTTGGCTTTCGCCAGCCGGGGAGCAGCGCGGGCAATGGCGCGGACAGCCAGGTTTGCAGACAGGCCAAAGCGCATACGGATGTTGCCGTAACAGGCTTTGTGCAAAGCAAACTGCTTGCTCACCTTGTTCTTTCGCCCATAGTCGGCCACGAAGTTGCAGGCATCGGCAAACGCCCTCATCGTGGCGTTGAGATGCGCAACCTGGTAGGGCGCAACCTGCAACTTGCAGGAGATCGTTCGCATGCTTTCCATACGAACTAATATAGTGAAAACGTGTCACTAAACCAAGAACAAAAAGAGGGGCGCTTCCTTCGCTACCTAAAGCAGGCGGTCTCCGCGCCAATTGTCTTATGAGACAGGCGTTTCTGCCCCATGATAAAAGGAGGTAGAAGATGCGACGGAAGGTATACTGGCTGGCGGGCGTCGGGCTCGTCCTGGTGGCGTTCGGGATCGTCTGGGGCGTCTCATCGAGAGAAAAGCGGACCCCGGCGACCGCAGAGCGCCCCCCGGCCCCGGAGTTCGCCCTGATGGACCTGGGCGGAAAGACGGTCCGGCTCTCGGACTTTAAGGGGCAGGTGCGGATCGTGGACTTCTGGGCGACCTGGTGCCCGCCCTGCCGGGCGGAGATCCCCCACTTCCAGGCGCTCTACGAAAAATATCGGCAGCAGGGGATGACGGTGATCGGCATCTCGCTGGACGAGACGGGGGCGCAGGATGTGCGCTCTTTTGCCGAGTCGGTCGGAATGACGTATCCGACGCTGATGGGAGACGCCCCGACGGCGCTCGCCTATGACGGCGTGCCCTCCATCCCCACGACCTTTGTCATCGACCGAAAGGGCCGGGTCTATCGGAAGTACGTGGGGTATCAGGAACGGGCCGTGTTCGAGAAGGACATCCAGGAACTGCTGAAAGAAGGTTGAATTTAGAAAAGGGGTCTCTATGCGCGCCATCCGTGTCTCCGGAAGGATGACCGTCGTCGCACTCGCGGTTCTGGGGCTGGGTGTTGTTGGCTGGTTCATGTACGGTCGTTTTATCGTAAACCCGACAGGGACTTCTCTCTCCTCTAAAGCGTTCTCGGTGTTATCCGGCAACACGGCATCCGCCAGAGAGGCCGGGGGAACGATCCAGGCGATCATCCGGCGAAAGCTAAAAGAGGGGCAAAAACCAAATCGCCTGATCCAGGAGAAGAGCCCCTATCTCCTCCAGCACGCCTTCAACCCGGTGGACTGGTACCCCTGGGGGGAGGAGGCGTTTGAAAAGGCTCGAAAGGAGAACAAGCCCATCTTTCTCTCGGTGGGCTACTCCACCTGTTACTGGTGCCACGTGATGGAGCGGGAGGTGTTCGAGAACCCGGAGATCGCCAGGCTGATGAATCAATATGTCGTGAGCGTCAAGGTGGACCGCGAGGAGCGCCCCGACGTGGACCGGGTCTACATGACGGCGCTGCAGGCCATGACCGGGGGCGGCGGATGGCCCATGTCGATGTTTCTGACGCCGGACCTCAGGCCCTTTTTCGGCGCGACCTTCATCCCGCCGGAGGCGAGATACGGGCGTCCGGGTTTCAAGGAGCTTCTCGCGCAGATCCACCAGGTCTGGACGAAGGAGCCTGAGAGGGTCGCGCAGGCCGGCCAGCAGATCGGGGACTTTCTCAAACGGGCCTCCGCGCCGCAGACGAAGGCGACCGGGGCGGGCAAGACGGCCCTGGATCGTGGGTTTGGGTCGTTTTCGGACAGTTATGACCCGACGTATGCCGGTTTCGGGGGGGCGCCCAAGTTTCCCCGTCCGGTTGCGTTCAACTTTCTCTTTCGCTATTATAGCCGGACAGGCCAGAGGAAGGCGCTCGACATGTCTCTGGAGACGCTCAGGCGGATGGCCAACGGCGGGGTCTATGACCACGTCGGGGGCGGGTTTCACCGGTACTCGACGGACGAGCGATGGCACGTGCCCCATTTCGAGAAGATGCTGTATGACCAGGCGCAGCTGGTCATCTCCTACCTCGAAGCCTACCAGATCACACACGAGGGGTTCTACGCGGACGTGGCCCGCGATGTCCTGGCCTACGTCCGGCGCAACATGACGCACCCGGAGGGGGGATTCTATTCCGCCGAGGACGCGGAGAGCGCGACCGACCCCGCGAGGCCGGACGAAAAGGAGGAGGGGGCGTTCTACACGTGGAAGAAGGGGGAGATCGACCGCGCCCTGACCCCGCAGGAGGCGGAGGTGTTCAACCACCGCTATGGCGTCAGGGAAGACGGCAACGTGACCTCCGATCCCCAGCGGGAGTTCGTGGGGGAGAACATCCTTTACATCGCCCATTCGGTCGAAGAGACTGCAAAGCAGTTCAATCTCCCGGTTGCAGGGGTGGCGGACATTCTGTCCAGAGCGAGGGAGAAGTTGTTTCTTGCGAGGGAAGGGCGACCGAGGCCGCACTTAGACGACAAGGTCCTGGTCTCGTGGAACGGGCTGATGATCTCCGCCTTTGCGCGCGCGGGCCAGGTGCTGGGCGACGAGCAGTACCTGGAAGCCGCTGAACGGGCCGGCCAGTTCATCATGGATAAGCTGTATGATCCTGAGAAGAAACAACTCCTCCGGCGCTACCGGGACGGGGAGGCGCGCTACGAGGCGCATCTGGAGGACTATGCGTTCTTCATTCAGGGGGTGCTGGACCTCTACGAGGCGTCCCTGGACATTCGCTGGCTGAAGACCGCCATCGCGTTGACAGAACGGCAGAATCAATTCTTTTACGACAAAGAGCAGGGGGGATTCTACGATACCTCCGGCGCGGACCCCTCCATCCTCATCCGCACCAAGGAGTTCTACGACGGTGCGGAGCCGACGGGGAACGCCATCGCCATTCTCAACCTGCTGCGCCTCTCGCAGATGACAAACAACCAGGCATGGAGAGAGATGGCGGACCGCTCGCTGGCCTACTTCGGGGACCGCATGCTGGCCTCCCCGCACGCCCTGCCACAGTTTCTGGTCGCGCTCGATTTCAGCCTCTCCAAACCGAAGCAGGTCATCATCGCAGGCGCGGCGGAGGACCCCCGCACGAAGGCGTTGCTGGAGGAGGTCCACGCGCGGTTCGTCCCGAACAAGGTCATCCTGCTCGCCGACGGCGGGGAGGGCCAGAGGACGCTGGCCTCCTATGTCCCCTTCATCGAGGGCGTGCGGATGATCGACGGAAGGCCGACGGCCTACATCTGCGAAGACTATGCGTGCCAGCTCCCCACGTCGGACCGCGTGGTCGTTGCGCAGTTGTTAGAGAGACATGAGGACACAAACCCTCCACCCTCATCGAAAGGGGCAACGCGATGAAGGCATGGGTCTCCTTCTTCCTCGGCGTCATCCTGCTTGCGATGAGTGGATTCTTCGCTGAACGCGGGCGGGCACAGGAAAAGTGGCAGGAGCAACTGAAGAAGGTGGAAGCACAGTTCGGCGGCGCTGCCCCTTCCTTGAGCACGAGCGCAGAAAAGGTGAAGGTCTCTACCCTGCTCTCTGTGGATAAGGTTCACCCGGACGCCTGGTTCCAGGCAGCAGTTGTGCTGGACATCCAGGACCGCTGGCACGTCAACGCCCATGTCCCTTCGCTCGATTATCTGCTCGGGACAGCCCTGAATCTCACCCCCCAAGAGGGAGTTGAGATCGTGGATATTCGTTACCCTCTCTCGAAAAAGCTGAAGCCTGCATTCGTCGAAGACGCCCTGGACGTGTACGAAGGGCGCTCTCCCATCCACATCACCTTAAAGGCCTCGAAAGCCCTTTCGACAGGCATGCATACCATCAGGGGGGAGCTCCGGGTCCAGGCCTGCGATGACCAGGTCTGCCTCGCCCCGTCCACCCTTGACCTGGAGATTCCTTTTGAAATCGTGGGGCTGGACCAGCCCATCGCTCCAACGAACACAGACCTGTTTGCGAGCGTGGGCGGGGCGGCCGGCGGCGGTTCCAGCGGTCCGGCTGCCCTGTCTTTAGACAACGAAATCGCGGACCTCTTTGAACGCAAAGGCGCGCTGCTCGCATTCCTCGGCATCTTCGTCATCGGGCTGGCGCTCAATCTCACGCCCTGCGTCTATCCCATGCTCTCGGTGACCGTCTCGCTGTTCGGCGCGCGGACGGATGCCAACATCCGGCGCGTGTTTCTCAGGGCGCTCACCTACGTCCTGGGCATGGCGACTATGTACAGCGTTCTCGGCGTCGCCGCGGCCCTGACCGGCGGTCTGTTCGGAGGGCTTCTGCAAAGTCCGTGGGCGCTCGCGGGGATTGCGGCGCTCTTGTTCGGCCTGGCGCTCAGCATGTTCGGTCTTTACGAACTGCAGCCGCCCTACTGGATGACGAGCAGGCTGGGCGCAACGAGCGCGACCGGGACAATAGGCATCTACCTGTCCGGTCTGATTGTCGGGGTCTTCGCGGCGCCGTGCATCGGACCTCCCATCATCGCGCTCCTCGCGCTCGTGGGCGCAAAGGGGGACCCGATTTTCGGTTTCTGGGCGTTTTTTGTCCTGTCGTTCGGACTCGGTTTCCCTTATCTAATTCTCGGAACGTCTTCAGGGCTTCTGAAGAAGATTCCAAAGTCCGGGGTGTGGATGGTCTGGGTTAAAAAGGTTTTTGGGGTCGTGCTGGTGGGCGTGGCCCTGTTTTACATCGGGCTTGCGCTCTATCCGAAATGGACCGTGTACGTCGTGCCGTTGACCCTCTCTGCCGGTGGGATCTATCTCGGTTTTGTCGAACGGTCCGGTAAGCAGAACAGACCCCTTCAAAGAATCCAGTGGGCGTTTGGAACCCTCGCTGTGTTGCTCGCCTTTGTCTCTTTCAAGGCGGTGCAAAAACCGGGAATGGAGTGGGAGGCGTATTCCCCTCAAAGACTTGAGGAGGCCCGGTCTGCGCACAGACCCGTCATGCTGGACTTCTACGCGGACTGGTGTATCCCGTGTCTGGAACTCGACCGGCTGACCTTTACCCATCCGGGGGTCCTCAAAGCGACTGAGGATTTTGTGAAGTTGAAGGTCGATCTCACGCATTACAATTCCCCTGAAGCCGAGGCGCTTCGGCAGAGATTCAACATCGTCGGTGTGCCCACCGTCATCTTCCTCGGGTCGGACGGCGATGAGACGCCAGGCGCACGCGTCGTCGGCTACCTTCCCCCGGACAAGTTCATCGAACGGATAAGACCCCTTCGTGCATTCGATGCTCTTTCACATCGGCCCCTTCGCCGTCCGTAGCTACGGCCTCCTTCTGGCCCTGTCGTTCCTGGTCGGGATCTGGCTGGCAGGGCATCGCGCCAGGCGCACGGTTATGATGCCTGAACAGGTGATGGACCTGTCGCTCTACCTGATCATCTCCTCGGTGATCGGGGCGCGTCTCTTCTATGTCGTTCTCCACTGGGGGGAGTTCTCAAACGATCTCTTCGGCATTGTCAATCCGTTCCAGAATCCGGGAGGGTTCGGAGTGTCGGGGCTTGTGTTCTACGGGGGCTTCCTGTCGGCTGTGCTGACAGGCGTCTGGTACGCCTTCCGGGACGACCTCTCCTTCTGGCTGCTGGCCGACGTGATGTCGCCCTCCATTGCCCTGGGGCTGGCCCTGGCGCGAGGGGGCTGTTTCCTGAACGGCTGTTGCTTCGGAGTCCCATCCAACCTCCCGTGGGCCGTGCAGTTTCCGCTCGACAGCCCGGCCGGCAGCCTGTTTCAGGTCCCGATCCATCCCACGCAGGTCTATGAGTCGCTGGGCGCACTGCTCATTTTTGGAGTCCTTTTGATCATCGACCGCCACAGGTCGTTCGACGGGTTTACGTTCTGGGCACTTGGGGCGATGTATGGGGTCCTGCGGTTCATTGTAGATCTGTTCCGGTACTATGACGCTGAGTCGACAGTGCGGGTCTTCAACCACGCCTTCTCGGTGAACCAGTTCATCAGCGCGGGCATCTTCCTGGCGGCGTGCGTCGCCTTTGCCCGGGCGCGCAAAAGACCGGCGTCTATGTGGGTTTCCGGGTGAAGATAGGCGCAGAGATGACGTGAATGGAGAGGTACGAGCATCTGATTCTCGGGGGCGTGCTGATCCTGCTGGGCGTTGCGGTCGTCGTGTTTCAGCCGTAAGGGGCGGCACGGCGGGTCGTCCTTACCGGGGAGGCGGACTTTCGCGTGGCGTGTCGCATCCTTTTGTCGTGGGTCTTAACCCTGCCCATCGCGGCGATCCTGAGCGGAGGGGTCTACCGGGCATTGAATGTGTGACATCGTGTTTGGTGTGGAGTGATCCGTGGCGTTTGCCTCACGTCGACGCCGATCGCAGTCCACCGAAAGGAGCGGGACATGTCAGGTGATCTACATCCGGGAGGCGCATCCGGTGGACGGGTGGGACATCGGAGGCGAGAGACGGCTCTACGACCCAAAGACTATCGAGGAGCGGAGGAGAGTCGCGGGGATGTGCGAGGCGACCCTGCAGTACGGCATACGGACCTATGTGGACGGGATGGACGACGCGGTCATGACTTCGTACGCCGCGTGGCCGGAGAGGTTGTATCTCATCGGCGTCGAAGGGCGGGTGGTCTATGCGGGCGGCCGCGGTCCCCAGGGGTTCCGGCCGGGGGAGTTGAAGGAGGCCATCGACCTCTATCTCGCAAAGGGGGTCCAGCCATGATGAGGCGGGTGGTCGTGGGTGTGGTCGCCTTCCTTTTAAATTTTTCAAAAAAAGGGCTTGACTCCGTAACTAAAATCGGCATGGTTCAATAGAGGGTAACAAAAGCAAGAGGACATGGCCTTTTCCTACC
>CAYRZX010000200.1:0-9872 GCA_964428665.1 uncultured Gemmatimonas sp.
TACCAATATACAGATTCGCCCCCAAACGATCAAGCCGGCGCGACCCGCAGGGTCCAGGTGTCCTGGAGGGGCGGGTTTTCAGCGCGGAGGGTGATGCGGAGGAGGCGCTTGCCCCAGATGTTCTTGAGCCTCTCTCCGGCTTCGAGGGAGATGGTCTCGGTGGAGACCTTCAGCCTGGTCGCGTCGTAGTGGATGCGGGCAGCGCCGGAGACGCGGCCGTCCACAAGCGGGGTCTCCTTCAGGAGGAGCGCGCCGGGGCCCTCCTGGACGACCTCGCAGGGGGTCATCAGGCTGAGCGCGATCTCCTTTGCGGGCTGTGAGAGGCGGTAGGCATCTGTGACAAGGAGGTCCTGACCTCGATGGAGGGTGAGGGTCCGCACCCAGGACGCGAGATGCGCCTCCGGGGGGTAGGCGTCCGCGAGGTCCAGGCTGAAGCGGACGGAGGCGTCGTCCGCGGCGCAGGCGACCTCTCTGGCGGCGCGCTCCGCGCCGGCCTGTTGCATCACGCCGTTGACGGTGGGGAGGTTGTGGTACGCGGACTGCATGGTCCAGATCTCGTAGCGCCGGGGGCCGGAGTTCTGTGCGGTGTAAGGCTCCACGCCGGTGTCGATGAGGAGGGGCCTTCCGTGGGCGTAGACGACGAAGTTGCCGACGTCGTTGTGGTTGTGGCTCTCGTTGTTGTGCCCGCCCTTGGCCGCGATAAAGAGGCCCTCGGGCGACCCCTCCTTTGAGCGGGCGGTCATCACCTGGATCTCCGGGAAATAGGCGTCCCTCGGGAGGGGCTGGCGGCCCTGTGCGGACAGGAGTTGCGGGAGGCTGAAGAGGCCGGCGAGCTGCCGGGACAGGCTGTCGGAGAACCCCCGCTGCGCGACGCCCTGATGCGCTGCGGCCCAGGCCCCGAAGGCGCTCAGGCGGTCGTCGCCCGCCCGCCTGCCGTAGCGGAAGACGAGGGAGGGGGAGGGGGTGACGACGGGGGAGGCGTCGGCGAAGTTGACGAAGTAGTCGTCGTGGATGTGGACGCGGTAGATGAAGCTTCCCATATTCCGGACGAGCGGGTCGTCGTAGAGGCGGACGGCCCCATCGGTGGCGCTCTCCAGCAGCTCCAGGCACTCGAACAGGGAGGCCGCCGCGCGGCCCCAGTAGCCGGGGCCTTCGTCGCAGCCGCCGTCGCGAGGGTAGGGGTCGAGGAAGTTGTCCAGGCAGCGGAGGCTTTTGGCGACGCCGGCCAGCCGGCGCTCCTCGTCCGGCTCCGTGACCAGGAAGGAGATGAGCCAGTTGGAGTTGATCCAGGGGTTCCAGTTGTTGACCCGGCGCGTCCCTTTGAGGAACCCCATCCACGAAAAGTCGTCGCGCTCCAGCAGGGGGGTGAGGATGCGGCGGTCGATCTCCCGGTGGAGGCGGGGACGAATGAGGGGGGAGACGGCGTCGAGCTGAGGGGCGAGGAGGTAACAGGCCCAGGCGAGCAGGGCCGAGGTCTCGGCGGCGAACAGGTCCACGGTGGGCTCCGAGACGTCCGGGAGGCCGGGGCCGGCCCTCTGGAGGCGGAGGTGGGCCGGGACGCCCCAGTAGGTCTCCTCGCAGGTGGCCCAGAGGCCGTTGGCGATCTGGTCGAGGAAGCGGCCCTTCCCCTCTACGCATTCCGCAATGACCAGGTCGCGGAGGGCGTCGCGGCGGGCGTTCCGGGCGTCCTGAAAGCGGGTCCGGTTGCCGGTGCGGGCATAGTCGAGGAAGAGTGCCGCCGGGAGGGTGGGCCAGGGGAAGCGCAGGGCCTCCTCGCCGCGGGTGAGGTAGGCCTGGCGGATCGAGGCAGGAAGGGCCTCATAGGGGGCGCGATCCGAGGCGGTGGGGTAGGGGCGCCAGCGGTTGCGGGGGAGGAGGGAGTTTTTGAGGGTTTCGAGGGGGTAGCGTTCGGTGAGCATGACCTTTCTCCTTTGAGAGTATTCCACCGCCCCACCGTTTCGGCAGCCCCCGGTTTTCCAACTTTTCTTGCTCGTGCAAGAAAAGTTGGACAAAAGAAGCACGCCCCTCAGGCGCCGGGGAGGCTGGGCGCGACACAAGGGCATTGCTCCAGCAGTCGGATCGTCCAGAGGTTTCCACTGCTACCTAATGCTTCATCTGAACCCCGGTGGTTAGCCCTTCTGTGTCGCGCCCCTTGTCGATTTGACAAAGCTGCTCCCCCTCTCCCTGCCTGTCCTGATATTAACTCTCAACCAGACTCGGACAAACCGGGGGGGAGGTGGGATAGGCCGGGAGCAACCGGGATATCCTGGGATGGAGCGGGGTATATATATATTGTATAGGGAGATAGGGGGACCCAGTACTACTACCATACCCGTTCGCCGCCGCCGCCGCTTGTCCGCCACCCTTTCAAGCAGAACCGGACAAAACCCAAAAACGGTCAAGCAGACTCGGAATTTGTCCAACAATCCCGGAGGGCTTTAAAAGACGTTTAAAAACGGATGAAGGTTGGGTTAAAAACCCTTATAGGACGCGAAAAAACGGCTTTTAAAGGCAGGTTCCAGGACGCGACATGGCGAGGGTAAAAAAGGATACCACAAAAATCGTGCCGTCCGCCACCGCCCTTGAGGTGGCGGACATGGGGGGTGGTGGAGTTAAGGGGTGGCGGACATGTGATAAGTAGCTGGAAGACAATGAATTGATTTTTTAAACAAAAACCGTGCCGTCCGCCACCGCCCTTGAGGTGGCGGACATGGGATAATTCAGACAAATAATGGGTCAGGCCGATTTATGGGTGCTATTGGCCATCCAATCTTTCAGACTTTGAAGTAGCTTTTCTGTGGATTATGCTGTCTTGCGGGTATTCCCTAATACCCTAATATTCAATTTTTTTGGCGAACCTTCGCTTGGGTATTTTCTACCCTTCTGGCACCAGGTAAGTCAACCATAGCCGATCCTGTAAAAACTTTTTCAGTGTGAGGCGGTAACACCAAATCAAACACCCTATCAACATCAATAATAAATCCATCTTTATCCTGAAATTCAATAGTGGCATCAAAGAAAAGCATTTCTGAAGATTTGTTCTTCAGGCTAAGCCGCCAGGCGTGCTTCCACCAGACATCATTGGTTTCAGTGATTCGGCTTTTGATCGAAATAATTTCCCATTCCGGCATACTCCTTGTTGGTGGAATGTCTGGTTGTTTGTTTTCAACATTGGACTTATATGATGATCCAGGAGTGATTCTTCCCCCAATAAAAAAACTAACCCACCTCTCAGTCAAAAACCAACTTACAATCCCTCCTCCAACTGCGCCCCCTAAAACCGCCACGGAAACGATCACAAGAAAGTACTTTAGATTCATGGCTCACCCCCTATAGATGGGTAGATGGGTATTAATGTGACGAGAAACACAGCGCCGCCGCCCATTAAGCTGTATATGCTGCCGTGGCTGAGTGGGAATATGATGAGAAGATGGGACTTGTATTGTGAGGGGGCCACATGGATCAGTCGGAGATCGAGGATCTATTATATAGATTAGGAATGGCCATTGCAGATGTAAGCGAGCCTCAGCGCGAGACGATCCTCTCTCGCTATGCCACCGATGATTCTGAGCGCGGAGTCTTGCTCAGAACCCTGATGTTCTGGGTGGCGCAGCTCCCTCAGCCCGCAGAGCTGGATGCTTGCCTGCTGGTCTTCACCGCCAAATCCACCGCAGACCGAACGTAACCCCGCACATCCTTCAACCTTCCTAATGCCGCAATAACTTGAATGTCCCGAAGGGTTTCGGCCAATTCTGGGTCTTCATGCAACTTCGGGGTAACAGGCTCCTGCCCAGCATACTCCTTGGTTACTATCCCACCCTCCTTCTGTTCCCGCTCAATATCGTCAGCCTTCAGTCTCAAATAAGCGACCAGTTGTGGATCATCCCTTTTGAGTTCACAAAGCGCTTCTGCGTCAGCTCCAAGCTCGGACAGCATATGACGAAACATCCCCGAATTTGTTTTAAGCCAGGTTACAGTCCAGGAAAAGTCTCCACCCTTCTCCTCGGCCCACCGTTCAAGATCCCGCATGATCTGAACTTCTCCAGGCCCACCCTCCATCTCCCCAGCGCCTTCATAGAGCCACTTCCGATTGATGCCAAACTTGAAACAAATAGCATCTAAAACCCTTTCCGTAGCGGGCATTTTGCCTTTTTCAATGCCCGAAACATGGGATCGACTGATGCCTATTGCCCTGCCGAATTCCACCTGCAAGAGGTCAAGCTTTAGGCGAACCTGCTTGATCCTTTCGGCGATTTCAATATCTACTTTAGACATTTTTTGCCATAAATTCGTTTTCAGACATTTTTTTCTTGATTAATGTCTGAAATAGAACTATATTTGAAGGGACGGGACATCTTGTCTAAAAATTGCACACAGAAGGCACGCAATGACCCCCACGCAGGCAATTAAGATAGCCCTGATTAAAAAAGGTTTAACTCTGAGGGCGCTCGCCCAAAAAATCGGGCGACACGAAAGCTACCTGAGCGAGCTGGTAAACTGCTACCAGCGCGGACGACGCAATAGGCGCGGACGGCATACTCGATTACTGATCGCCGACGCCCTGGGGGTTCCCTACGAGGACCTCTGGACGGACGAGCCGTCTCAATCTTCCAAGGCCCGCGCAGCCAATATAGGGCATAGAGATGCCCGATAAAAGGCTTAAAAGGGTCCGAAAAAGCCCGATTCGGGATCGCATCTTGGCGCGCATCCGCACGGATCGCGACCTCAACCCCGGCGGGCTCCCCCCGAAGGCGTTCTTCGAGGACTACTACGAGCGGACGCAGGGCCAGGGCATCTCAGCCACCAGGTCCCTGGCCCACCACTTGAGCGTGGGGGAGTGGATGGTCTCTGCGGTCCGAAAGGGCCTGGGCTGCAAGATGTATTCTTACTCGGAGTCCGGCTCCCGCCGGGGCAAGGCCATCGTCACGCGCACGATGGTGGATCGAGCAAGCCCCCTCTCCGATAAGCGCGAGCGCCGCAATCGCCTGATGGAACAGGCCAGGAGCGGCGACCGGCTCGCGCAGATTCGACTGATGCGGGAGTATCAGGTCCGCATCTACACGCCCGCCGAAATCCGGACCTATGTGCGGAATAGCCATGAATAAAACAGAGCTCCGAAATATCGCGCTGGGCGCAGCTCGCGCCCAAATGCGACGCATGGGCATCGACCCGATAGGGGGCGCCGGAGATGATGCCCTGGCCGTTCTGGATGACCTGGCTCGAACAGAGCCAACCCTGCTCGCATCGCAATGGTATATATCAGCCAGCGATGCCGAGATACGGCGCTTCAAGAAGTTCTATGAGGCACAAAAATTCCCCGGCGAACGCTGAGATCGCAACCTTAGCAGGATGCGATTAATATACGTTCGCCGGGGGCCAAAGTCAACCCCCGAAAGGATCTCCCGATGGACCTCCATGTCGCCATCACGACGGCGTTACACACGATCCGGCACCGCAAGCCGGAGTCGCAGGTCTCATCCGAGACCGGCATCCGCCTCAACCAGCTCAAGAAGTTTCGCACCGGCGTTCATCAGCCCGACGTGGACGACTGGTCAGCCCTGATCCGCTGCATCTACGAGGTGGACCCCGGCCAGGCCACGAAGCTGGCCAACGCCGGCCTCCCCTCCGAGCTCTTCGCCGCGCACATGGTCTCCGGCGATCCCTCCGTCCTCCAGGTCGAGATCATGGAGGCGTCGAAGGCCGTGGGCCACGTCTCCGAGACCTACCTGCGGGCGCTCGCCGATGGGACCCTCGACCAGCAGGAGCTGGACGACATCGAAGCGGCCTACGCCGAGCTGGCCCGCCAGGTCAGCGAGGGCTTAGCCGCAGTCCAGAAGGCCCGCCAGGGAAAAATCCTCATCGCCCACCACGAGACTCGAACCGTCGTCTCGTGAGCGCCATAGCCCCACATAGCCCTCCCGCTGTGGAGGTCTGGCTCTCCGTCTTCGAGTGTGCGGCCCTGCTTGGGATCAGCAAATGGGCAGTTCAAAAAAGTGCGCGAAGGGGTCGCTATGTCACGCGCCTTGCGGATGGCCAGCGTGGTGGTGGTCTTGGCGGCAAGGTCCTCCAGATCGCCCTCTCCAGCCTCCCGGCGCACGCGCAGGCATCCTGGTGGGCCTCGCGCCCGGCGCCCGCCCCTCCTGCGCCTCCCGACCCCGCCCCTCCTGCCGTCTCTATCGCGGAGGTTCCCAGTTGGAAGCTCGCCGAGGCCGTCCGGCGGGCGGAGATCCTCCAGTGGTGGCGGGCGTTCCGGGCCGGCCTGCCCCCCGGAACGCCCGCCACGGAGGCGGTCTCTCTCTTCTGCGCGGAGCGGGGCGTCAGCCGGAGCACGCTTTACTCCTATCTCCGCGCCTATAAAGCCGCGCCGGAGCGCGAGAGGCTCAACTTCCTCCTCCCCCGCGCGCACAAGAACCGAAACCGCAGCCTGGCGCTGACCGGGCAGATGAAGTGCCTGGTCGTGTCGCGCTACTGCCGGGAAGAACAGCCCTTCGCGCAGCACATCTACGAAGAGCTGTCCAACTTCTGTCAGGCCACCGGCCAGTACTGCCCTTCGGTCTCCACAGTCCGACGCACCATCCAGTCCATCCCTCCGTCCGTGCTCTGCCTTTCCCGCGAGGGCGCGGACGCCTACAAGCGCAAGTTCGGCCCCGTCACCCGGCGCGACCTGAACTCCCTGCCGGTGGACGCCTGGTGGTGCATCGACCACCGGCAATTCGACCTCCTGGTTTACGAGGACGAGCGCCACGAGCGGATGTTTCGCCCCTGGCTGACGGCCATCATGGACCTGCGCTCCCGGTATTTCGTCGGCTGGTCTATCGGCCAGATCCCCAACTCCACCTCCATCTCCCTGGCCCTCAAGAACGCCATCGCACAGGAGACCACTGAGGACCACGTCCGGGGCTTCCTGCCCCGCAACCTCTACATGGATGACGGGAAGGATTACCGGTCCGCCTACCTGCACGGCAAGACCTGGAAGTGGCAGGACCTGGGCCGGGTCGAGGCCAGCGAGGAGGTCAAGGGCGTGCTCCACCACTTAGGCATCACGCCCGTACACGCCCTGCCCTACAGCCCACAGTCCAAGCCCATCGAACCAAACTTCCGGTGGATCCCCTTCCGCGAGGAGCGCCGGCTCCCCGGCTGGACCGGCAACTCCGAGCAGCGCCGCCCGGAGAAGTTAGGCGGCGAGATCCTCCGGCAGGAACTCCTCACCCTGCCGGAGCTCATCTCGCAGTTCCCGGCCTGGCTGAGCGACCACCACCACCACGAGCACTCCGGCATCGGATGCACGCCTGCCGAGGCCCGCGCGGCCGCAGGAATCCAACCTGTGGAGATCGACCGGAAGGCGTTCTGGCTCCTGCTGATGAAGTCGAAGCCCCTCACGGTTCACCGGGACGGCGTCCGGCCCCTGGGCCAGAATCTCTCCTTCTGGAACGACGCCCTGGGCCTGCACGTGAACCAGAAGATCCAGGTTAGGTGGGACCCGGCCGACGTGTCGAAGGTCTACTGCTTCACCCTGGGGGGCGACTACATCTGCGCGGCCAACAACATCCCACTGTCGCAAATGGGGGAGACCACCGAGGCCGAATACCAGGCCGCCGCCTCGCGCCGGAAGGCCGCTCGGAAGGCCGTGAAGGGCTACGTGGAAGAGGCCCGCATCGCCAGCGGCATCATCGAGGCGGTCAAGACCGTGAAGCGGCAGCCGGAGGCCGAGGAGATGCCCCTGCGGGCCGTGGCGGGGGGCGAGCCGATGCGTATGATCGGCCAGATGGACCACATGGCGGAGAGCATGCAAGGCAACAAGCAGCCCTCCAAAATCAGTTTTTCGAGCCGGGGAGGACGCACCACCCTGGAGCTCCTCGACCAGGCGGAAGCACTTCTCAAGGAGAAAGGAGATCACGATGAGTCTTGATCCCGTGGTACAGCAGGCAGTGAAGCGGACAATGGAGCTGGGAACCTACTCCCAAACCGCTGTCTCTCGGGGGGCGGGTCTGTCCACCGCGACCATCTCTCAGTACCTCAAGTCCACGCCTGAGAATGTCGTCTATAAGGGCGACATCGACGCCGTCCAGAAGAAGCTCAAGACCTGGGCGGACAGGGAGGCCGAGCGGTTTATGGCCCCCAGGCCGCCCCCGTTTGCGCCGACCGCGATCTCGGAAGAGATCACGACCGTCCTGCGCCTGGCCCACGTGGAGCGGGTCATCTGCGTGGTCGTGGGACCTCCCGGCGTGGGCAAGTCCGCCACCATTGACCGCTACGTGAGACAGGTGGGGGATGCCATCCTGCTCACAGCCAACCCGAACTGGGACGCCAGGGCCATCCTGTCTGGCATCTGCGCCGGAATGGGGGCGCCGTCGAAGGGGTCCACGTGGCAGATCGCCGATCGGGTGATGGAGTCTCTGACCGGCACGGGCCGGTTGATCATCGTGGACAACGCGGAATTCCTCAAGTACCCGGCCCTGGAGACCCTGCGCTGCATCCAGGATCGGGCCAGGATGGGCCTTGTCCTCTGCGGCATGCAGAGGTTGTATGACACGATGATCGGTCGGGAACGGGGCCTCTATTCCCATCTGTTCTCCCGCGTCTCCAAGTGTACGGTCCTGAGTGGAGAGGTGGAACGGGCGGATGTCACCAGGATCGTCAAGAGTGTTCTGCCGGATGCCTCTGACATGGAGATGGAGATGTTCGTTGTCATCGCGAACGACCAGATGGGCGGGCGATTGCGGGACCTGGTCCAGGTGCTCTGCCACCTCAAGCGGACCATGAACACGACCCACCAGCGGGTCTCCAGGGAGATGATCCGGGAGGCCGGAAACCTGTTGATGTTCAGGGCAAAGAACTGATGGGAGAGCGGCCACGGTGGGGATCCGGCTGCTGCAACGGTCGGCGAACTTTCAAGGGGAGATCGTCAACTTCGCAGTCGGAAAAGCGGGCCGGGCGAGTTCCATGGGGAGTGGTTAGCCTGGTCCGGGTAGCCGTGGCCGCGCCCCTAAAAATGATGGCGCGGAGACTCCTTTTCCCCGCCCTCTTCCGCGCCCCGGCGCGAGCCGGGATTCATCGGGGGGCGGGCTTAAAATGAAATGGGCCGTGAGCCGGCGAGCGGGCCGGGCGTTCGTCAATCCCTCCCGACGCAAAGCGCCCCAGGCGAATTCAGTGCGGCTTGTCGCCGCCTGTGATGACCCGGCCCACAGCCCTTCGACAGGCTCAGGGCAAGCCTTCTGAAAGGAGATGGTTATGGTGAAGATCGAGATGATCCTGGACGAGAGCCGGCTGACGAGCGTCGAGGCCGAGGTTCTGCGCGTGGAGGCGTCTGATCCGGGGTCCATGTCCAAACCCCTGCTCAAGGCCGTAGTGGGCGCTGCGGCCATAGACCAGGAGGAATGGCTGGTCTCCCGTGTGGAGCGCCTGGACTGCACGGAGGACGAGCTGGTCCGCGACATCGTCCTGGCCTGCCCGGTCCCGGCCGGGATGCAACTCAACGAGCTGGGCCAGGACTGCGACCAGTGCGCCCGGCACGATCCGCTCCGGGCGGACCTGTGCCGGCACATCTGGCCCCACCACTGGCAGGGCACGCTCCTGGGAATCGACGGTCGCAATCCCCCATCAAGCGGGTCCTGTGCTGCTGCAATGAGTCCGAGGTCTGCCGAAATTCAGGTCTTACGTGGGCAGGGTCTCGGGATCGCGACGGATCTGGCGCGGGGGAAGTGGGGCGACTATGAGGAGGTTTAGTCTGGGGGACTTCATCGAACCCACCCCGCTGGACCCGATCATGAAGCGTTTCTTCTACATCGTGATGGCCGGGACGGCCTTCCTGTTCGTGAAGATCGGCCTGGACCTGGTCACAGACCCGTGGATGAACGGTTTTCTGGTCGGCG
>CAYRZX010000200.1:9972-12850 GCA_964428665.1 uncultured Gemmatimonas sp.
TGAAATGCCAAGCATTGAGCAGCTCATAGCCCGCTGCCGTTCGCGCTGCCTGGAGCGGGGCGATGACCGGAACCCCGGTGATTACTGGGATCGGTCGGCCCGGTTCCTGGCATCCATAAAAGATGTGCCCCAAGCCCGGCTATCGCAGCGTATGCGGGCCTGGCTACACGGCCTCAAGCAGGACTTATGGGAACCCGGAGACTGATAAGGGTGGCCCTGCTGGCCCTATTCGTTGTTCCCCTGATCCTGGTGCCGTTGCTCATCCTGATCCTGGGCGGAAAATGAAAGCCAAGCTGGAAAAAATCATCTGGTTCGCGTTGCTCTTCGGGTCCATCGGCCTGGGCATTCCCTATTTTGCAGACCGCCTGGATCACCGGGAGCAACCAATATCCCAGCCCCCGATCCTCTCCATGGAAGCCATCTACCTGATGCACCGGCAGCCGATCTCCTTGCCGCCACCCCAGGCCGACCCCATTGAGGAACTGCGGGTGCTGGAGGAGAAGGCCAGGAGGTTGGCCGTGACGATCCCCGACTCCGCGCGCCGGGTGGCCCTGCGGGATGCGGCGATAATCCTGGGGAAATGAGATGCCAAAGAAGAAAACGGCTGTTGCGATTGAGTGGGCGCTGGAGATGCTGGACGACCTTGAAAACCCTTCAAGCCCGCATCCCTGGAAACGAAAAATCCAGGCATTGAGGCGCCACCTTCAGTCTCCGGAACCCAATCCCTTGAAGCTGCTCGTCATAACCGTATTGTGGGCGGGATGCAGGACCTTCTGCGTTTTCCAAAGGACACTCCATGCTCTGGACGCCTACCGCAAACACCCTCGGACAGGACCCGCGCGGCGAGGGCGCCTGGGTCGCCTATCTCTACGGCGTGAAGACCGGCCAGGAGGACCGGAAGGGCCGGCCCGTCTGCGCCTACACCGTCTGGCAGATGTTCGCGCCGAAGACCCTGATCGAGCGGGGCCACTACGCGAAGCTGGCGCAGGCAGAGCTGGTAGGGGTCCCCATCGCGCTCTGGCAATTTTGTATGGAGATGAACGAGGCGGAGATCGACCACATTCATCGCTGTCAGGGCGGCGTCGTGCGCACGCACACCTTCTGCCTGGAGGAGCGCGGCGGGTGGAAGGTCCCCTGCTACATCCACCCCCGGCAGCACATCGGCGTCCTCCTGGAAGGTCGCAAGCGGTGTTGTGAAAATCCTGGGAGGGCCAGGATTTTCAGGGCTTTCAGGACATTGGCGACATTCGACAAATGAGGGGCTACCCGACAGGAAGGCCACCCGCAGGCGATCTGTCCGCAACTGCGGGTTAAAACGATGGGTATCGCCGGGGTAGACGCGGAGGAAACCCCGTTGGACCGAGGCGGGCCGGCTGGCGTGAGTGGTGCTGGCCAGTTGCAAGAAGGTGGGCTGGGTCGGGGGGAAACGTGAGATGCCTGAGAGGTCCGTTAAACAGCGCCAAGCTCCGTGATCGGGCACTTCCGTAAAAAACAATAGGATCACTCAGGCCAGGCCGGGACAGATCCGGCCCGGATAAAATACGAGACGAAACATGATCGCCCAAACCACCAAGGCCACGAACTACCAGAAGAAACTCCTCCACATGGGCAAGGCTGCCCTGGGCCTGGATGATGACGCCTACCGCGACATCCTCCAGGCGTGCGGCGGAGTGCGCTCTTCGGTGGACCTGGATCAGAAAGGTGTGGAGGCCGTCATGCAAGCATACTACGACCTGGGATGGATGCCGACCGGCGGCTATAACCGCTACCAGCCCAACGGCAGGACGCGCCATATCCAGGAGCGGCGCAGGCGGGCGGACATGGACGCCCCGATCTCCCAGGCCATGATGGCGAAGATCCAGCACCTCTTTCACGACCTGGGCTGGACCGACCCGGAGAAGCAACAGCAATTCAGTCGGCGTCAATGCCGCCATCCGTGGCCGCAGACGATCCGCCACGGCCGGGCGATCATCGAGGGCCTGAGCGCGATCCTGCGGCGCAAGAAGGGAAAGGCAGAAAATGCCGGAGACCAGCGCGAACAACAGCCTGCTGGAACACTGGCCGGAGTCTGAGTGGACCGACGAGGAGGTCCGTGTCTGGCGGCAGATTCGGGACCGATGGGGCCGGGAGAACGCCCTGCGGGCCATCGACATCGCCGAGGCCGCCGGGATCGGGGCGGACAACACCCCGGCAGCCAGGAGCCGCTATGTGCGCGACCTGATCAAACACCTCATCGAACTCCACCGCCTGCCCATCGCGTCCACCTGCGGCCCGCCCTACGGCTACTATCGGCCCTGGGGTGCGCAGGAGGTGAATGAGTGCTATCGCTGGCTGGTGGGCCTGGCGCTGTCGATCCTGAAGCACGCCTCGGTCTTCAAGCGCACGAGCAAGCTGGAGGCCCTGCTCGGCCAGCTTGAGATGGAGCTCAGATGAATATACATGTTCCGATCAGTTTTCAGGGCGAGGAGATGATCTGCGCCTTCTGCGGGGCCGTCCAGGAATCCGATCCCGGCGTGGAGTCCGGATGGGAACGGGTCATCCTGGATCACGGCTTGCCCTCCGAGTTCTCGCGCTACATCTGCCCGAAGCATCTGCCGAAGCCGGGGGCAACTGCAAAGCGGTGTAGTCGGATCTTTGAGCGAAATCTGAAAAGGCTTATCCAGATGTATCACTGGGAGATGGCGCGCAGATCATAGGGAGGGCGCATGCTCCGTATTCAAATTGATGACCGGGACCTTCCGGCGAACGACCCCATGCGGGACCTCATTACCCTGGCCCACGACATCCGCCTCAAGGCGCGATACGTCACCCTGGAGGCGATCTTCGAGGCCGGGGAACTCGTGCGCCTGCGGAAGACCGAGTCTTTGAAAATCTCAAG
>CAYRZX010000201.1:0-12806 GCA_964428665.1 uncultured Gemmatimonas sp.
ATCTGCTGCAAAGTGTTTCGTGTACCCGGCTATTTCAAGAAAGTGGATATGCTTTAAAGGATAGTTGTTCGGCATTCGCCAATTACCGTCGAGCACCCCGATCCAAATAAAATTCTGGGGGATAGAAACAATTTTGTCATTCAGATATCGGCATCTGTAAAGCATAGATCGGCCAATCTGTTCTTTGGAGCGATTACCTATATTTTTTGCATGCTGTTTGGGTCCTCCTCCTGAACTTTTGCACTGGATATAGACCGGCTTATTTTCCTTTCTTGAGTAGAGAACAAAATCTTCACCAACACTGGTTTCTATCATCCCAAAATCGTGCAAAAGGTTGGCCAACTCCATATCAAACCCAAGCTGTCCCTCATAACGAAATCTCGCACGGTCCAAAAGGATCTCAACTGTTGTCTCAGTGGGATTGAAAAAATTACGCTCTTGCTGGACCCCACTAAGATTGGCATTTATTAGGTGAATCCAAAACTTTCCTGATTCTCCACGGGTGCGAATATACGCTTCGTAAGACTTCAGCGCCATGCTTCGGAGCAATTCATTGGGGATTTCTTCCGGGTGAGATTTTCTGAACCCTGATGGTATGACGTGCATCAAGAAGTCATTTCTCAGTGAGGAAATGGGCGCACATTGGGGATCTTTGGATAAAACAATCTCTCTCCTTCTTTGCCTTTCAGCCTCCCAGAACTCCTCATTCCGTAGGCCGCACGATAGCATCTCTCGCAATTCCCGTTCTTTTCCTTCCTCCCATATCAAAAATCCATCGTAGAATTGTTTAAAAGCTGGCAACACATAGGGCAACCAGGCTTTTTCTGAACCGCCTATCGTGATGAGACATCGAAGGTCCTCATGATAGGTCTTCAGAAGGTATATCTCCCCTAGCTTGAGTTGAAACTTGTTCTCGTTACTATGGCCTGGAGTGTCGGGGTTGGAATGGGTAACGGAAATGGCAGTCTTTGGGGTTTTGGACGATGGAAGCACAATATCCATCTGCAAGAGAGCCCTTGGGTGGTCAGTATACTTGATTCTACCAGACTTTCCATCCACTGTCTCTTTGATGATGCGCTCAAAAAGCGGCGCATTGCGTTGCACTTCCTCAAGAGAAATTCCCTGCTTCCCGTATGCCTTCATGACCAACTCCTAATCTGGTGTTTTTCAGCGGAAATAGGACACCAGGAAAATATAGATAATGAAATAATAAACCTCTAAGGTCAAGAGAAATATACTCACTTGGACCAACAGAGCAAAGAACGCGGTGTTGTAATCACTCCTTATCTGGTCCGGCCAAACACCTCCGCAAACAAAAAGAAGTCGTCCAAATCCACCCGCCCGCTCCGGTCCATGTCGAACTTCGCATCGAACCCCGGCCCGCCCTGGCCTGTCCCGAACGCCCCTGCGAAGGCGAAGAAGTCGTCGAAGTTCACCGCCCCATTCCCATCGAAGTCGCCCGGCAGCCCGGCGCCGATCACCGTGAAGATGACGGACGCCGAGGCCCCCTCCGGGTCCCGCGCGGTCAGCGTCACCCGCTCCTGCCCGGCCCACGACGCGGGCGCGGTGATCGTCAGGATGTTGTTGATGTCCACCCCCGGCGTCACGGCCTGCTGGCCGGTGAAGGTCCACCGCAGCAGGAAGGTCGTGACCTCCGGGTCCGTCACGTAGAGCAAAAGGCTGATCGGCTCCGACCTCCCGTTCGTCAGCCGGACCTCAGCAGGGAACTGGGGGGAGATCACCGGGGGACGGTTGGGCGGGATGACCTGAAGCGTCACGTCCCCCTTCGCCGAGGCCCCGGCGGGGTTCGTGACGACGAATGTCAGGACCGTGGACCCGGCGAACGTCCGGCGCGGCGCGATCCGGGCCGTCCGCGCCTCGTCGTTCACCGTCACGACCACCCCCGAATCTCTAACAGAGACCGCCCACCGGACCTGCCGGCCTCCGAACTCCGCGTCCGTGGCCAGGGGGTTCAGGTCCAGCGTGAGCGAGGAGTCCGCCCGCACCGTCAGGGAGGCGGGCAGCCTCAGGACCGGCGGCAGCGCCGTGAGGTGGAGGACATTCCGGGGGCGCAGCGGAAACGTCCGCCCGATCGCGGTATGGACCTGGTAGGAGGACCGGAAAATGACCGTGTCCCCCTCCACGGCGACCGTCACGTCCCCGCCCGGCGGGATGGATTTCAGCATCCGAAAAGTCACGGACCCCACCCGGCCCGAGTCCGCCGTCGTCGTGCCGGAGAGCAGCCCCTCCGCGTAGTGGATGCCCCTGTAGCGGTTGGAGTCCTCCACATTGAAGGCGTTGGTGATCACCTGCGCCCCGCGAATCAGCCCCCCCGGCCGGACCGGCTGAACGCCCGACGCCTCCGTGTCCGCGTCCACCGGCGTCAGAAACCCCGCGTCGAACCGCAAATAGAACTCCACGCCCGTCAGCGCCTGCCCCCTGCCGCCGTTGACCAGGACGTCCACAACGAGCGTGTCTCCGGCCAGGGCGTAGCGCAGCGTGTCCCCGCGCGACCGGTCGAGCAGCGCGATCTGCGCCGGGCCCACCTCCAACCGGATGGGCGGCCTCGGCTGCGCGCCAGCGTCAGGAAGGACGAGGAGGAGGAGAGCCAGCAAGACAGAACAGACCCCTCCCCGCGTCGAGGAGGGGGGAAAACAGAGACGCCCCATCGGGGCGTCTCTACCGTCTACCAAAAACCCTGTGTGTCTCCGCAAAAAACGCATCCTCATCGCAGCAGCAGCATCCGCTTCGCATCCCGGAATGCCCCGACCTCCATCTCGTAGAAATAGACGCCCGACGCCACCGGGTGCCCGAGGTCGTCCCGTCCGTCCCAGGTCACGCGATACCGCCCCGGCGCGTGCGGCGCGTCCAACAGCCTCCGGACGACCTGCCCGGTCAGGTTGTAGATGCGAAGGGTCACCCGCGCCTCAACACCCTCCCCCTCCGGCACGTCATAGGCGATCTCCGTGGCCGGGTTGAACGGGTTCGGCACGTTCTGGAACAGGGCCGGCCGCCTGGGCGGGGCATCCACCGCCTCCGCCAGGGCCGGGAGCGTCACTCCGTCCCCATCCGCCACCCACACATTCTGCACGGCAGGCAGACCCCTCCGCCGTCCCACGCGCAGCAGGGCCACCTCCGCAGCCCCCTCCGCCTGGATGGGATCTCCCTTCACATAACCCGCGATCCGCAGACCCCGGCCCAGCGGCCGGACGATCCACCACATGTGGACGCCCTGCGCCCGCGCCGCCTCCCCCTCCGTCAGAAGGGCGTCCGACAGGAAATCACTCCAGGTCGCAGCCCCCCCTTCGGCGCTGTACACGAGGTCTGCGGAAAACCCCGACACCTGCAACGGATTGCCCATCCGATGCGGCGCCCCCTCCACGAAGATGCGAAACGCCTCTTCATCCCCATCCGAGGACCGGACCACATTCAGACGGGCCGCCGGAGGGGCCGGTTTGGCCGAGATGCCCTGCCCGAACCCCTGCTCCCCGAAGTTGGAAGAGAGCAGGCTGAAATCATCCAGATTGACCCTCCCGTCCCCGTTGAAGTCCGCGACCCACGCCGGGTTCTGCGAATCGGCCACATTGAACGCCCCGAAGTGCCTCGCCAGGAGGCCGAAGTCGGTCAGATTGACGTTGTTGTCGTTGTTGGCGTCCCCCCCCCGCAACTCGGTGTAAGCCGCGCCCCCCGCCGAGACCCACCGGAACGCCAGCGGCGCGGCCGGCGACCCCGGCCCCACAGTGACGGAATCCCCCGTCACCCGCCCCCTTAAATAGTGGAACGCCTTCGCGAACACGGCATAGCGCCCCGCCGGCACCTGGATGAGCGAGAACCCGCCACCCCGGTCGAGCGTGAGCTGCACCCCGTCCCGGTTCTTGTCCTGGTCGTTCGCCGGGGCGTAGGGCGCGGACAGCGGGAGCCCGTTCGGCTGGCGAAGGTCGACCTGCGCCGAAAGGTCGAGGTTGGCGGACCGCCCCTGGAAGCGGATCGCCCCGTTGACGCGGTAGTTCCGGATGACCACCGAGGCGGGCTGGGGCGGGAGGTTGGGGGAGAGCGCCGAACCGTCGGACGCATCGATCAACGCCGTCCGCCGGTTGCCTGCGGCGTCGCCGGAGATGCCCAGCGCCGCCACCGTGTCTCGCAGCGCCACAAATCGAAGGGTCCCTATCTCCAGGGCAAGGCCCTGGTCCGAGGTGAGAGACCCCACGGAGAGATTGATCTTACCCTCCCCCGCGAGCCGGTTCTCCAGCACATCGTACCCCGGCGGCAGGGCGGGATTGAGGGCAAACGGCTGGACCCCTGGCCCTGCCTCCGCGTCCACGAGCGCGAGCGCCCTGGGGTGATAGTCCAGGAACAGGGAGAGACCCCTCAGCCGGTAGCCGAGCGGGTTGAGGGAGACCCGGACCGTCACCGTGTCCCCGACGCTGTAGAGACCCGTGTTGGAGAAGTCGAAGTTGAAGACCGGCTGCGCCACGGAGGTCGCCGTGACCACGGCGGACGGCACGGACGCCGCCCCGAAGGCGTCCTTCGCCGTCATGTAATAGAAGAGCGGGACGCCCACGGTGGCCGTGCTGTCCACGGTGACGCGCGTGATGAGCGTGGAGTCCCGGCTGAGAAACGGCGCGGAGACGCCCACGCTGGCGATGCGCGCGTAGGCCCCGTCCCGCGCCCCCGACCGGAAGATGTCGTAGGCCACGACCCGGCCCGTCTCCTCGTCTGCGCGGGGCTGCTGCCACGTCAGCGTCACCCGCCCCCCGAGGTCCGCCGGGGTGTCCGCCGCCCTCAGGCTGCGGGGCGGCGCAGGCCGCTTGATGGACACCGGGAGGGCGTTCCGGTAGAGGACCACGGCCCCGGCCTCGGAGGACAGGGCGACCGCGTCGGGCCTGCCGTCCCCGTCGTAGTCGGCTGCGGCCACGGCGCTGATCCCGGAGATCGTCCCGAACACAGAGCCCCCCGCGAGCCTCCCGCTCCCGTCGTTCAGAAGGGACGTGACCGCCGTCCTGAACCCCACGACGAGGTCAGGATAGCGATCCCCATCCAGGTCCGCCATAGAGAGGGCGGCGGGAGGCTCCGGAAAGACGCTGAAAACGGGCGGCTGGAACGTCCCATCCCCGTTCCCGTACACCAGGGCCACGGCGCTCCTCCCCGGCGCGGCCACGACGAAGTCGTTGGCCCCGTCCAGGTTGAAATCTCCGGCCACCGCCGAGGTCGGACCGCCGGGCACGGACACGGGGAAGTCCGGGAAGAAGAGCCCCTCCCCCCGGTTGATCAGGATGGAGACCGCGTCCCCCGCCGGGTCTGCCACGGCCAGGTCGGGCCGGCCATCCCGGTTGAAATCCGCCAGGCCGATCGACCTCGGCCCCACCCGCAGCGCCTGCTCGCGCGCGGGGAAGAACGTGCCCCGACCCCCGTTCAGAAAGACGGAGATCGTGTTCTCGGACCCGTTGGCCGTCACCAGGTCCACATCCCCGTCCCCGTCGAAGTCCGCGGCGGCCACGGCCTCCACCGCGCGCCCCGCGAACAGGTCCAGGAAGAAGGTGAACCCCCCCAACCCGTCGTTCCTCAGAATCGTCACACCCTTCCCGGCGCGGGCGCCCACGATCAGGTCCCGCTTCCCGTCCCCGTCCACGTCCGCCACGGCGAGGGACCGGGGGTCGCCCCCCACCGGGATGTCCCTCCGGGACAGGATCCCCCCGACCCGGTTGAGCAGGACCGAGACCGTGTTGTCCGCGCTGTTGGCCACGGCCAGGTCCACGAGCGCCAGGGTGTCCAGGTTGGCCGCGACCGCGGCCACCGGGCCGCCCCCCACGGCGTAGGTGACCTGCGGCACGCTGGTCACGTCGAGCCGGTACACGCCGTTGAACGTCCCGGCGTAGGTGCGGTTCACGCGGAGCGGGTCCACGGCCACGGCCCGCGCCGACTGCCCCGCCGGCAGCGAGGCGATGGGGTCCCAGATCTCCGCCCCTGCCCCGCTCCGGAACATCGCCTGCGAGAAGGTCCCCGCGTAGAGGAAGGTCGGGAAGGACGGGGCCTGCGCCAGCGACTGCACGTCCGTCGTGTCGGAGATGCCCCCCCGTTTCTTGACCCAGCTCGTCCCCCCGTCCGTCGTCTTGTAGAACCCCTTGGCCGCCACCCCCGCATAGAGCACGTTCCCATCCGCCGGGTTGGACAGCAGACCGCGCAGCGTCGCGCTCAGGCCCGTCGGGAGGCCGTTCGACGCCGGAATCCAGCCGGCCTTCCCCCCCCGGTTCCGGAAGACCCCGTTCGTCAGCGTCCCCGCGAAGACGATCGTGTCGGGGCTGCTCGGATGGGGCAGGATAAAGTAGACATTCGACAGACTGTCGGGGACGCCCCCCGTGTACGTGGAGTCTCGCCGGTTGAAGGCCGACCAGGACGCCCCGCTGCTGGTGCTCCTGAACAGGCCCGACGCCAGCGTCCCGGCGTAGAGGATCGTCGTGTCTCGCGGGTCCACGGCAAGGGCGTGGATCGTGTTCATGGCCGCCGGCTGGCCCGGCAGCTTGGCCCACGTCGCCCCGTCCGTCGTCCTGTAGACGCCGTCCCCGAAGGTGCCCGCGTAGAGAATGGACGGATTGCGCGGATGGGCGACCAGGACGAAGACCCCCTGCCCCGGCAGGCGCGTCCCGAACCCCGCCGCCGAGGTGTCCCCCGTCGAGGCCCTCACCTTCAGGATGCCCGTGTCCGTCCCCACGTAGAGGGTGTCCGGGGCCCTCGGGTCCGGGAGAATGGCGTTCACCGGCCTGCTGGGCGTACCCGTCGTGTTCGGGATCAGCGTCCAGACGTCGCCCTGGGAAAGGGCGGGCGCGGCAGACAGGGCCAGCGATAGAAGGATGAGGTAAAACCTTTTCATAAAATCACGGCAGACGGCAGACGGCAGACGGCAGACGGCAGACGTAAAAAAACGTGCTTTCACGTTTGCCGTTTGCCGTTTCACGTTTCACGTTTCATTCCCACTCAATCGTCCCCGGCGGCTTGTGCGTCACGTCGTAGAGCACCGCGTCCACCCCGCCCAGCGCCAGGATGCGGCCCGCGACCTCGTCCACCACCGGCCGCGGCAGCTCCGCAAACCGCGCGGTCATGAAATCCGGCGTGCAGACCGGCCTCAGGACGACCGCCTCCTTCTGCCCGTCCGACGACAGCGGGACCAGCACCGTGGGCATCTGAGACACCGCGTCCATCAGCCCGTGCGCCTCCAGGGCCCTCATCGCGACCTCGTCCGCCTCCCGCAGCAGGTCCAGCCTCGCCCGGCTCAGGAACGCCCGCTTCGGCCTCAGGGCCGGAAGGTCGCCCGGCGCGACCAGATAGACCACCCGGTTGACCGCCCGGACGCGGTTCGTGATCTCCGTGGAGACCTGCTCCAGCTCTCCCCACCCGGCCTCCCCCCACAGCGCCGCCGGGTGCGCGTAGGTCCGGAAGTCCCCCTGCACCCCCACGCTCCGCAGGGGCAGAACACGGGCCTTCAGCCCATACCCTGCCGCGATCTCCTCCACCCGCCCCTGCGCGTCCTCAATATCCTCGAACCGCTCGTCCCCCCGCGCGCACAGCGCCCGCACGGCCAGCCCCGGCCCGGGGAACGGATGCCGGCGCACGAGACGCCCCGGCAGCCCCAGCGCCTCCCCCAGCTCCCGCACCTCGTCCTTGTAGAGCTGCGCCAGCGGCTCCACCACCTTCCCCTCGGCGATCAGCGCCTCGATCAGGTCGATCCGGTTGTGGTGAGTCTTGATCACTGACGCGTGCCGCGTCCCCCCCGACTCGATCGTGTCCGGGTAGAGCGTCCCCTGCCCCAGCAAATAGGCCTCCGGGTCCAGGCGCAGGTCCGTCAGGACCCGGTCCTTCACCCGGAGAAACGTCGCCCCGATGGCCTTCCGCTTGGCCTCCGGGTCGGCCAGCCCTTCCGTGTCCAGCAGGAATGCCTCCGACGCGTCCACCACGCGGAGGTTGCGGAACCCCTGTTCGAGCAGGGCCGCCCGCACCAGCGCCGTCTCCCCTTTCCGCATGAACCCGTTGTCGATGTGCAGGCCCATCACCCGGTCCTCCCCTATGGCCCGGTTCAGCAACACGAACGCCACCGCCGAGTCCACCCCCCCGCTGACGAGCAGGAAGACATTCCGGCCCCCCACCTGCGCCCGGACCTCCTCCATCGCCGTCCGGGCGTAGTTCTCCATCGTCCAGGCGCGCGGACACCCGCACAGCGTCAGAAAATTGTCCAGAATCCGCATCCCCGACGGCGTGTGGGCCACCTCCGGGTGGAACTGCAGGCCATATATTCGGCGGGCCTTGTCCCCCACCGCTGCCGTCGGGCAGTCGGGCGTGCTCCCCAGGACCTCGAACCCGTCGGGCAGACGCCGGACCGCGTCCCCGTGGCTCATCCAGACCGTCTCCTGCCCGGCCAGCCCCTTTAGCACCCCGGACCGGGACCGCACCGTCAGGACCGCCGACCCGAACTCCTTCGTCGCGCCGGGCGCCACCTCCCCTCCCAGCTGCTGGCAGAGGAGCTGATGCCCGTAGCAGAGGCCCAGCACCGGCAGGCCCAGCCGCAGCGTCTCCGCGTTGAACGCCGGCGCATCCGGGTCGTACACGCTCGCCGGGCCGCCCGACAGGATCACCCCGCACGCCCCCTCCAGCTCCCTCGCGTCCACGTCCGGGGGCCTGATCTCCGAGTAGACCCGCAGCCGCCGGACGCGGTTGGCGATCAGATGGGCGTACTGCCCGCCGAAGTCGAGGACCACGATGCCGGGCTTCATAAAACCTCGCGGTTACATATTCTTGATCTTCTTCAGGTCGATCTTCTGCCTGTCCCGCCTCCGCCAGTCGAACTCCTTCTCGAAGTCGTAGACGTCCGCGAAGTCCTCGATCCGGTCCTCCTCTGTCTTGCTCATCATCCCGGCGTTCACGAGCAGAAAGACCATCTCCCCGAAATCCCTCGTCCTTCGGACCCCCCAGTGCTCCAGCACCGAGCGCGCCATCGGCCCGTACTGCTCCCTGGCGAACTCCCCGATCCCCCGCGACAGCTCCTGCCCCGTCACGTGGCGCTCCGCCTGCGTCTTCGCCTTGTCGCGGCCCAGCCTTCGCACCGTGTATTCGAGGGCGGCGTAGAGGAACAGGAAGGCCTCCTTGCGGTAGCGCCCGTCCTGCTCCGCCAGAGACTCCACCCGCTTCACAAAATCGTCTTCAGCCTCTGCCATCTGCTCCAACGCTCCATCATGTTCGGGTTTCGCGCCCCCCGGAGACAACTTGAAAAATAAGACAACCGCCCGGTTTGGTCAATCTCAATTTTAAATGCTTATCCTTGACCATTTTCAAGGTTTATGATATATTCAAACAGACCCCTCCCCCCGTCCCCCTCCCCCAGAGGGAGAGGGGGAGAAGATCAGGCTGTTCCCCCTTCCCCTTTGGGGAAGGGGGTTAGGGGGTTGGGTCGCTCTTCACCTCAAATTCACAAGGAATCATGAACCCTCAATTCATCCGCAACTTCTCGATCATCGCCCACATCGACCACGGCAAGTCCACCCTGGCGGACCGGCTCCTGGAGCACACCCGAACCCTGTCGGCGCAGCAGATGCAGGACCAGGTCCTGGACAACATGGACCTGGAGCGGGAGCGCGGCATCACCATCAAGTCCCACGCCGTCCGCATGGAGTACCGGGCCCCCGACGGGCAGGCCTACGTCCTCAACCTGATCGACACCCCCGGCCACGTCGACTTCTCCTACGAGGTCTCCCGCAGCCTGGCCGCCTGCGAGGGGGCCCTCCTCCTCGTGGACGCCGCGCAGGGCGTGGAGGCCCAGACCGTGAGCAACGCCCTGATGGCCCTGGAGCACGACCTGACGGTCGTCCCCGTTATCAATAAGATCGACCTCCCCAGCGCCCAACTTGAGCGCGTGGCCCGCCAGATCGTCGAGCTGATCGGCGCGGACGAAAAGGAGATCCTGAGGATCAGCGCCAAGGCCGGCATCGGCACCGAAGACGTCCTGCGGGCCATCGTCGAGCGCATCCCCCCGCCCGGGGGGAACCCCGCCGACCCCCTCCGCGCCCTGATCTTCGACTCCGTGTTCGACCGCTACCGGGGGGCCGTGGTCTACGTCCGCGTGTTCGACGGCGTCCTGGAGGAGGGGAAAAAGGTCCGGCTGTTCGCCGGCGGAGAGGACTACGAGGCCGAGGAGGTCGGCATCCTGCGCCTGGAGCGCGTCCGGAAAGGCCGGCTCTCCGCCGGGGAGGCGGGCTACCTCATCTGCGGCATCAAGGAGCTGTCCAAGGCCCAGGTCGGAGACACCGTGATGGACGCCGACCGCCCCGCGGCCGGGCCTCTTCCCGGCTACAAGGTCGTCAAGCCGATGGTCTTCAGCGGCCTCTACCCCGTCAACGCCGACGACTTCGGCAGGCTGCGCGACGCCCTCGACCGGCTGAAGCTGAACGACGCCTCCATCTCCTACGTGCCCGAGACCTCCTCGGCCCTCGGCTTCGGGTTCCGGTGCGGCTTCCTGGGCCTGCTCCACATGGAGATCGTGCAGGAGCGCCTGGAGCGGGAGTACGAGATGGAGATCATCAACACCGTGCCCAACGTGGAGTACCAGGTGCTCCTGACCGACGGGGAGGTGGTGGAGGTGGACAACCCCGCCCAGCTCCCCCCGCAGGCGAAGATCGAGGAGATCGCCGAGCCCTACCTGACGGCCAAAATCCTGGCCCCCTCCGAATACGTGGGCAACATCATGAAGCTCTGCATGGACCGGCGGGGCGTCTACGTCAACACGGAGTACCTCGACCCGACTCGCGTGGCCCTCCACTACGAACTCCCCCTGGCCGAGATCGTGATCGACTTCTACGACCGCCTCAAGTCCGTCAGCCGGGGCTACGCCTCCTTCGACTATGAGTACAAAGAACACCGCCCCTCGGACCTGGTCAAGCTCGACATCCTGATCAACGGCGATCCCCTGGACGCCCTCTCCGTGATCGCCCACCGCGACAAGGCCTACGACTGGGGCCGAACCCTCTGCCGGAAGCTGAAGGACCTCATCCCCAAGCAACTCTTCGAGGTGATCATCCAGGGGGCCATCGGGAGCAAGATCATCTCCCGCGAGGTCGTCCGCCCCTTCCGCAAGAACGTCACGGCCAAGTGCTACGGCGGCGACATCACCCGCAAGCGGAAACTGCTGGAGAAACAGAAGGAGGGGAAGAAGCGGATGAAGCAGGTGGGCAACGTGGAGATCCCGCAGGAGGCCTTCCTGGCCGTCCTGAGCATGGATGAATCGTAGGGCGCGGTAGGGGCGCGATTCATCGCGCCCCTACCGCGCATCCCTACCCCGCCACATCCCCGTACCCCATCTCCTCGTCGTAGACGACCCGCAGCTCCAGCCGGCGCAGCTCGCACCTCACCTTCAGCCTCGGATACCTCGCCAGCGTCTCCACCCGCACCCGGTTCCTCCCCTTCCGGATCAGCCCGGCCTCCGGGAACGCCTCCAGGTGCCACTGCGGCGTGTCCCCCTTGTAAAGCCTCCCCTCCCGGTGCCCCATCCCCGCCTCCCGCTGCAACCTCATCTCCGTCCCGTTCCAGAAGCAGCGCACGTCCCCCGGCGCGTTGATGTGCGACACGTTCAGCCGCAGCCGGGCCGCGACCCGGTGCCCCTCCCGCTGCGCCCCGGCCACGTCGTCGGCCACGTCCACCTCCACCTCCGCGCCCCCCCCGGCGCTCAGGTCCCCCACGTCGCGCGGCAGGTCGAGCTGATAGAGATAGGTCTTGGTCTTCGTCCGCAGCCCCTCCGGGTCGCTCAGCTCCCGGAACGGCGTCAGGTCGAACGGCCCGTGGTGCATGTAGTCGTAAAAGGCGATCCCGTCCGCGCCCTGCTCATACAGCCGGTGCGCGACGGCCCGGTGCTCCTCCGCCGTCGTCAGGCCCTCCCACGCCAGCTTCTTCCGCGACGGCTTCCCCGGCCCGGCCATCATCAGACAGTCCGTCCCCTCCACCGCCTTCACCCAGTCCCCCATCTCCAGCTCGTAGAGCGAGGCGCTCCGGCACTGCCCCACCAGGATGTCGATCAGCCCCTCCCTTGCCCAGCCCCGGACATCCGCCCCCCCGTCGTACATGCTCTGAATATTCCCCTTCCACGGCGTCCGGTCGAACGTCTGAGGGTTCATCGGGTCGAAGCAGTAGAACTGGACCGACAGCCCGATGCGCCTCCCCTTCTTCTTCCCTACCCGGTCCAGCATCCGGCGGAGGTTCCGCACGTGCCCGCCCACCACCTCCTGCCGGTATTTCGTGTCCCCGGACGAGAACTGCATCCCCCCCCGGCTGAAGTCCAGGTCGATCCCGTCCACGTCGTAGCGCTCGGCCACGTCCGTCAGGAACGCCAGGTTCTGCCCCAGCACCGCCGGCCTGCACCAGTCATAAACTGCCAGGGTCTGATTGGCCGGCACGGTCGGCAGCCGCAGCTCCGGGTGGTCGATGTAGAACTGGCTCTGGAGCCCCTCCCCCCCCGGATAGGTGTGGTGCGCGTCGTTCATCCGGTGCGACCCCCAGACCTGCATCCCCCTGGCGTGCCCTCGCTCCACGACGATGCGCAGCGGGTCGTTCCCCGTCCGGATCAGATGCTGCAGGTTGGACGCCTGGAGCCAGTGCGTGAACCCGTGCTCGAAGTCGTAGTCGATCTGTCGCGTCCCCCAGCTCTCGACCACCCTGGAGTCGAAGAACGCCACCACCGCCCCCAGGCACCACTGCAGGACCCCCACCTGCGTCCCGGCCAGATAGTCGATCTTGGCCACGTACTCCTCCGGCGTGACCGGGTACGCCGAGAG
>CAYRZX010000202.1:0-12767 GCA_964428665.1 uncultured Gemmatimonas sp.
AAGGAGCTCGCGGCGTCCTCCACGGGAGAGCTTCGCGGCCGGGCCGCGGAGCTCGTCCTGTTCAACCACTACAACTCCCTGACCCGGTTCCGGAACGTGCCGATGGTCGACTCCCCGACGCTGACCGCCTGGAGCCCCCGGATCGGCGTCTCCCACCCGATCACCGCCCGCTCCACTATCCGGTTCTTCACCGGGGTATTCCGGCAGTTCCCCGACGTCCAGATGCTGTATGAGCGCGAGTTCGCCTCCTCCAGTCCAGACCGGGACCTGAACAAGAACGGCCGGATCGACGAGATGGAGCGGTTCAACTCGCTGGTCTACCCGCTGGCCGCGCAGTTCGGGTTCGTGGACATGAAGCCGGAGCGGACGGCCAGCTTTGAGGTCGGCACCGACTGGAACTTCGCCGGGGACTACATCGCGAGCCTCACCGCGTTCTACAAGGACCAGGAGGGTATCCTGCGCAGCGGAGGGCAGGGCCAGTATCTTGACGAGCCGGTGTTCGGCTACAATGCGTCTTACTCCCAGGCGATCAGGAACAGCGGCCTTGAGACGTCCCGCGGGTTCGAGATCTCGTTCAAGAAGGCGTTCAGCCGGATGACCTCGTTCAACCTCTCTTACAACATCCAGTGGGCGAAAGGCACGTGGGCCGGCCTCCGGTCGTGGGAGTGGTTCATCGTGCCCGACTCGTCCTATGTGGCCAGCGGGAAGTTCTTCGTGGGTGTGAACGTGGACCCGGTCACCGGGCAGGAGACCCCCAGGCTGCCCACCCAGGATGAGATCCGCAAGTATGGGGCCGCCGCCAACCAGATCGTGAAGAGATGGTTGAGCCGCATAGGAGAGCCCAAGAGCGCGGGGTTCATCCAGGCGCCGCTGAAGTTGGAGCCGGGGCTCTACGCCTTTACGGACAGCTACTATGATGTTCCGGTTCTGCGCGGCGGCATCGACCGGCGCAACTACGGCAGCGCGCAGTTCCTCTTCTCCGCCCCGCCCGATTTTCGCATCAGGCCCCTGGCCGGGTTCCGGGCGACGATGATCTACCGCATCCAGACCGGCACCCCCTGGAGCTATACGCCTCCGGTGGGCCCCACGCAGCGCCGGAGCGCGCCGATCTCCATGGTGACAGACGTGAACGCGGAGAGGGACTTCCGGCTCGGCAAGACCGCCGTGGCCACGGCGTTCGTGGAGGTCCGGAACCTCTGGAACGAGAAGGACGACGCGAGCGTGGGGTTCAACTACGTGCAGTACGGGCTGCAGCTGCCTGCGCCGGGCGACACCCGGTATGAGAGGTACGGCGACGTGAGCGAATTGACCCGATACAACAGCGGCCTGGGCCGTCCCCGCACGGTGGTGCTCGGGGCGCGCGTGAGGTTTTGACCCTCAACTCCTATCGGAAGGAGCCTCTTATGTTCGAAGCTCACTTTAAAAGATGGCGCTGGCCGGGCCTGCTGGCGCTGGCGCTGCTGCTGGCCGGCGCCCTGCCCGCCGCGGCCGCAGAGGTGGTCTACGGCACGGCCCGCCACATGACGCGGTCCAACGTCTGGATCTCGTTCACCAACTCCGGGACGTCGAGCATGCACTACAACGTCACCCCGTCACGGAATATGATGCGGATGACCTACCCGGGCTCCCTGTATGCGCTCTACGCGCTCCTGGGCACGTCGGAGTTCGTGGAGTACTGGGGGGACAAAGGGTTTCAGTCGAGCCCGCAGAAGGCGGAGCCCGCCATGCATTCGGCCGGGGAGGGCATCCAGGTCCTCACGAACGCGGGCGGGGAGAAGTGGGTCTCGGTGACGGGGCCGCGCAAGGCCACCGAAGACGTGATCCCCATGATCTACGACATCCAGAAGGGCCCGGAGGCCACATGGGGCATCCGCACGGTCGTGCCTGCCCGGGGCGTGGGGGCGGGCGCGGCCACGTCCAACTGGTGGGCCGGGGCAGCGCCCCAGTCGGGCGACCCGGCGAAGGCGTCCCCCTATGAGATCCACAACTACGACTACAGTCGCTACCCCCCGGTCCAGAACACGGCCGAGGAGGTCCACATCACGCAGTGGCGCACGAAGAACGACCTGGTCGTTACGCGGAAGGCGCTGTCGTGGAGCCATCAGGACTTTGACGATTTCATCATCCTGGAGGTGGAGTTCCACAACCAGGGGGGCAAGGCCCTCAACGACACCTACTTCGCGTTCATGAACTCCTTCTACGTGAACTCGGCGGGCGCCTCCTACCGGTGGAACCAGGAGGGGGGGTTGATCACCTACGCCAACACGGGCGGGCTGGACGACTGGTACAAATACAGCGAAGCCCCCAACTTCAACGGAGACCCGAACGCCCGCGGAAAGTATCTCACCTACCAGTACGACGGAAACTCGCCGAACAGCTTCGAGGAGGACACGGGGGACCCCTACTTCAGAAACTTTGAGAACCCGGGGGGGACCTTTCCGGGCAGCAACCGCCGGCCGGAGGGCACGCCCATCTCCCCGGAGTACGTCGGGATGGCGCCCCTGGCGTTCCGGAACGCCGGGCCGACCCACGTCTTCAACGCCGCGGACCGGGCAGCCAGCTACGTGGACCCGATCGGGGACAGCCCGGTTCGGTCGCACTGGTACCAGGTGTTCGGGGCTAACAACATCAACGACCCCACGCGGGGGGCGCTCAGCCCGGCCCAGCTGTACGACTTCTTCCTGACCCCAACGATGGCCAACCCGACGCAGGAGATGATGGTCTGGCACGACCAGATCTATGGCCCCTACAACCTGGCGCCGGGGCAGAAGGCCAAGATCGTGATGGCCTACGCGCTCGGCTCGGCCGCGGAGTTCGACGTCAACTCGAAGACCGGCTACGCCAGGGACATCACCGCCTGGGCGTGGGGCGTGGGGAAGATCGACGACAATGCCCGCAAGACGCTGCTGGCCAAGGGCGAAGGGGCGCTGCTGAGGCACCTGTCGCACGCGCAGTTCGCCTACGACAGCGGGTATCGCATCCCCGACTCGCCGCCCGACGTCGATTTTGTCGCGCGCGGCAACGAGCAGGCGCAGGTCCGGCTCACCTGGACGGATGCCGCCGAAAGGGCGGTCAACCCCGACTACGGGGAGCCGGACGTCGTGGCCTACCGGGTCTACCGGTCGATCTGGCAGGAGTATGGACCCTGGGAGCTGTTAGATGAGGTCCCGGCCAAATCCAGCGGAAAGAGCTGGAGCTACAGCGCAGGTAAGTATACCTACGACGATATTACCTCCCTGGCCGGGTTCCAGTTCACCTACAACGTGCGCGCCGTGGCCAAGCCGCACGCGGACTGGAAAGAGGGGGCCAGGACCCTGACCGACCTGCCTCCGGTCGTCCGGGAGCACGTCACAAAAGGGGTGGAGGGCGGGTGGTCGGCGCCCGAGCAGCGGATGATCGTCCCTTTGAGTCCGACCCTGGCGGCCGGGCCAGCGACCGACAAGCTGGAGAGAGAGGTGCTGGTGGTGCCCAACCCCTTCAGCCTGGCCGATGACCCGCGAAACTACCAGGGCACCCTGAAGCTCCGGTTTGTGGGCGTGCCCCGCAAATGCACGATCTCGATCTTTTCGGTGTCGGGCGACCGGGTGGGGGTGATCGAACACGACAACCCGACGTCCGGCGAGGCCATCTGGCTCCTGAAGGACCGCTTCCTCACCGGCGAGGCCACGTCGGGCCTCTACTTCTTCGTGGTGGAGTCAAAGCTTCCGGAGAGCCTCGGCAGGAAGACCCGCGGGGCCTTCGTGATTCACCGATAACGGCTTTCAACGTCCCCTCTCAAAAAGGATGAGCGGCTATGAAACGGATGCTATGCTGTGCGGCGTTCGCCGTCTGGACGGTCTGCGCGGCGCTGCCTGCGCCGGCACAGGAGTACCTCCCGGACGCAGAAAAGGGGCGGACCACGCCGAGCTTCGAGAAGCAGGGGCCCTCCACGTTTGCGTTCCTGAAGGTGACGCCGACCGCGCGGGTCGCGGCGATGGGTGACGCCTACACGGCCGTCGCCGACGGGATAGAGGCGATCCACTGGAACCCGGCCGGGATCGCGAAGCTTCGAAAGGTGGGGTATTCGTTCGGGTACACGCAGTGGCTCGTGGACTCCAGGTTCTACTCGGGCGCGGTCGCTGGTAACGTCGGATGGGGGTCGGTCCTGGGGATCACGGTGGTCAACTTTCAACCCCCGGAGATCAAGGAGACCACCACGCTGCAGCCGACGGGCACGGGGAAGATGGTGGATGTGGGCGATCTCGCCGTCGGGCTGGTCTATGCCAAGCGATTGACCGATAAGCTGTCGGCCGGCGGAACGATTCGCTACGTCGAGTCCAAACTGGGTCCGAGGAGGCTGAAGGCGGTCACGCTGAATGTGAGCACGCTGCTGCACACCGGATTCCGGAGCTTCCGGATCGGGATGAGCATGAAAAACCTGGGCAACGAGCTGCAACTGGTCAACCAGAAATCGGACATGCCGCTCGTGTTCCACATCGGCAGCGCCATGGAGGTCTATGGCAAATTGGGCGGCCCGGTATCGCTGACCGCGTCGTTTGAGGGCGCGTATTTCGTCGACCGGTGGCAGCGATACAACCTGGGCGGAGAACTCTGGTTGAAAGACATCCTCGCGCTGCGTGGCGGGTATAAGTTCCGCTACGACGAGGAGTCCTGGAGCATCGGCGCCGGGCTGAAGGGCAAGTTTTCAGGCCACGCCGTCCACGTGGACTTCTCCTACTCTGACTTCGGCAGCCTGCTGGAGGCGCCGCTTCGTCTGACGCTCTCCGGCTCATTTTAAAGGGGGGCCTTCGTCAGGTGTCGGACGCGGGCCAGTTCTTCGACGCGCCGCTGCGTTTCTCCGTAGGAGGGAGTTTCTGAGGGGCAACGCGAAAAGCGCGAAAGAGACGAAGGACGCGAAGCCGTCCCGCCCAACCCAGGGGGGGCAGGGTTTCGCGTATTTCGCGCTCCTTCGTACTTTCGCGATAAGATGTTCAGCAGGGGCACGGCATGCCGTGCCCCTGCTGTATAAACGTATCCCCATATTTATCCAGGATGTATAGCCATATCCACATTCCCTGTCGTCTCCTCCGATGAAAGACAGTTGACTATTTGGATATAATTTCTTATTTTAGTTCGGATTACACCACAATTTGTGTGATAATCCGAGATGGAACAGGGCGGGGTATGGCCTTTGCTTCTCATTCTATCTCTTTACCTTAATAACCAAATCTTAGCTTCGGAGGTCTATTTTAGAATACAGAAAGGAGGGATGTCGGCCCTAAAGGACAGTGGTGTAGGGATTACTTTAGTGTGTCAAAGAAGCGAGGAGGTATCAGATGCGATTCGTTACCGCTTTACTGGTGGTGGGGCTGCTCGTCCCTGGCCTGACTCTGGCCGGGACGACCGGGAAGGTGGCGGGTGTGGTCAAGGACAGGAAGACGGGCGAGCCGGTGCCGGGCGCGAACGTGGCGCTGGTGGGCGCCGGGGGGAGCGTCGTCACGGGCGCCGTGACGGACCTGAAGGGGAACTACGCGATCCTGAACGTGTTGCCGGGGACCTATTCGGTCAAGTGCACGTTCATCGGCTACCGCGAGATCGTCATCAGGAATATCACGGCGCTGGTGGACTTCACGACGGCCGTGGACTTTGCGATCGAGAGCGAGGCGATCCAGCTCGGTCAGGCCGTGGAGGTGGTGGCCACGCGGCCGCTGGTGCAGCGGGACCAGACCGGGTCGGTCCGGTTCGCGGGCATCGAGGACATCAAGAACATGCCTTTGCGGGGCTACGAGGCCGTGACTGCGCTGCAGGCCGGGGTGACGGACTTCGGGGGGGCCGGGCTGTATGTGCGGGGGGGCCGGCAGGAGGAGGTGGCCTACTTCGTGGACGGGTTCTCGCAGCAGGACCCGCTGACGGGGGTCTCCCGGACGTCGATCAACAACAATGCGATTGACCAGGTGAACATCTTCGTGGGAGGGTTTAACGCGGAGTACGGCCGGGCCATGTCGGGGGTGGTGAACGTGGTGACGAAGGAGGGGGGGAAGAACTACTCCGGGACGTTCGAGGCGGTCACGGACGAGCCCACGAGCCGGGGGTGGCTGAAGACGCCTTCTTATGGCTACAACAACTTCGACGGGGCGCTGAGCGGGCCGCTGGTCCCGAACAACGACCGGATCACGTTCTACCTGTCGGCGGAGCGCCGGGACCGGGAGGACCGGTCGCCGAAGGCCAACGTCGGGGCTTATGGCATTGATAGCCTCGCGGTGTACGGGAAAGAGAATACCATGAGGGAGGAGGACTACAAGAAGCTGAAGGACGGGGTGCTTCCTCACAACGACTTGGAGGGGTGGACCTGGCAGGGGAAGCTGAACTTCAAGGTGTCCAACAACGTCAACCTGAAGATCGGCGTGCTGGGGTCCAAGAACATCTGGAACACCTACAGACAAGAGTACCGCTATAATCTCCGGCACTCCCCTCGCGTCCGCGACTACAACAGCTCGGCCTTCGCCCGGCTGACCTACTCGATCAGCTCGAAGACGTTCCTGACGCTGGCGGGGAACTACTTCATGACGCGGCGGGAGGCCGGGGACGGGCGCTATTTCGACAATCTGAAGGCATACGGCCGGCCCAAGGGCAACCCGTTTTACTTCGGCAACGATGCGCTGTTCTGGCAGGGCGACAACCTGGCGAGGCCGGACTCCCTGGCGTTCGACCTGAACTCGCGGTTCGAGTGGAACGCCGGGGATGAGGGGCGCGTCTGGGGGAGGTACACCAAGACGCGGTCGTCCTACATCACGCCGATCAAGTTCGACATCACCAGCCAGGTGACGCCGCACCACGAGGTGCAGGCGGGGTTCGACGTCCAGCGACACACGCTGCGGAGCTTCGATCACCTGATCGCCTACCTCATCTACCGGGGGGCCTACGTGGACGCCAACAACCGGGGGGGGTTCGCGGACTTAGACGCCTTCGGCTACAAGTTCGACTGGAACGCCAACAAGGTCGTGCCGGTGGACGACGGGCCGGACAGGGCCAAGCACCCGGTCCTGGCTTCTTTTTACGTCCAGGACAAGATCGAGTACCAGGGCCTGGTCGTGAACGCGGGCCTGCGCTATGACTATCTCGGCGCGAAGACGAAGACGCTCAAGAACCCGAAGGTGCCCCTGGGCGGGGACTCCAAGTTGGACGACGCGGACCTGGCCGGCACGCAGACGTATCAGAAGGTCAGCCCGAGATTGGGCGTCGGGTTCCCGATCACGGACCGCACGCTGTTCCACGCCAACTACGGCAAGTTTCACCAGCAGCCCAACCTGGAGAACCTCTACGTCTCCAACGCCTACCTCGAATACAAGGCCCCCCTTCTCGGCTACTTTTACGCCTTCGGCAACCCCAACCTGAAGCCGGAGGAGACCACGGCCTACGAGGTGGGATTCACGCGGCAACTGGGTGGGTCGGCCAGCCTGGATGTCACGGCCTACTATAAGGACACCAAGAACCTGGTTCAGGTGGAGGCCGTGCCGTCCACCCCGGCGCAGTTCTCGACCTACGTGAACAAGGACTTCGGGACGGTGAAGGGGATCGACGTGACGGTGGTCCTCCGCCGGACGCGCCGGACGCAGGCGAACGTCGGCTACAGCCTGATGTACGCGACCGGGACGGGGTCCAACCCGGATACGCAGCGGAACATCGCCTGGCAGTTCCAGCCGGGGTTCACGGAGCCGCCCCGGATCATCGCCCCGCTCAACTTCGACCAGCGGCACAAGATCTCCATCAACGTGGATTATCGCCTGGGACAGAAGGACGGGCCTGCGCTGTGGGGGACCCACCCGCTGTCCAACGCGGGGATCAACCTCCTGTTCAAGGCGGGCAGCGGGTTCCCCTACACGCCCACCTTCCCCTACAACGAGGTGACGCTCGCGGCGACGTCCTCCCGGCCCTCCGGCCCGATCAACTCCAGCTACGGCCCCTGGGCCGTCCAGGTGGACCTGAAGGCGAACAAGGACTTCGTAGCGGGGCAGCACCGGGTCAGCCTCTACGTCGTGGCGATCAACCTCCTCAACCGGAAGAACGTGGCCGCGTGGGCCATCAACGACCGCGGGTTCGAGTCGTCCGTCTACACCGGGACGGGGCTGCCGGACGAGACCCGGTGGCTGTCCACGGAGGACGGGAGGAAGTTCGTCGAGCAGTTCGGGGAGACGGGCCGGCAGAAGTACCTCATCAAGCAGAACGACCCCCGGAACTACAGCACGCCCAGGCAGGTGCGGTTCGGGATGGCGTATAGTTTTTAACGATGAACGATGAATGATGAACGCAGAAGTAAAAGCGCAAGTCTATCTCGCTTTTCGTTCATCGTTCATCGTTCTGAGTTCTGCGTTGCTTTCAAGGAGGCTTTGAGCATGAACAGGGTCTTGAAAGGGCCGACCGTCGGCCTTCTGTTCGGGCTGGTGGCCGCCGTCGTCGCCGGGGCCAAGGGGCCTGCGGGCCCGCGGCTGGCCAAGATCAGCACGGACCAGAAGATCGACATCAACAACATCTCGATGTTCGTGACCAACGAGGGGTCGTTCGCCTTCGACATCGGCGGCGGGGGCGCCGGGCTGGAGTTCCCGAAGGGGACGGGCAAGACGCCGGTGTTCGCCGCCGGGCTGTGGGTCGGGGGCAAGGTGAAGGGGGACCTGCGGGTGGCTGTGGGGGAGTACCAGTTCGAGTGGCGGCCCGGCCCGATGGGGCCGGACGGCAAGCCCGCGGACGCCAACGCCCCGCAGTACAAGGTCTACAAGATCTCCGCCGGGGACGGTCCGTCCAACCCCGACTACGCCAACTGGCCGGTCAAGGACGGCGCGCCGGTGGACAAGGACGGCAAGCCGCTCATCCTGGGCGACCAGACGCTCTGGAGCGTCTACAACGACGCGGATGAGTCCAAGCACACGCGCTATCAGACGAAGGCCCTGGGCCTGGAGGTGCAGCAGACGATCTTCGGGTTCAACCGGACGGGGGCCTTAGGCAGCACCGTCTTTATGAAGTTCAAGATCATTAACAAGGGAGGGAATCAGATCGACAGCACCTTCGTGTCGATCTGGTCGGACCCGGACCTGGGGCAGGCGGACAACGACCTGGTGGGCTACGACGCGAGCCTGAACCTCGGCATCTGCTACAACGCCACGAACACGGATGCGACCTACGGGTCGGCCCCGCCCGCAGTGGGCTACGATTTCTTTAAGGGGCCTCTGGGGCCGGACAAGAAACCGCTACCGGTGGCATCCTTCAACAAGTACATCAACGGCACGGACCCGCGCACGGCGCAGCAGGTCTACAACTACATGCAGGGGAGGGACCCGGATGGGAAGGACGTGGTCGATCCGACGACGGGGCAGGCAACGCTCTTCTTCGTGCCGGGGGACCCGGTGACGGGCACGGGCTGGCTGGACAGCAACCCGGCGGACCGCCGGCTGATGTTGAACGCCGGGCCGTTCACGATGGCGCCGGGGGACACGCAGGAGGTCGTGGCCGGGCTGGCCATCGGACAGGGGAAGGACCGGCTGACGAGCATCACGGCCCTCCGGTTCAACGACTCGTTCGCGCAGGCGGCGTTCGACGCGAACTTCCAGCTCCCCAGCCCGCCCGCGGCCCCGAAGGTGGCGGTGACGCCGCTGGACGGGAAGGTCGCGCTGACGTGGGACGACGCCTCGGAGAAGGGGGGGGACCCCCGCTATCAGTTCGAAGGCTACAACGTCTACCAGGGGGAGTCGGTGGCCGGGCCCTGGAAGCGGGTCGCCACGTACGACGTGGTGAACGGGGCGGCGATCATCTTCGACAACACGTTCGACGAGAGCGCAGGGGTGGTCGTCAACCGCCCGGCGCAGTTCGGGGGGGACACGGGCCTGAGGCACTTCATCGAGCTGACGGACGACGCCATCAAGGGGGGTAAGCTGGTCAACGGCCAGACCTACTACTTCACGGTAACGGCTTACTCCTACGGGGAGAAGCAGTCGCCGAAGACGCTGGAGACGTCCCTCGCGCCGCTGCGGGACGGGCGCCTGGTGCGCAAGCCGCTGTCGGACGAGTTCGAGCCGGCCAACGGCATCATCCCGCGCTGGCCCACCGCCGGGTCGGACTTCAAGGTCGTGAAGACGGACAGCGCGGTGACGCACAAGGCCGGCGTGAGCGACGGGCGGGTGTTCGTCAAGATCGTCAACCCGGCGAAGATCACGGGTTCCACCTACCAGGTGAAGTTCAAGACCGACAAGGACGGGAACATCCTCTGGGACCTGGTGGACGCCACGAAGAACTCGACCGTGTTAAAGGACATGGCGCAGAACGAGTCGGAGGTGCAGGGGGACGCCAACCCGGTGGTGGACGGGCTGCTGGTGAAGGTGACCGGCCCGCCCAACGGGATGAAGGAGTGGAGCATCCCCTCAGGGGCGCGATGGTTGACCTGGGCCGGGGCCGATTTCGGCGCCGAGGGCTTCAATGGCGCGATCACCGGGGACGCCAACAACCACTGGTTCGGCCCGTCCAGCACGACGCCGGACAAGCTGCGCACGGTGGAGCTCCGCTTCACGGGCGTGATCGAGGAGGAGGGGGAGGACCAGTACAAGCCGAAGGACCTGAAAAACGCCAACGTGTCCTACGCCTACCGCTACATGCGCGGGGCGGGCAATGCCGCCCCGGCGCCCGCCGCGCAGACGACCACCAAAAAGCCTTACGACTGGAGCAAGTACATCATCAACAAGACGGGGCCCGGTACCTACATTTACCAGGACCGGAGTCCGATCTGCCTGGCGGCCTACGACGTGGAGGCCAAGCCGCCCCGCCGCCTGGAGGTGGGGTTCCTGGAGAACAACGTGCCCGGAGGCCTGGTGAACGGCGCTTACGGCCCTCCGTTCAACGAGATCAACAACGTTGCCGGCGGGGGACCCCGCGAATTCCTTCTCGTCTTTGACCTCCCCTACACCGACCCCGGCAAGGGGGAGAACAGCAAGGTTCTGCTGGAAAACGGGCTCATTACAGCTCAACCCGTAGTCCCCATCATGTGGGTCGTGTTTGCCAACCGGCGCCAGCAGGCCCGCTTCCCCCAGGACGGGGACACCTTCCTGATGACGGCCAACCACGTGAACACGGCAACGGATGTGTTCGAGTTCAAGACGACCCCGGCGGTGATCGACAACAACGCCCTGGCCAGAGAGGATCTGAAGGCCATCCGTGCCGTGCCCAACCCCTACTTCGGGCAGTCGGCCTACGAGCTGAGTTCGCTGGCCCGTGTGGTCCGGTTCACGCGCCTGCCGAAGCAGTGCATGATCAAGGTCTTCTCGCTGGGCGGGGACCTGGTCCGGTCGATCAACCACACGGACGGGACCTCCATCGAGTCGTGGGACCTGAAGACGGACCACGGCCTGCCGGTGGCCAGCGGGGTCTACCTCGCCTTCATCGACGCGCCCGGCATCGGCAAGCAGATCGTCAAGATCGCCGTCTTCATGGAGGCGGAGAGGCTGGACAATTTCTAGAATTTGTTTGATGTAGGGGCGGTTCGCGAACCGCCCCTACACAGAATCGGAGGGTTTAATCATGCGTATTCGGTATCTCTTGACGTTTGCGGTCGCCGCCTGCCTGATCGCCTCCGCCGGGGACGCCTTCGCGGGCGGGGCGACGCGGATCGGGACCGCCGGGGCGCAGGAGCTCCGCATCCCGACCTTTGCGCGGGGCGCGGCGATGGGGGGGTCGATCATGGCGGACGTGACCGGCGTGGAGGCGCTCCACTGGAACCCCGCCGGTGTCGTGGGGTCCAAGAAGCATCAGGCGGCCTTCTCCCGCCTCAACTACATCGCCGATGTCACGATGAACTCCTTCGGGGCGACCTGGAAAATGAAGAGTGACATCGCCATCGGCGTGACGGCCAGGGTGCTGGACGTGGGGGATATCTATGTGACTACGGAGGACAACCCGGACGGGACGGGGGAGACGACGAGCCCGACGTTCTCCGCGTTCGGGGTCACCTACTCCCATCAGCTGATCGACCGGGTGTCCTTCGGGGCGACGATCAAGTACATCAACGAGCGGATCAAGCGAGAGACGGCGCAGGGGATGGCCTTCGACTTCGGGTTCCAGTATGCGCCGGGGTTCAAGGGCGTCCGGTTCGGGCTGACGCTGCGGAACTTCGGGCCGGGCATCCGGTTCGACGGGCCGGACCTGGAGCATAGCCTCCGGCTGCCGGGGACCGACCCCCAGGCCCGCAACCGGAGCACGCGCGTGGTGCTGTCGCAGGCGGAGCTCCCCACCTCGCTGGAGCTGGCGGCCTCGTTCGACCTCTATAACACGAAGATGAACCGGTTCGTCTGGACCCTGGCCTTCCGGAACAACAACATGTCGGAGGACGAATACCAGACCGGAGCAGAGTACGCCATCAACGACGTGCTCTACCTGCGGGGCGGCTACGCCCTGGCGCCCAAGGCCAGCACGACGCCGTCGGGGTTCGGCAAGCAGTTTATCTTTGGGCCGACGTTCGGCGTGGGCGTTCGGATGCCGATCAACTCGGCGGCGCTGTCGGTCGACTATTCGCAGGCGGTGAACGATGTCTTCACCGACAGCAGGCTCATCACGGTGAGGTTTGATTTCTAGACCTCTCCCCCGTCCCCTCTCCTAAAGGAGAGGGGAGACACCTATTCTTTTGAAAGAGGGAAGCAGGTCTGCTCCCCCTTTCCTTCAGGAAAGGGGGGCGGGGGGATAGGTGTTTTTCGCGGCGGACGGGACTTTCGCTTGACAGAGCGGCCCTCCGCCGCTATTTTTTGGGGCGGAAA
>CAYRZX010000203.1:0-12715 GCA_964428665.1 uncultured Gemmatimonas sp.
TTGGCATCAACGTCCTGACCTATACCGTCAATGCCTAATTTCACATCAAACGTAGGATATAAAGCCGTGACGATCATCCCCCGCACATCCCGCGCCGCGACGACCCTCCTGGGCGTTCTGGGCGTCGTACGCCTGGTACTCGGTGTCGGTGTCACCGACGGGATTCGGCGGCGGGATGGCGCATAGGCGCGATCAGGATACGGAAGAACCCGACCCGCTGTCGAATCCAACCGACAGCGGGTTTTTTGTTGAACAGACCCAACCCCCTAACCCCCTTCCCGACACGGGAAGGGGGAACAATCTGGTCTTCGCTTAACAAAAAGACCAGGGAAAGGACCTCCCCTCCCCGTGCCGGGGAGGGGCAGGGGGAGGGGTCTTAAAAGGAACCCAACCATGCTCACCATCCGCCGCACATCCGGGGTTTCGACGACGCTGCTCGGCGTCCTGACCGGCGTCGTATGCCTGGTCGTTGTACTCGTACTCGTACTCAGAGTTCGTCAGCGGGAGGGTCCATAGGCGCTATCGCGCAGACCCCAAAATGGAGACCCGCTGTCGAGCCCAGCCGACAGCGGGTTTTTTGTTTACAGGCAAAAAGAAGGCGCGCCGTCGAAACCCCCACCGCAGGAGCTCGGTAGAATCACCGCACATGCCGGGGGCACAAAAGCCTGATCACCACAGGACGTCAAGGTTACGGCGCGCCAAGCCCCTCGCGGCGTTTGAGCGAGCGTCCTTCTTTTGTGCCACTTTTCTTGGACGAGCAAGAAAAGTGGCATGCGAGAGGGGCCGGGGGTGAGGTCTAGTCAAAAGGAGAACCCCATGAAACTCACCGGCGCACAACTCATCCTGAAACTCCTCGAACGCCAGGGCATCACCTGCATCAGCGGCATCCCCGGCGGGGCCAACCTGCCCCTGTACGACGCCCTCCACGCCAGCCCCATCAGGCACGTCCTGGCCCGGCACGAGCAGGGCGCGGGCCACCGGAAAGCCCGCCGTCTGCTTCGGCACCTCCGGGCCGGGTGCGACCAACCTCCTGACCGCCGTCGCCGATGCCCGGCTTGACTCCGTCCCGATCATCGCGATCACCGGCCAGGTCCCCCGCGCAACGATCGGCACGGACGCCTTCCAGGAAATCGACACCTACGGCCTGATGCTCCCGGTCACCAAGCACAACTTCCTGGTCCGCTCCGCCGCCGAATTGCTAAAGGTGATCCCGGACGCCTTCCGCATCGCGGCATCCGGCAGGCCCGGCCCCGTGTCCGTGGACGTGCCCAAGGACGTGCAGAACGAAGTCGCGGAGTTCGGCCGCTGGCCCGAGCCGGGCAGGCCCGATCCCCCGCCCCACCTCGAAGCCTCGCAGATCGCCCGGATGGCCCAAATGATCCGCGAGGCCCGGCGTCCCATCCTCTACATCGGCGGCGGGGTCATCGCCTCCGGCGCTGCCGGCGCCCTGCGCCGCCTCGCCGAGAGGGCCTCCATCCCGGTGACCTCCACCCTCATGGGCCTGGGGGCCCTCCCCTCGGACCACCCCCTCTTCCTGGGCATGCTCGGCATGCACGCCGCCCGCCACACGAACCTGGCCCTGGAGGAGTGCGACCTGCTGATCGCCGCCGGCGTGCGCTTCGACGACCGCGCCACCGGCAAGGTGGCCCAGTTCTGCCCGCGCGCGAGGGTCATCCACGTGGACATCGACGCGAGCGAACTCGGCAAGATCAGGCAGCCCTTCCTGGGCATCGAGGCCGACGTGGGCCAGGTCCTGAGCGCCGTCGAGCCCCTGCTCCCGTGCCTGGACCGCACGACATGGTTGATGCGCATCGCCGAGCTGCAGACGCGCTATCCGCTCCACGTCCGCGGGGCGGACGACCCGTTGCAGCCCTACGGCCTGATCCTTCGGACAGCCGCCCTGCTCGACGACGACGCGGTCCTCACGACCGACGTGGGCCAGCACCAGATGTGGGCCGCCCAGGTCTACCCCCTGCGCCGCCCGCGCCAGTGGCTCACCTCCGGCGGCCTGGGTACCATGGGCTTTGGCCTCCCCGCCGCCATCGGGGCCGCGCTGGCCCTGCCCGGCCGGAAGGTCGTCTGCTTCAGCGGCGACGGCAGCCTCCTGATGAACATCCAGGAGCTGGCCACCGCCGCCGAGGAGAACCTCGACGTCAAGGTGATCCTCCTGAACAACGCGCGCCTCGGCCTGGTGCGCCAGCAGCAGGAACTCTTCTACGGGGCCCGCTTCTCCGCGTCCCAGTTCTTCGCCGAGCCGGACTTCGTGAGAATCGCGGAGGGGTTCGGCGTGGCCGCCTGCGACCTGGGGTCCGCCGAAGATCCCCTGGAGATCCTGGAGGGCGCCCTGCGCGAGCCGGGGCCCTGCCTCATCCACGTCCCCATCGCCCCCGACGAGAACGTCTTCCCCATGGTGCCCCCCGGCGCCGCCAACCGCGACATGATCGGAGGAGAGACCTATGTCTGTGCTCGCAACTGACCCCCCCCCTCAAACCCGCTCCGTGCTCGAACTGACCGTCCGCAACCACCCCGGCGTCATGTCCCACGTCTGCGGCCTCTTCTCGCGCCGGGGCTACAACGTGGAGGGCATCCTCTGCCTGCCCGTCGGCGACGGGGCGCGCAGCCGCATCTATCTGCTCGTGAACGAGGACGCCCGCCTCGAGCAGATGATCAAACAGCTCCACCGGCTGGAGGACGTGCTCGACATCAGCCGCCACAGCGCGGACCACAGGGTCTTCGTGCAACTCGAAGAGTTTTTCAGGGTGTGAAAAAACCGGCCCAGGGCGGAGATGAATCTCCGCCCTACACAAATCGCGCCCGGCCACGCCGGGCTGAAGTCCGATTTACCGGACGCACAAAAAAGGTAGCGCGGGAACTTCATTCCCGCGCTACGCGAGGGCCTCTCTCGTCACTCGCCACTTGACACTCGTCCCTGCTTCGGCATCTCGACAGGCAGGTCCAGCCTGTCCCCCCACTCCTTCCACGACCCGATGTAGTTGCGCACGCCCGGATACCCGAGCAGGCGCAGCGCCAGATAGGTGTGGGAGGAGCGGTAGCCGCCCTGTCAGTAGCAGGCGATCTTCTGCTCCGGCGCGACCCCCGCCCGCTCGTAGAGCGCCCGGACCTCGTCCGCCGGCCGGAAGGCCCCCTTCGCGTCTAAGTGGCGCGTCCACTCGATGTGGATCGCCCCCGGAATCGCCCCGCCCCGCGCCGCCCGCGCCACCCGTCCATAGTACTCGTCGTCGCTCCGCGCGTCGATCACCGCCACATCCTCGCGCCCCAGCAGGCCCCGAAGCTCATCCGCCCCGATGTGCCGCTCCGGGACCGGCGTCCCCCTGAACTCCTTCCGCTGAGGCGCGGCGCATTCCGTCGTGACCGCCCCCCCGGCCTCCTGCCAGGCCCGCAGCCCCCCGTCCAGCACGCGGACGTCCCGATGCCCCAAGTACTCGCAGACCCAGAACCCCCGCGCCGCGAACATCCCCGTCGTGTTCTCGTAGAACACAATCGTCCTGTCCGGGTCCACCCCCCGGCTCCCCAGCAGGTAGGAGAGCGTCCACATGAACGCCTCGAACGCCTCCCGGCCCGTGTTGTTCAGGCTGATGTAGAGGTCGCAGTGGAGCGCCCCCGGAATGTGCCCCGCCACGTACTCGTGCGTGGGCCGCACGTCCACGATGCAGACCGACGAATCGCTCAGCCGCGCGCGCATCTCCTCCGGCGAGATCAGAAGCTGCGGATTGACATAACCCTTGTAGTTCACCCGATCACCTCCTTATTCATACGTATATCCATCTCCATTTGGCCTTTATGGCCCAAAATCTGTCGGTTTACCCCCTGCCGTAAGAGGGCGGTGGAACGCGACCTCATGGGAGCGTTAGGTGGTGTGGGCCCTGCGTGGCCGCCCGGCGATTCTATTGCCTCAGACCGACGGGCGATCACATAGGATCGCCCCTACGCCTACCGATAAAATCGCCTGAATCGTGGGCATTAGGGGCCATTGGAACTTACTGATATCGCGTGTCCTTTCACAACTCCTCCAGAAGCCTCTGATACGCCGTCCCCTCCAGGGACCCCCCGGCCTCCCTGAACGCCTTCAGGTTCAGGTCGGTCAGGCGGTAGGTCCATTCGCGCCTCATCGCATTCAGGACCGACTCGCCGGGGCTTTCCATGCGCGCCTTCTCCTCCGGCGGCAGGTTCTCCACCCAGGTGGGGAACTGCCCGTTGGTGACCCGGGGCCTGTTCGGAGACGGCTCGGACCGGATGAGTTCCCCGCTGCTGTCGAACGAGGTCGCGAACCCGTTCTCCCGCTCCCACCCGGTCAGCCGGCGCTTCATCTCATCCCCCAGCCTCCTGTCCCCCGGGGCCGGGTCCTTCAGCAGGCGGTTGCGCATCTCCAGCGGGTCCTCCTCCAGATGAAACAGCTCCTCCCACCCCCCCTCGAAGTAGTAGTTGTACTTCCAGGGCCCCCGCAGGAGGGAGAGCCAGCGCGTCCTCCCGCCCCCGTGCTCCACCACGAACTCCTCCCGCGGTTCCTCCAGACCGCCCCCCGGCCTCCCCAGCAGACTCGCGCCCGGCAGCGGCAGCCCCCCCGGATACTCGACCCCGGCCAGGTCCAGAAAGGTGGGCATCAGGTCCAGCAGACTGACCCGATCCGCCGAGACGCGCCCCGCCTCCACCCGTCCGGGGAGCCGGGCCAGAAAGGGGATGCGCGCCGAGGCCTCATAGGGCTTGCTCTTCTGGAACGCCCCGTGATCCCCCATCATCTCCCCGTGGTCCGACGCGAAGACCACCAGCGTGTCCTCCGCCAGCCCCAGGCCGTCCAGCGCCCGGAGGATGCGACCCACCCCTTTGTCGATCAGGCTGATGTTCCCGTAGTAGAGGGCCTTGATCCGCCGGAGATGGTCCATCGAGGCGAATTCCGTGTCCGACGTGACCTTCGCCCACTTCATGAGCGGCGGCAGCTCCTCCCTCGGCTGGTCCCAGTGGTGGGGCGGGTCCACGCGCTCGACGGGATACATCGAGGCGAACGGCTCCGGGGCGTTCCAGGGCAGGTGCGGCGCGATCCAGGAGGCCCAGCAGAAGAAGGGACGGCCCCTGGCCCGGCAGAGGAAGTCCACCGTCCGGTCGGCCACCCACGCGCTCCCGTGGTGCTCCTCCGGGAGGACGGAGACCTGGGGCTGGTGGTAGAGGAGGTTGCGCACCCCGTGCGCCTGGCGGACGTGGCCGTAGCCCGCGCGCCGGAGATACATCAGGTATTCGTCCTCCTCCCGGTGGTCCGGGATCTCCTCCATCAGCTCCATCCGGTGAAACCCGTGGTGCCGCCGGGCCGGATGGAAGTGCATCTTCCCGACGGCGTGGGTGAGATAGCCCGCGCTCCCCAGGAGCTGGGGCAGGGTGTAGAGATTGGGCTCCGGCCTCGGCACATTGTTGGCGAACCGCCCGTGCGCCGCGCAGCGATGCCCCGTGAGGAGCGAGTGCCGGGCCGCGACGCAGACCGGCACGGACGTGACCGCGTGGGTGAAATGCATCCCCTCCCGCGCGAGCCGGTCCAGGGCCGGCGTCTGGATCACGGAGTTCCCGGCGCAGCCCAGGGCGTCATAGCGCATCTGGTCCACGAACAGGAGGAGGATGTTGGGTCCGGGCATGGCGGCCCTTCTTCGTAGGGGATTATGTCGAGAGCCTGGTTAAAAAACGCTGCGGCTCTGGCCCTCACCCCGCCTCGCTGACGCTCGGCTTCCCCTCTCCCATAAATGGGAGAGGGGTGGACCGCGCAGCGGGCCGGGGTGAGGGCCTATGCGTCAGGCGACATCATTCTATGCACAAAATTACAGCTTCTTGTGTGTGTTAAGAATAGGGAAATCCCCCGAAAAATCAAAGGAGTTTTTCAAACGGTTTTGGGCGAAAACCCTCCGCCTCTTCTTGAAGATTGACACCGGCCCGTTTCTGAGGTATCTTTCGCTGTATTCATTCTGGACCAAGTGGTTCACGTTCAGGGACGGTGAGGTGGTCAACATGCGCTGGAAGATGAGATAAAAGATCAGGAGACAGGAGATACTATGCTTGCGTCCTTCAAAGATATTCAGACGCAACTGATCCACGCCGGGGAGCCGGAGGATCGGATCGAGGGGGCCGTCTGCCTGCCCGTGTTCCAGAGCGCCACCTTCGAGTACAGCGGCCAGAGCAGCTACCACGACCTGAAGTACATCCGGCTGAACAACACCCCCAACCACCGCGTCCTGCACGCCAAGCTCGCGGCCATCGAGAGAGGCGAGGCCGCCCTGGTGACCGGGTCCGGCATGGCCGCCATCACCACCTCCCTCATCGCCTTCCTGAAGGCCGGCGACCACCTCCTGGCCCAGAGCTGCCTCTACGGCGGCACCCACAGCTTCATCACCCAGGACCTGCCCGGCCTCGGCATCGCCTTCGACTTCATCGACGGAGATGACCCGGACTCCTGGGGCCGCCTGCTCCGCCCGCAGACCCGCGCCATTTACGTCGAGACCATGACCAACCCCCTCCTGGAGGTCCCGGACCTGCGGGCCGTGGTCCAGTTCGCCAGGGCGCACGACCTCGTCTCCATGATCGACAACACCTTCGCCTCCCCCGTCAACTTCCGGCCCCTGGAGCACGGGTTCGACCTGTCCATTCACAGTTGCACGAAGTACCTGAACGGCCACTCCGACATCGTGGCCGGCTGCGTCATCGGGGGAGAGGCCCACATCGCCCGCGTCGTCCACAAACTCAACCACCTGGGCGGGAGCCTGGACCCCCACGCCTGCTTCCTCCTCCACCGGGGCATGAAGACCCTCTCCCTGCGCGTCCGACAGCAGAATGAGAACGCCCTCCGCCTGTCCCGCTTCCTGAGCGCCCACCCCGCCGTGGAGCGGGTGAACTACCCCGGCCTGGAGGCCCACCCGCAGCACGCCCGCGCCAGGGAGCTGTTCGAGGGCTGCGGCGGCGTCCTGAGCCTTGAGATGCGCGGCGGGGTCCGGGAGGCGGACGCCCTGATCTCCCGCCTTCGGCTCCCGATCTGCGCCCCCAGCCTCGGCGGCGTGGAGTCCCTGATCACCCGCCCGGCCACCACCTCCCACTCCGGCCTCTCCCCGGAGGAGCGCGCGCGCCTCAACATCAGCGACAAACTCATCCGCGTGGCCGTGGGCATCGAGGCGCCGGACGACCTCTGCGCGGACTTCGAGCAGGCGCTGGAAGGATTATGAAAGGAAATTTCCCATGAAAGTCTGCCTCGCCGGCGAAGGCGCGCAGGGCCTCACCCACATGCAGGCCCTGCGCAGCATCGAAGGGGTGGAGGTCGTGACCCTGGCCGGCGGCATCGAGGCGGACGCCGCGGCCTTCGCGAAGGAGTGGAAGATCCCCCACTACTCCCTCGACCTGGAGGAGTGCCTGCGGCAGCCCGGCGTCGAGGCCGTCATCCTGACCACCCCCAATCAGCTCCACACCGCCCAGTCCACGCTCGCCCTGAACATGGGGAAACACGTCCTGGTGGAACTCCCCATGGGGCTTACGCTGGCCGACTCTCAGCGGCTGGCCGATCTCGAAGAGAAGACCGGCCTCGTCTGCATGGTCTGCCACACCCAGCGCTATTCCCCACCCCACCGGGAAGTCTACCGCCGCGTGCGGGCGGGGGAGCTGCGCCTGCACCACATCGTCGCGCAGACATACTTCTTCCGTCGGCAGAACGTCAACCGCTTCGGCAGGCCCCGGACCTGGACCGACGACCTCCTCTGGCACATCGCCTGCCACATCGTGGACTTCGTCTCCTATCTCCTTGACGACCCCGGCCTGGAGGCCTGGGGCCAGGCCGGCCCCGCTCACCCGACCCTCGGCATCCCCATGGACCTGACCATCGGCATGCGGTCCAGGCAGGGATGCCTGGTCAGCGCGGCCCTCTCCTTCAACAACCACGGCCCCATCGACGCCACCTACCGCTTCATCGGCGAGGAGAACACCCTTTTCATCCAGAGAGAGCGCCTGACGGACTATCAGGGCAACGTGGTCCCCCTGGAGGGCTCCAGCTTTGAAACCCAGGACCGGGAGTTCTTCGACGCCATCCGGGAGGGCCGCAGGCCCCTGACGAGCTTCAGGGCCTGCCTGCCCACCATGGAGCTGCTGGACCGGATTCAGAAGTCCATCGAAGACAGGAAAAGATAGCGGTCAGCGGTCAGTAATCAGCAGTCAGCAAAGTCAAAAGCAGGAGTACAATGTTTTTGCTGGTGGCTGATAGCTGATAGCTGTTGGCTCATCCTGGTTCCAACGCTTTTATAAGGGGATCATTTATGGAATATCGAATCCTCGGCAAGACCGGCCTGAAGGTCTCCTCGGTGGGCGTGGGGTGCTGGCAAATGGGCGGACTGGTCGGCGACTCGGGCTGGACCGGCACGACCGACGAGGAGTCCATCGCCACCGTCCACCGCGCCGAGGCCCTCGGCGTCAACCTCCTCGACACCGCCGAGGGCTACGGCCGGGGGCACAGCGAGGAGGTCCTCGGAAAGGCCCTGAAGGGCCGGCGCGACCGGTTCGTCATCGCCACGAAGGTCCGCCCCCTCACCGACGACCCGGATGAGGCCAAGGCCAGGGCGCGGATCACAGAGGCGTGTGAGGGCAGCCTCCGGCGGCTCCAGACGGACCGCATCGACGTCTATCAACTGCACGCCATCCCCCACGAGGCCACGATGCCCGCCGTGATGGATACCCTAACCTCCCTCAAGCGCCAGGGGAAGGTCCGCTGGTTCGGGATCTCGACCAACGACACCGCGGCCATCCGCAAGCTCCTCGCCCTGGGCGACCTGGCCACCCTCCAGGTCGGCTACAACCTGCTCAGCCGGAGCGGCGAGGAGGCCCTGCGCCTGGCCAAAGCGGAGAACCTCGGCGTCCTGATCCGCGTCCCGCTCGCCTCCGGGGCCCTGTCGGGCAAATACTTCAACGCCGCCCCGCAGCTCGACCCCAAGGACCGCCGTCTGGAGCGATTTACCTCTGAGAAGGCCGCCGCCGCTTTCAAAAAACTCTCGGAACTCCTGTCCCTGACCGAAGGGGGAAGGCGCACGATGGTGCAGGCTGCGCTGCGCTTCATCCTGGACACGGAGGGGGTCACCGCCGTGATCCCCGGCGCCAAGAATCGGAAGCAACTGGAGGACAACGCCGGCGCCATGGACGCGCCTCCCCTTACCCCGGAGGAACGCGCCCGGGCCATTGCCATTGCGGACGCGGCCGGAGGAATCTGAGTTTTTTGGCCGTAGGGGCAAGGCATGCCTCGCCCCTACAGAGTCGCATCACAGAATCATGTAAGGAGATCGCCATGGAAAAGAGGAGATATGGCCGCACGGACGAGCGGCTGTCCGTCATCGGATTCGGCGGCATCGTCGTCACGAACACCGAGCCTGCTGAGGCCAGCCGCCTGGTCGGAGAGGCCGTTGATAAGGGCATCAACTACTTCGACGTCGCCCCCTCCTACGGGAACGCCGAGGCCTGCCTGGGGCCGGCCCTGGAGCCCTACCGGAAACAGGTCTTCCTGGCCTGCAAGACCGGCAAGCGGGACCGGGCCGGGGCCGAGGCCGAACTGCGCAACTCCCTCCAGCTCCTGCGCACCGACCACTTCGACCTGTATCAACTCCACGGCATGACCACCCAGGAGGACTTCGACAAGGCGATGGGACCCGGCGGCGCGCTGGAGGCCTTCATCGCCGCGCGGGAGAAGGGCCTCGTGCGCCACCTCGGCTTCTCCGCCCACTCCGCCGAGATCGCCCTGAAGCTCCTGGACCAGTTCCCCTTCGACTCCGTCCTCTTCCCCATCAACTGGGTGAACTACTTCGAGGCCAACTTCGGCCCCCAGGTCGTCGCGAAGGCCGAGGAGAAGGGCGCGGGCCGGCTGGCCCTCAAGGCCATGGCCCGCAGCCGCCTCGCCCAGGGCGCAACCCGGACCTACGCCAAGTGCTGGTATGAGCCCATCGACGACCCGGACCTGGCCCTCCTGTCCCTCAAGTTCACCCTCTCCCAGCCCATCACCGCGGCCATCCCGCCGGGCGACCAGAACCTCTTCCGCCTGGCCCTGAGCCTGGCCGAGAAGATCGCGCCCATCACCGACGAGGAGGTCCGGCTACTCCGTCAAAAGGCAAAGGAGAGCACGCCGCTCTTCCGCCTGGCGGCTGCTTAAGGTAGGGGTGCCTTGCGAGCAGATTGAGCGGGTGGGTTTAACACAAGGGGGAGATTCTACATTTGGCGAAAAAAGCCTCTCATCTAGGGATGGGAGGCTTTCTCGTAGGGTTGTACATTCTTCAGGTTGGGGATGACGGAGTAGTGTTTCTGGTTGAAAGTGTATAGAGGCAAATTCAAAGCCACAGCCATTTGACCGATCAGCGCATCCAGAATCCCAAGTCCGTGGCTGAGATGATAACGGGTAAACACAGACAGTGCCTCTTCGCACGTCTCTGACGAGGGCCAGACCACGCCATACCCTCCCAATTCCTTTTCCACCTTCTCCTGCTCTGACCTGTTCCTGCACCCCTGAATCAGTTCCATGACGACAAATCCAGGCAGGACGATCTCTTCTTCACCAAGAGAACCCAGCCAGGTCACAGCAGGGAGATATTGGCGCAAAAGGTCGATGGCTACATCTGTATCGAGAAGAATCATACCTTATCTTTACACCGCTTCTGGGCTTGTTCTCGCAACTGACGTGCATACTCCGTGCTATCCTGAATGTCTTCACGGTCCTTCCAGATTCCGATAAGCCCGGAATGGAGCAGTTTGCGAGCAGTCAAAGAAGAATGTCCGGACGTACTCGAAGGTTTGATCCGCAAGATCATCTCCACTGCCTGGCCCTTCTTACAGGGCAATCCGGTGACAGAGATTTCCCCGTCTTTCTCGACGATCTTCTGAAGCCGAATCGTTTCCATAACTCCTTCTCCAATCAGAGTTGATACGATTGCAGTCCCTGACCTATACCTTGAATATCGAGACAATCTTCAAAAATGTCAAAAGATTTTGTATAGACAAACGGAGCAGATTCTTGATCCTTTTTTCCGCCTTGCCTTTTCCTGTCGAGCGCATTAGATTGGGGCTGTATGAAAGGAGCCGCGCCATGAACCCGATCCTTCAAAAACTCCTCTCCGTCGATCGCGGCATCGGCCTCTGCTGGCTGGGCAACCTGGGGTGGCTCATCTGCGCCGGAGGCCGCCTGATCGCCTTCGACCTGGACCTGGACCGCAGCTCCCGCCTCCGGCCATCCCCCATCTCCACGCAGGAGATCGCCCCGGCCCTGGAGGTCGAGTTCATCACCCACGGCCACGGCGACCACTTCAGCGAGCCCACCTCCCGCATCCTGGCCGGGGCCTCCGGCTGCCGCTTCGTCCTGCCGGCCAACTGCCTCGAAAAGGCCCGGACCCTCGGCATCCCTGAAGATCGCATCACGGTCGCCCGTCCCCATCACCCCTTCGAGATCGCCGGCATCCCCGTCGAGCCCCGGCGCGCCCTGCACGGGCACACGAACTTCACCGTCTACCGCCACGACAGCCTGGACGACTGCGGCTACGTCCTGACCCTGAACGGCCGCAAGCTCTACCAGCCGGGGGACACGGTCCTGCTCCAGGAGCACTTCGAGGACTTTTCGGGCGTGCGCATCCTGTTCGTCTCCCCCACGCTCCACAACACCCACATCAGGGCATCGGCGGCCCTGATCGAGGCCATCCGGCCGGCCCACATCTTCCCCCAGCACTTCGGCGCCTACGTCCCCACGGAGAAGAACAGCTACTGGACCGTCGGCTACCCGGACGAACTCCGGGACGCCCTCCCCGCAGACCTGCAAGCGCGTTTTCACAGGCTGGACCAGGGGGTAGTGTTCATCGTTGAATAGCAGATTCCTGGGGAGATGGAGGGAAAGGCATGGCAAGAAGAAAGCAATCGACCGGGACACTCAAAAACTCTCACCACTGGTGAGAGAATTGAGCTGGAGTCACAATCGCGATGCCAGAAGAACATTTGCGCCTCGAACAGGAAAACCGCCGCCTCCGGAGAGCGGTCGAGGAACTCGCCGTCTTGAACGAAATCGCCTCGGCGACCAGCTCCACGTTGTCTCTGGGCCAGATCGTGGAGGTCATTGTCGAGCGGTGTGTCCGGCACCTCGGAGTGGAACAGACAGCGGTGATGCTCTTGAGCGCGGAGACCGGCAGGCCGTTCCAGACGATGGTCCGGAAGGTGGATTCCGCCGCCGAGGTCCTGCCTTACCGGTTCGGAGACCAGCTTGCGGGCTGGATGCTGAAGAACCGGACGCCGCTTCTCATCAACGACCCGGAGGGGGACGATCGGCTCAGCGTCAGCGACGCCGTTCACATCCGCACCCTGTTGAGCGTGCCGATGGTCCTGAAAGGGCGTCTGATCGGGCTGTTGAACGTGTTCAACAAGCGGGACCCCGCCGGGTTCACGAGCGAAGACCAGCGGCTTTTGGCCATCATCGCCTCCCAGTCCGCACAGATTATCGAGAACGCCCGCCTGTATCAGACCCTGGAGGCCGCCCACGGAAGGCTGGAGGAATACAGCAGAGAGCTGGAACAGAAGGTGGCGGAGAGGACCCGCGAACTGCGGGAAAAGAACGACGCGCTCGAGGCGGCCAACCGGCAGATCCAGGAGCAGACGCAGCGCAAATCCGCGTTCCTGGCCAGCATGTCCCACGAGCTGCGCACGCCGATGAACGCGATCAAGGGGTTCACGA
>CAYRZX010000204.1:0-12693 GCA_964428665.1 uncultured Gemmatimonas sp.
AGAAAAAGGTCCAGATCGTCGCAGTCAGCCCGGACACGCCCGAGAAGCTCCGCGAGCTCAGAGAGAAGCTGAAGGGAAAGGGGGAAGGTGAAGTGGACTACCTGCTTCTGTCGGACCCTCAGGCGAGCGTGATCAAGCGCTACGGGCTTCTGAACGAGGCCGCTGCCCAGAAGAATCGGCTGCTCCCCCATCCCACGACCTATGTGCTCGACAAAAAGGGCAAGGTGACCTGGAAGTTCACGGAGGTGAACTACAAGGTCCGGCCCACAAATGAGATGGTACTAAAAGCGTTACGGAAATAAGCCTTCTCACCATCCTTAGGAACGGAGTTTCATGCGCCTGCGATCTCTCGCCGTCTGCCTGGGATTCACTGCGTCCTGGATGGTCTCCGGGTGCGCCTCCGGGCCGGCGGTCTACGAAAAGGTGCTCAAAGAATTACTGGCCTCCCCTGAAGCCCCCCCTCCGTCGGGCAGCCTCCCCTCCGCGTCGAAATCGAGCCTCACGTTCGAGGACTGCTTCGCCCTGGCGCTGGGGCGCAACGAGCGCCTGGCGATCACGGGGGAGGACTATTTTCAGGCGACGCTGCTGCGCCATCGGGCGTGGGCGGCGCTCTCGCCGGAGATGACCCTGAGAGGGACCTATCTGCGCCAGGAGGACGTCGCGCCCCCTCCGGGCACGGTCACGCAGCGGTTCAACGACCCGTCCCGGCTGGACTACAGCCTGCGGGTGAGGCAGCCGCTCTTCAACGGGTTCAAGGACGTCTATGCCCTGCGCCAGATCGGAGAGACCATCCAGGCCCGCCGGTCCACGCTGCTGCAGGAGCGGCAGAACCTTCTGCTGAACGTGGCCGGCGCGTTTTACGGGGCCCTGCAGGCGCAGCAGGAGGTCTCCACCCTGGAGGAGTCGGTCCGGCTTCAGCAGGAGCGGCTGCGGGAGGTGCAGGCGCGGCAGCGGCTGGGCCTGGCCCGCAAGACCGAGGTGCTGCTGGTCGAGACGCAGGCCACGTCGGTGGAGGCGCGCCTGGTGCGGGCGCGGAACGCCCTGCAGGCCTCGCGGGAGCGGCTGGGCCTGGTGATCGGCGCCCCCGTGGAGAGGCCGCTCGTGGACTCGGTGCAGGACGGGCCGCTGCCGGCGGACCTGGGGGCGCTCGTGCAGGCGGCGCGCGCTGGCCGGAACGACCTGAAGGCCCTGGAGGCGAGCGCGAAGGCGGCGCAGGCCCAGCTGGGGGTCGTGCGGGGGGAGTTCGCCCCCTCCGTCGACGTGACGGGAAACTACTACCTCCGGCGCTCCGGGGTCTCCAGCGACATCAAGTGGGACGTCCTGTTCACCCTCGACTACCCGTTCTTTCAGGGGGGGGCCTCCCGCGCGCGTTACCGGGAGGCGACCTCCAGGCTTCGGCAGGCCCGGCTGACGGCTCAGGGCCTGCGGCGGCAGATCGACGTGGAGGTGGAGACGGCCTATCTGGACCTGAAGGCGTCGGACGCGCTGCTCAAGACCTTAGAGGCGGGGTTCAAGGCGGCGGAGGAGAACTATCGCCTGATCCAGGAGGAGTACCGGCAGGGGATCGGGACGAACCTGGAGGTGCTGACGGCCTACACCTTCTTCGAGAATGCCCGGCTGGACCTGGACCGGGAACGCCTCAACCGGAAGGTGCTCTATCTGCGCCTCCAGACGGTGACGGGCGGGTTGCCGGTCAGGTAATCACAGCCTCTCAAAGAACCTCCAGACCTGCTCGAAGACCTCCGGCGCGTCGGGCTCCACGGGGAGGATGTGGTCGGAGTTTTCGACGAACAGGAGCTCCTTCTGCGGGCTGGCGAGCCGGGCCAGGATGCGGTCTCCTGACGCGGGGTCGACGAGGCGGTCCCGCCGGCCCATGATGACCTGCGTCGGCGCTGTCACCTCCCGCAGTCGGCGGTATCCGACCCGCATGGCCTTGCGCAGCTCGACGAGGGATCTCGTGGGCCGGACCGGGTAGCTGAACAGACCGTGCCGTTCGTAGTAGGCCCGGCTCTCCGGCCTTTTGGGCAGCTCCGCGCGGAGGTGAGCGAGAAGGGGGGCGAGGAAGAGGAGCCTGCTCCGGAGGAAGAAGGACGGGGCGAGGAGGCTCAGACCGGCGATCCGCCCCGGATGGTCGGCGGCCAGCAGGGACGCCAGGACCCCCCCCAGAGAGACCCCCCCCACAAACAGGCGATCGACGCCCTTCTCCAGCTCCAGGAAACCCTCTTTCGTCGACTGATACCAGTCCTGCCACGCGGTCCCTCTCAGGTCATCCGGGGAGGTCCCGTGCCCGGCCAGGCGCACGCCCAGCACGGTCAGGCCTCGGCGGTGGAGGAACTCGCCGAGCGGACGGGTCTCCGTGGGGGACGCCGTGAACCCGTGCAGGAGGAGGGCCCCGCGACGGGAGCCGGGGAGGAGGTAGGAGGGCGCGCAGATGAGTTTGGACATCAGGTTTTTTGATAAAACAATGCCCCTATCGTCGCCGCTGCGCAGAAGATGACCAGGAGGTCGCCGTGCCGGGTGTAGAAGGTCCGCTCGCGGCGGGGGGCGACCTGCGCCGTGAGGACGGCAGGCTCGAACAGGGGGGTCCTCGCCAGGACGCGGCCGGAGGCGTCCACGGCCCCGGAGATGCCGGTGTTGGCGGATCGGATGAGGGGCAGGCCGTTCTCCACGGCCCGGAACACGCCCATCGCAAGATGCTGATAGGGGGCGGCGGTCGTGCCGAACCAGGCGTCGTTGGTGATGTTGACCAGGAACTCCGCGCCGTCGTTCGCGTAAGTGCGGGCGATCTCCGGGAAGATCGACTCGTAGCAGATGAACACGCCGAACGGAATCTCCGCGCCGGGCAGGCGAAGGGCGCGATGCCCTGCCCCCGGCGCAAATCGCCCGCTCTCCCGGGTCAACCCTTCGAGGTACCCGAAGATCCATTCGAGGGGGAGGTACTCTCCGAAGGGGACGAGGTGGACCTTGTCCTGATGCCCGACCACCTCCCCTGCGCGGGTGATCAGGAAGGCGCGGTTATAGATTCGGCCATCCGTCTGCTCCAGGCTTCCGACGAGCATCGGGACCCCCATCTCGCGGGCCAGGGCGGTCAGCGTGGCGTAGTAAGAGGCGTTTTCGGCGTCCCGGAAGAAAAAGGGGAAGGCGGTCTCCGGCAGGACGATGAAATCGCATCGCGCTCCGGCGAGGCGTCGCGTCAGGTTCGTGTAGCGCTGCACGGTCCCGTCGCGGGCATCCACGCGCCACTTCTCCCCCTGCGGGATACTCCCCTGGACGACGCCGACCCGGAAAGGATGCTCCGGGGAAGGGGCGCTGAGGGTTGAGAGGCCGTAGAAAAGGGCTGCGACGAGAAGCATGGCAGGGGCAATCGCCCCACGCCAGGCAGACCGACCGGCGATCAGCAGGCTGACCATGCTCCCATTGACCAGCACGACCAGAAAGCTGACCCCGTAGACCCCCCAGATTCGGGCGGTCTGGAGGATCGGGAGCATCCGGTGCTGCGTGTAGCCTAAGAGCATCCAGGGGAAGCCGGTCAGGAGGTGGCCCTGGAGCCATTCGAGCGTCACCCAGGCCGAGGCGCAGAACCAGGGGAAGAGGGGGGAGGCCGGGTCCAGGCGGCTGGCCAGGCTGAAGAAGGTCAGGACGTAGAGGCTCAGGTAGAGGATGAGCAGGGCCGTTGAGAGCGTCCCGACGGCGAAGGAGAGGCCCCCGTAGTTGGCCAGGGTCTCGGCGATCCAGTAGATCTTTCCGGTGGAGGAGATAAGGCCTGCCGCGCCTCCGGCATAGAGGAGCCGGCTGCGTCCGGCCCCGGGCAGGAGGGCGAGGGTGGGGACGAGGCAGAGGTAGGCGAGGAGGCCGAGGTCAGGTTTGGGCATGGCCAGGACCATCAGCCCGCCCGAAAGCGCGCCGGTCAGGAGGGGGATGCGCATTGGATTGGACGCTTTAAACAGAAACGCCACGGCCGTGATACCGTGGCGTCCTTCGTCTCTCTTCGACTGCACAGGCGGCCTTTCTCTATGCCTTAATACGGCGGAGCTCCTCTCGCTTTCTGCGCCCGAAAGGGGCTCTCGGACGGGCGGGCTTGGCCTCCACGGGGGCCAGAGCGGGGCGATGTCTGAGAGAAGCGCCGCCGACAGGGGCCTCGGTGTAGTTGAAGTTGGGGTGCATGGCCCAGATCAGGGCCCCGTTCAGGTGCCTTTCGATGGCCTTGAGGGCATCGGCCTCCTCCGGGGACATCAGGATCACCGCATCCCCCTTCTCCCCGGCCCGGGCCGTCCGGCCCGAACGATGGATGTAATCATCGGGGTGATCGGGGACGTCGTAGCTGAACACGTGGGAGATGCCGTCGATGTCCAGGCCCCGCGCGGCGATGTTGGTGGCCACGAGGATCTGGGATTTTCCCCGGCGGAAATCGCTGAGGGCCTTCTCCCGCTGGCCCTGGGTCCGGTCCGAGTGGAGGCGGGCGATCCGGTGGCCCTTGCCGTGCAGGAGCCTGGCCAGCCTTTCCACGCCGCGCCGGGTGCGAACGAAGATGAGGGCCGAGTCGATCTTCTCCCGCTCCAGGAGGTTCAGGAGGAGCTTCCCCTTGAGGTGGGCCGGGACCGGGAAGACCCGGTGGGTGATGCCGTCGGCGGCGGTGGAGGGGGGAGTGGCCTCCACGGTCATGGGGTCCCGGAGCATCTCGCGGGCCAGGCTGCGGATCTCAGGGGGCATGGTGGCAGAGAACAGCATGGTGTGCCGGTCTCTGGGCAGCTTCCGGAGGATGCGCCGGATGTCGGGGATGAATCCCATGTCGAGCATCCTGTCCGCCTCGTCCAGCACGAGCGTGGTCAGGGCGCTGAAGTCGAGGTTTCCGCGCTCCGTGTGGTCCAGCAGGCGGCCGGGGGTGGCGACGACGATGTCCACGCCCTGGCGGAGGGTTTTGGTCTGGGGCTCGATCTTGACGCCCCCATAAACGGTGACGGACCTCATCCCGGTGTGGCGCCCGTAGGTCCGGATGCTCTCGCCCACCTGAAGCGCCAGCTCGCGGGTGGGGACGAGGATCAGCGCCCGGAGGCGATGTTCCGGCTTGAGCCGGTGCAGAATGGGGAGGACAAATGCAGCGGTTTTTCCAGTGCCCGTCTGGGCACAGCCGATGATATCCCGACCCTGAAGCAGGACCGGGATGGCCTTCTGCTGGATCGGCGTCGGCACCTGATAGCCGGCGTCCTGGATGCCTTTCAGTATCGTGGAGGCCAGGCCGAAACTTTCAAATGACATACAACCCTTTCCTTGAGAGATTGCGATCGTGCGATGACCGGCCTATCATCCCTACGATCAATAACTTACAAAAAAGGCGAACGAACCCATAGCCCTCGGTCCGATCGCCTGCGAAGTGCGCTTATGATAAAATTTTTCACGGCCAGAGTGGTCTAACATATCATTAATTTAAGCATAACTTCATCATTTGTCAAGGGCTATTAGAAAATCCCTTTTCTGGGCTTGACATCTCCCCGGCCGGGAGGTAATTTGTCCCTATGCGTTTTGTCCTGGACATTCATCTCCACTCCTCCCATTCCCGCGCCACGAGCCGGGACCTGACCCCGGAGAATCTGCACCGGTGGTCCGCGCTGAAGGGGCTGACGGTGGTGGGCACGGGGGATTTCACACACCCGGCCTGGCTGGAGGAGTTGAAGACGAAACTGGAGCCGGTGGAGGAGGGGCTGTATCGCCTGAAACCGGCCTATCGGACCCCGGTGGAGAGGGACCTGCCCGCCTCCTGCCGGGGGGAGGTGCGGTTTCTCCTGTCGGTGGAGATCAGCTCTATCTATAAGAAGAACGGGCGGACGCGAAAGGTTCATAACCTCGTTCTCATGCCCGATCTTGCGTCTGTGGAGCGATTGAATCGCCGGCTCGCCGAGATCGGCAACCTGAAATCGGACGGACGGCCCATCCTGGGGCTGGACAGCCGGGACCTGGTGGAGATCGCCCTGGAGGCCTGCCCGGAGACCCTGTTCATCCCGGCGCACATCTGGACGCCCCACTTTGCGATGTTCGGGGCCAACTCCGGGTTCGACTCCTTCGAGGAATGTTTTGAGGACATGATGCCCCACATCTTCGCCGTGGAGACAGGGCTCTCCTCGGACCCGCCGATGAACTGGCGGCTGTCCGTGCTGGACGACTTTGCGATCGTGTCCAACTCGGACGCCCATTCACCCCCGAAGCTGGCGCGGGAGGCGACCTGTTTCGACACGGACCTCTCCTACCCGGCCATCCGGTCTGCGCTGAAGGAGCGGGACCCGGCCCGGCTCACCGGCACGCTGGAGTTCTACCCGGAGGAGGGGAAGTATCACTGCGACGGCCACCGGGCCTGCGGGGTCCGATGGCGTCCGGCGGAGACGCGGGCCGCCGGGGGGGTCTGTCCCGTGTGCGGAAGGCCGGTCACGGTGGGGGTCCTGCACCGGGTGGAGGCGCTGGCCGACCGCCCGGAGGGGACCCGCCCGGAGGCCGCCCGGCCGTATGAGAACCTGATTCCCCTGACGGAGGTCATCGCCTCGGCCAGGGGGATCGGCCCGGCGTCCCAGAAGGTCCAGGAGACGTATGATGCCCTCCTCCACGCCCTCGGCCCGGAGTTGAGGGTGCTCCGGGAGGTGTCGGTGGAGGAGATCGCCCGGTGCGGGGAGCCTCTGGTGGCCGAGGGGGTCCGGCGCATGCGCGCCGGGGAGGTGGAGATCGCGCCGGGGTTCGACGGGGAGTACGGGCGCATCCGGGTGTTCCGGGAGGGGGAGCGGGAGCAGGTGGCGGGGCAGGGGGACATGTTTGGAAGGCGGAAGAAAAGTCGCGAGTCGCGGGTCCAGAGTCCAGGGTCCAAAGTTGACGCTGAGACCCAGGACTCAGGACTCAGGACTGGGGGGCAGGAGGAGAGGGGAGGGACTGTCTTGACTCCGGAGCAGCAGGCTGCCGTGGAGGCGGAGGAGGGGCCGGTGGTGGTAGCCGCCGGGCCGGGGACAGGGAAGACCCTGGTCCTGACGCTCCGGGCGGTCCGGCTGGTCCGGGAGCACGGCGTCCCGGCGCAAACGATTATGGCCGTGACCTTTACAAACCGGGCGGCCCACGAGATGCTCCGAAGGGTTCGAGACATGCTCCCAGAATTGCAAGAGGTCGGCGTCCGGGTGGGCACTTTCCATCGAATGGCCCTTGAGCTGCTTTGGGAGCATGGGAAGGGGGAGGAAAGGGCGCTGATCGACGAGGCGGAGGCCCGATCCCTGGTTGAGACGGTGCTCCGCGAGGGAAAACACAGGGTCCGCCTGGCCGACGCCTGCGACGCCATCTCCCGCGCCAAGGGGGGAAATGCCCTCCGGGAGGCCCTGCAGGGGTCCTCTGAGGTCGGGAGCATCATGCGAGAGTATCAGAACCGGCTCCGCACGCTCCGCCTGCGGGATTATGACGATATCCTGCTGGACGCCGTGGCGCTCCTGGAGTCGGACGCCGGAGTCCTGGAGGAGGTCCGCCGCAGGGCGGTCCATCTGATGGTGGATGAGTTTCAGGACGTGAACGCCGTGCAGTACCGCTTCGTGCGGCTCATAGCCGGGACGGGACGGAACCTGTTCGTGATCGGGGACCCGGACCAGGCCATTTACGGCTTCCGGGGGGCGGACCCCCGGCACTTCCGGCAGCTCTTAGAGGACTTTCCAGGGGCCCAGCTCATCCGGCTGGAGACGAACCATCGCTCGACGGGCGCGATTCTGGGGGCGGCCCGCGCGGTCATCGAGGCGGAGCCTGGCCGGCTGGGCCTGGCCCTTCTGGCGACTCGTGAGGCGGGCGCTCGCGTCCGGCTACTCGCCGTGGAGAGCGAGGTGGCCGAGGGGATCGCCGTGGCGCAGGAGATCGTCCGACAGGTGGGGGGCACGGACCTGATCGGTGCGAGCGCCAGGGCGGGCCGGAGTTTCGGGGACTTCGCGGTCCTCTTTCGCACGGGCCGGCAGGCCGACGCCGTGGAGGCGTGCCTCCAGAAGGAGGGGCTGCCCTGCCGGGTCGTCGGGCAGAAGGGGTTCCTGGACGCCGCCCCTGTCCGGGACGCCCTCGCCTTCCTCCGCTGCGCCCTCCGGCCCGAGGACGACTACCGGCTCCTGTGCGCCCTGCGCTCGTTCGGCGCGGAGGCCGGGGCGCTGAAGGCCGCGCAGGCGCGTCAGGCGGAGGCCGGGGAGGCGCTGGTTGACGCCCTCCGGTTCGTGGCTCAGTCGCGCGGGGGGGAGGAGGTTCGAGGGTTTCTAAGGGCGGTCGAGCGGTTTCGCGATCTGGCTCGGACAGGGCGGCCCGAAGAGGTGGTCGGGGCTTGGCAGGAGGCGTTCGGGGTCTCCGAGGACCCGGACGTGGGCCGGCTGCTCGAGGTCTGCGGCCGGTACGACACGGTGGAGGAGATGATGCGGGATGTCCTGCTCGGCCAGGAGGCAGACTGCGAGCGGCAACGAATGGTCGATCCGTTGCGTGGGAGGGCCGCGCTGCGGGGGGAGGCGGTCACGCTGATGACCCTGCACGCGGCCAAGGGTCTGGAGTTTCCGGTCGTGTTCATCGTCGGGGCGGAGGACGGTCTGATCCCGTTCCGGGACCGGGACGCGGACCTCTCCGAGGAGCGCCGGCTCCTCTATGTGGGGATCACGCGGGGCCGGGACGAGGTCATCCTCACGGCGGTCAGGCGGCGCGTGCGCTACGGGCGGCAGGTGGTCTGTGAGGTGTCGCCGTTCCTCCGGGACCTCTGCGGGTCTCTGATCGAGGTGGAGCGGCAGGCGCGCAGGCCGAGGAGGGGCGAGGAGCAGCTTTCGCTGTTCTAAGAGAGGGGTTTTGAGCCACAAGGAGGGGAAGGCCATGATTAACCGAGACATCGGAGCCGCGGCAGGGGAGGTCTGGCATTTTCTGGAGGCCAACGGGGAGACCTCCTGGCGGCAGGTCGAGAAGCGGGTCAACCGCCCACAGCGCCTGGTGGCCATGGGGATCGGCTGGCTGGCGCGAGAGGACAAGGTGCAGGTTCGCGAGGAGGCGGGGGTCTACTATGTGGCGTTGAAGAAGTAGTCGAGACGGAGAGAGACGGGGAACCGGTGAAGCGGTGAATCGGAGAAAGGGCGATCTTTCTGTTCCCCGGCTCTCCCCTTCTCCGGTTCTCCCATTCGGGGAGGGGAAGATATGGGCGGTATGGTGGCGCTGATCATCCTGGACGGATGGGGGCTGAACCCGAGGCGGGACCACAACGCGGTGGCGCTGGCCCGGACGCCGACGGTGGACGGGTTGCTGGCCCGGCATCCGCACACGACGCTGGTGACGTGCGGGAGGCGCGTGGGGCTGCCGGAGGGGCTGATGGGGAACTCCGAGGTGGGCCACCTCAACCTGGGGGCCGGGCGGGTGGTGACGCAGGCCATGACGCGGATCGACGGGTGGGTGGAGGACGGGAGTCTGTTCGAGAACCCGGCGCTGGCCCGGGCGATGGACCGCGTGAAGGGCACGGGGCGGGCGCTGCACCTGATGGGCCTCGTGTCGGACGGGGGGGTGCACAGCTGGCCGTCCCACTATCAGGGCCTGCTGCGGATGGCGAAGGGGCGCGGGCTGGACCCGAAGCAGGTCTTCGTCCACGCCATTCTGGACGGGCGGGACACGCCGCCGCAGAGCGGGGCCGGGCACGTGGGGGCGCTGGCCGGGTTCACGGAGGAGATCGGGTTCGGGCGCATCGCGACGATCGTGGGGCGATACTACGCCATGGACCGGGACAGGCGGTGGGACCGGACGCGAATCGCGTATGACTGCTACGCGCTCGGCGCCGGGGCGAGGGCCGCCGACCCCGTGACGGCGGTGCGGGACGCCTACGGACGGGGGGAGACGGACGAGTTCGTGAAGCCGGTCGTGATCGCGGGCGAGGACGGGGGGCCGTTGGCGACGGTGGCGGACGGGGACAGCCTCCTGTTCTTCAACTTCCGGGGGGACCGGCCCAGGCAGATCACGAGGGCGTTCACGCTGGAGGGGTTCGACGGGTTCGAGCGGCAGCGCTGGCCCAGGGTCCACTACACGTGCCTGACGCAGTACGAGAAGGGGCTGCCGGTGGAGGTGGCGTATTCGCCGGATGCGCTGGAGCAGGACATGAAGAACGTCGTGGGGAGGGTCCTGAGTGACCGGGGGCTGCGGCAGCTCCGAATCGCGGAGACAGAGAAGTACGCGCACGTGACGTTCTTCTTCAACGGGCAGGAGGAGACGCCGTTTGCGGGGGAGGAGCGCATCCTGGTGCCGTCCCCGAAGGTGGCCACGTATGACCTCCAGCCGGAGATGAGCGCGGCGGGGATCGCTGAAAGGCTGATCGAGCAGGCGCGGGCGCGGGCGTTCGACGCAGTCATCTGCAACTTCGCCAACCCCGACATGGTGGGGCACACCGGAAAGCTCGACGCGGCGATCCGGGCGGTGGAGACGGTGGACCGATGCCTGGGAGAGGTCCTGGAGGTGATCCGGGAGGTGGAAGGAGCGGCCATCGTGACGGCGGACCACGGCAACGCGGAGCAGATGCTCCACTACGACACGGGGGAGCCGCACACGGCGCACACGACGAACCCGGTGCCGTTCATCGTGGCGGACGGGGCGTTCAAGGGGAGGCTGCGAGAGGGCGGGTCCCTGGAGGACGTGGGGCCGACGCTGCTGGGGATGCTGGGGATCGAAAGGCCTGCGGAGATGACGGGGAGGGATTTGAGGATTGCGTGATCGGGAGGTGTGCGATGGCCGCTGAGGGGATGTCGCTGCCCAGGACGATGAAGGCCGTGGTGTGCCACGGGCCAAAGGACTACCGGCTGGAGGAGCTGCCCGTGCCGGCGCCGGGTCCGGGAGAGGTCGTGATCCGGGTGTCGGCGTGCGGGGTCTGCGCGAGCGACGTGAAGTGCTACGTCGGCGCGCCGATGTTCTGGGGAGACGCTCATCGGAAGGGCTACGTGGAGGCCCCGATCACGCCCGGACATGAACTGATCGGAGAGGTGGCGGCCCTGGGCGAGGGGGCAGGGGAGAAGTACGGGCTGGCCGTCGGGGACACGGCGATCTCGGAGCAGATCGTGCCGTGCTGGACGTGCCGCTACTGCCGGCGGGGGCAGTACTGGATGTGCCAGGTTCACGACATCTACGGGTTTCGCAGGCGCACGCCGGGCGGGTGGGCGGAGTACATGAAGTTTCCGGCAGGGGCGCTGAACTACCGGGTGCCGCCGGAGATGCCCAGACACCGGGCGGCGATGATCGAGCCGCTGGCGTGCTCGCTGCACGCGGTGGACCGGGGGGACATCCGGTTCGGGGACACCGTGGTGATCGCGGGCGCGGGGACGCTGGGGCTGGGCATGGTCGCGGCGGCCCGGCTGAAGAACCCCGGCTGCCTGGTCGCGCTGGACATGAACGACCAACGCCTGAAGGTCGCGCGGAGGCTGGGGGCGGACGTGACGGTCAACCCGGGCCGGGAGGACGCGGTGGCGCGGGTGCTGGAGATGACGGAGGGCTACGGGTGCGACGTGTATATCGAGGCGACCGGGCGCCCGGAGGCTGTGGCGCAGGGGCTGCGGATGATCCGAAAGCTGGGGACGTTCGTGGAGTTCAGCGTGATGGCCGGGGAGGTGACTGTGGACTGGACGATCATCGGGGATAGCAAGGAGCTGAACATCCACGGGGCGCACCTGGGGCCGCACTGTTATCCCATCGCCATCGACTACATCCACCGGGGGCTGATCGACGTGGACCCCATCGTCACGCACCGGATGCCGATGGAGAAGTACGAGGAGGCGATCCACATGGTGCACGAGGGGAAGGACTCGATCAAGGTGCTGCTGACGCCGTGAGGAGGAGGCCGCGCCATGTCTGACCAAAGGCCGGAAGGGCAGCTTGCGGGCAAGGTCGCTGTGGTCACGGGCGGGGGGCGGGGGATCGGGCGCGCCGTCGCCCTGGCCTTCGCGTGCGAGGGGGCGGACGTGTGCGCGGTCGCCCGCACGCAGGCCCAGGTCGAGTCCGCCGCAGAGGAGATCCGCGCTCTGGGGAGGCGCGCGCTGGCCGTGACGGCAGACGTGACAGACCCGGCGCAGGTCGAGCGGATGGCCGTGCAGGTGAAGGGGGCGTTCGGGAGGGTGGATGTCCTCGTGAACAACGCCGGGGGCGGCATCGAACGGAGGCCCGTGCTGGAGAGCGATCCCGACCTCTGGGTGAAGGACGTCACGGTCAATCTGATCAGCGCCTATCTCGTGACCCGCGCGCTGCTGCCACTCATGATCGAGGCGGGCGGAGGGAGGGTCATCAACGTCGGCTCCGGCATGGGGCATCAGGCCGGGGCCGGGCAGTCCGCCTACCGCGTCGGCAAGGCGGGGCTCTGGATGCTCACGCGCTGCCTGGCCGAGGAGGTGTGGCAGCACGGCATCGACGTGAACGAGCTGGTCCCCGGCCCTGTTGCGACATCTCTGACACATGGGCGGATGCAGGCCGGGGGGCCTCCGCCGTTTGCGCCGAGCGAGCGGGTCAAGACGCCCGAGGAGGTGGCGCAGCTCGCCGTCTACCTCGCCGCGCAGCCCCGCGGGGGACCCACTGCGCAGTCCTTCAGCCTCGCCCGCCGGTCTCTGTAGGGGTCTATCGGGTATGGGGTTGTCATGGCGTCAAGCAATATCACAACAAGGTCGTCCACATGCGCTGCTCAGGCTGCGGGTTTGAGAACCCGGAGGGGATGAA
>CAYRZX010000205.1:0-12665 GCA_964428665.1 uncultured Gemmatimonas sp.
ACTTCGGGACCGGAGAATGGTCCCGGTAGAGTTGGAGTTCGAGGTGGTGGAGGGGCCGGCATCGGCGCTCTACGGGGCGAACGCCATCAACGGGGTGATCAACATCATCACCAGGACGCCGGAGCAGTTGAAGGGGGGGAGGGGCAGCTACACGGTCGGACAGAAGGGGATGCACCTGGGGACTTTTCTGTGCGGGGATCAGGGGAGAGATGCGGGATATAAACTGGGCGCCGGGTGGCGGTCCACAAACCGGTTTGAAGACGCCAGTCTCCGGGCCTCCAAAGTCGTCAAGCTCCACACCCTCCTGAGTCGCCAGTTCTCCAAAGACGCTCAACTCAGCGTCTCGGGGGGGGTGGCTCACCTCAACACCCAGATGGCCGTCAGCGCGCTCGGCACGGCGTTCGAGGACGGGGCGGTTGGGTTTGTCCGCACGGACTTCCGACATCGCAACACTCGATTTCGGGCCTTCTGGAATCGCGGAAGGACGACCCTGAGGGGGACCACCATTCTGCAGAACCCCGACCTGGACTACGACACTTACGATTTGAACCTGGAACGTTCCTGGGACCTCCACGCGCGCCAGGTCCTGGTGGTCGGCGTCGGCTATCGGAGAAACGCCACGCGCTCCAGGATATTCCCGCCGGGGCTTCTCGGCCAAAACCTGTGGGCCCTGTTTTTCGAGGACGAATGGAAGGCAGGCCAGCGTCTGACGCTTGTGGTCAGCGGTCGTCTGGACAAACACCCCTTTACGGACCTGACCTTTTCCCCCCGTGGCAGCATCCTCTTCACCCCTCTGCCGCAGCACGTCTTTCGGGTCTCTGCGGGCACCTCTTTCAGAAATCCGACCCTCATCGAGAACTACCTTCAGTGGAGCCAGACGCTCCGGGTCCCGCCGGCCGGCTCCCTGGAACTCACGGTTCTGGGGAATCGCAGCCTGAAGCCCGAGAAGATGCTGACGATGGAGGTCGCTCACAGCGGGCGACTCGGCCGTCTGAAGACCGTCGCCACGGGCTTCCACTACAGGCTCAGGGATATCATCGTCCCCACGCCCCTGGAGATCACCTCCTTCACCCCCCCCACCATCGGGGCGCGGACCTCCTTCGGCAATAACAGGGGAAAGACAAGGGCGTGGGGCGGAGAGCTGGAGGCCGAACTCCGCATCCACCGATGGGTCGTGTCTTTCGTCAACTATTCCTATCAGAGACTGAAGGGGGAGCTGGACCCTCTGGCCGCGCGTGCGGGAGGCCCGAAACATAAGGTGAACGGGGGGGTCCGGCTCCGGGCAGGGGGGCTCACCGCCGGCCTCCGTGCGCACCGGGTGGCTCAGACCGTCTGGAACCAGAACGCCTTCCTGGACCCGGCGCCGAAATATGAGAAGGTGGACGACTATATCCTGCTCAACGCCCATCTCGGGTATGCCTTCTCCGGCCATCTGAAAGGGCTCGAAGTGAGGATCAGCGCGTTCAACCTGGGGGGAAACGAGCATTACCAGGTCTTGCCGGGCCTGAGCGCCATACAGCCCGGCCAGAACGGGGAGATTGTCCGCTCCAGGTGGACGGGAAACGTGTTTTATCAATTCTAAGTTGTTTGTCAAAGCGATTATGAATGACAGGGGCGCAGGCCGGCGGCCTGTGCCACCCGTCGGGGGCCGGGATGAATGCATGGGGTTTGGCAAAGAGTATTTGATCTCCATTCTGGTTATCTGTCTCTGTCTGGCCACAGGGGCGACAGGGTCGGCCCAGGAGGTGATGGCCGTGATCAGCTCGGATCTGAAGCCCTACCTGGAGGCCTTCGAGGGCTTTGGGGAGGCCTTTGGGCGTCCGGTCCCTTTCGTCAACCTCGAAAAGGAGGGTCTCCGGGTCGGCCCGGGGGTCCACGTCGTCGTCGCCTTCGGCGGCAAGGCGGCCCTGGAGCATTACCCGGATCAGGCGACGCTGGTCTACTGCATGGCCCCCGGCATCCGGCTCAGGCCCGCAGACCGGAAGGGGCCTCTCGTCAGGGTCCAGATGCTGCCGCGCCCTGGCTCAGCGCTTGTGAAGCTCAAAGAGATCCAGCCGGGCCTGAGGCGCCTCGAGGTGCTCTGGACCTCCGATGGCATCGAGGTCTATCTTCAGGAGATGCAGCAGGTCTCCCCTTCTCTCGGCGTCGAGGTTCTGGTGGAGAGGCTGAATGGGCCGGATGACCTGCCGGACCGTCTGCGCGCGCTCGTGGGAGGCCGGGTGGACGCGCTGTGGCTGTCGCCCGATCCGCTCCTGGTCAATTCCCAGAGTTTCTCCATTCTCAGGGAGTTCTCCTGGTCGAACGACATCCCTTTCTACGCCCCGACTGCGGGGCTTGTGGAGAAGGGGGCGGTGGCCTCCGTCTCGACCAGTTTCCGGGAGATCGGCCGAACGGCCGCGATGGCCGTCCAGCGGGCGCTTGCGGGGACGCTGTCTCAGGGTGAGGTCTACCCGGAACGGAGTGAGGTCATCGTGAACATGACGGCGGCGGCCAACGCCGGTCTCCGAATCCCTCCGGAAGTCTCTCAGAAGGCCGACAGGGTGCTGCCATGAGGATCCGGACCAAACTTCTGATCTTCTTTCTCCCCCTGATGCTGCTGTCGGTGGGGGTGATGACCCTGTTTTCCAGGAAGGCGGTCCAGGCCGTGGTCTCGCAGGAGGTGGCCAAGAGGGGGAGGGTGGCGACCGCAGGCCTGGCGCAGGCCCCTGAGATGGTTTCGGGGTTCCGGGCGGGCGGCGAAAGACTGCTCTTGCCGTCCTTGCAGCTCCTCCTGAACAACACCGGGGGCGTCTATGCGATTGCCCTGGACCCGGCGGGGCGGGTGCTGGCCCATACCAACGTGGCGGAGAAGGGGAAGCGCTACGACGACCCGACCACAGTCAGGGCCATGACCTCGAACGGCCAGGAGTCGCAGCAGGTCGAGGCGGGCGGCCAGCCTATCCTGGATGTCTCGTGCCCTGTCTGGGAGGTCCGGCAGGCCACCCGGGAGGAGGAGTTCCTCCTGACGGGCCAGAAGGAGGCGGGGGCAGGGGCGCGGCTGGGGACCCTGCGGCTGGGGCTCCCGTTGAAAGAGACCCTGGAGACCGGGGAACGGATCTCTCAACAGGTGTTCTGGATCATCACCCTGGTCAGTGTCCTGGCGCTGGGGGCGACGCTCCTGTTCACGCGGAGGACCCTGTCCCCCATTCGTCTCCTGGCCGAGGCGGCGGAGAGGATCGGGCGTGGCGAGATGGGGCAGACGATCCCGGTCCTGTCGGCGGATGAGATCGGGGACCTGGCCAACAGCTTCAACCGCATGAGCAGAGACCTGGCCGAGACGACGGTCTCCAAGGATTTCCTGCAACAGATCATTTCGAGCGCCGGGGAGGGGGTTGTGGTCTACGACCGGGGGCTGCGCTACGTGATGTGGAACCGGTTTATGGAGGGGCTGACCGGGATGCTGGCGGAGCGGGTGGTGGGGCAGTATGCCATAGACCTGTTCCCCCACCTGCGCGAACAGGGGGTCTATGCCCTGCTGGAGAGGGCGCTGGCCGGGGAGGTCGTGTCTTCCGACGACGTCCCCTACCACGTGCCCCAGACCGGGAGGTCGGGCTGGGTCCTGGGCACCTACGGGCCGCACCGCAACGCCGACGGGGAGGTCATCGGCGTAATCGGCGTGGTGCGCGATGTCGCGGAGCGCAGGCGGGTGGAGGAGGCGCTGCGGGAGAGCCGGGAGCACAGCCGCCAGATCATCGAGACGGCAAACGAGGCGTTCATCGAGATCGACGAAGACGGCCTGATCACGGACTGGAACCGCATGGCCGAGGTCACCTTCGGGTGGACCCGCGAGGAGGCCGTCGGGAGGTCTATGGCCGAGCTGATCATCCCCCCACAATACCGGGAGGCGCACCACAGGGGGCTCAGGCATTTCCTGGCCACAGGCGAGGGGCCGGTGCTGAACCGGCGGATCGAGCTTACGGCCCTGTATCGCGGGGAACACGAGTTCCCGGTGGAGCTGACGATCTGGCCCACCCGGAGGGGACAGGCTTACAGGTTCAACGCCTTCGTGCTGGACATCACCGAGCGCAAGCGGGCGGAGGAGGCGCTGCGGGAGAGCAACCGCCGCCTGGAGGAGGCGCTGGCCGAGCTGCGTCAGGCGCAGCAGCAGGTCATCCAGCAGGAGCGGCTGCGCGCCCTGGGGCAGATGGCCAGCGGCATCGCCCACGACTTCAACAACGCCCTGTCGCCGATCCTGGGGTTCAGCGAGCTGCTGTTGACGATCCCGGAGGTCCTGGACGACAGGGAGAAGGCGACGCGCTACCTGGAGATGATCCACACGGCCGCCCAGGACGCCGCGAGCGTCGTCAGCCGGCTGCGGGAGTTCTACCGCCACCGGGAGAAGGGGGAGTTCTTCCAGCCGGTCCACCTGAACCGCCTCGTGGAGCAGTCCATCTCGCTGACGCAGCCCAGGTGGAAGGACCAGGCGCAGGCCGAGGGCAAGACGATAGACATCCGGGCCGACCTTAAACCGGTCCCGTTTGTCGCGGGCAACGAGGCGGAGTTGCGGGAGGTGTTGACGAACCTGATCTTCAACGCGGTGGACGCCATGCCGGAGGGGGGGAGGATCACGATAACGACGAGACAGGAGACAGATCAGGACGAAACGGAGAAACGGAGAAACGGAGAAACGGAGAAAAAGCGAGTGGGAGAGTGGAGGAGTGGGAGAGTGGGAGATTCCCCCGCTCCCCCGCTCCCCCGCTCCCCCATTCCGGGTTGGGTGGTGGTGAGGGTGGCAGACACGGGCACGGGGATGACGGAGGAGGTCCGGCAGCGCTGTCTGGAGCCGTTCTTTTCGACCAAGGGGGACCGGGGCACGGGGCTGGGGCTGGCGATGGTGTTCGGGACCGTGCAGCGGCACGAAGGGGAGATCGACATCGAGACCGAGCCGGGCCGGGGGACGACCTTCATCCTCCGCCTCCCCGCGATACGTGAACGAGGAGGCGAGGAGGGGCGACGGCAGGATGAGGGCCTGTCCCGCCCGCTGCGGGTGCTGGTGGTGGACGACGACCCGACGGTGCGCGAGCTGGTCATCGCTTATCTGGCCATCGATGGGCACACGGTGGACGCCGCGACCAGCGGGCGGGAGGGGCTGGAGAAATTTCAGACAGGTCGTTACGACCTGGTCGTGACGGACCGGGCGATGCCGGAGATGGGCGGGGACCAGATGGCCGCCGCCGTCAAGCGGCTGGCGCCTCACAAGCCCGTGATCATGCTGACGGGGTTCGGGGACATGATGCAGGCCGCCGATGAGCATCCGGCAGGGGTGGACGTGGTCCTCAGCAAGCCCGTCACGCGCTCCAAGCTGCGGGAGGCGCTGGCGCAGGTGCAGTAGAACCAACGATGAAGTCAGAACGATGAACGATGAACAAAGACAACGATGAAGTCAGAACGATGAACGATGAACAAAGACAACGATGAAGTATGAACGATGAGCGATGAACGAAAAACCAAAACAGAACTGTGTTTTTACTTCATCGTTCCGCGTTCATCGTTCCGCGTTGCTCTTTCTGCGTTCATCGTTCCGCATTCCGCGTTGCCTTTTCCGTTCCGCGTTCCCCCATCCCTGTTTTTAAAAGTAGACCCCCACCGTCGCATAGACCCGATTTAAACGCGACCGCGCGTCCGAGAAGATGAAGTCGTGGCGAAAGCCGAGGCCCACCTGAAGGCGCTCGTGGAGGACCACGTCGACGCCCATGCCCGGCGCAAGGCCGAAGTCCCTGGACCCGGCGCGGGGGGCGTAGAACCCGGCCTGGACCGAGACGTGGTAGGCGAACGGGAGATGCCGGTAGGTGAACCGGGAGCCGAGGCCGAACGTGGACATGTTCCGGTCGGTGAGGTAGTGATAACTCCCTTGCAGGCCCACCCACTCGTCCATCTCGTAGCCGAGGTCCAGGCCGTAGAGGAGGCCGGTCTGGACCCCCTTCTGGGGGGCATCGAAGAAGCCGGAGCCGAACGCAGGGGTGACGTAGAACCGCCCGACCCTGCCGCCGAAGGGGTAGCCCCCCTTGCCGTATTCGCTCTTCTCCGGGCCGTCGGTGCGGCCTGTGGTCTGAGCCCCGGCGAGGACCGGGAGGCAGAGGAGGAGGAACAGAATCCGTGTGATGGTTTTCATGGCAAGTCTCCTGCGCTATACCGTCGCTTTTTTATAGTCCTATGCTCCGCTTCTTGTAGGCCTTCCGGATCTCCTTCTCCTCGCTCCAGACGATCTCCGAGGTGCCGAGGCCCGTCAGCTGGAAGGTGGCCTTGTAGTAGACGAGCTTGTCCTTGCCGACCTGCTGGACGTTGGACGTGAGGGTCCCGGTGAGGAGGTAGTCCGCGCCGGTCTGGCCTCCAGGCCCTTTGGCCTGTTTGGGGTCCACGTAGCCGGACTGCTGGTACTCGTATTCCTCCGCGATGTCGGTGCGGTTGACCCCATCCACAAACCGGAATTTCCCGCTCTGAACGAGGGCGGTGCGGATCTTGTCCGACAGGGACTCCATGTCGATGTGTTCGGTCGTGCGGTTGCGCATCTTCCCGACCAGGACGGCGGGGGGCGCCGCGCTCCCGGCGACCTGGGGGGCGGCGGACAGGGAGTTGACCATCGTCTTGGCGATGAGCTGCAGGTCGTTTTCGCTGAAGCGGTCGTCCAGCAGCGCGATGGTCTGCGGGTCCTCGTAGGTCCCCTTCGTGAAGGCGCGGGGGCCCGCGCAGCCCGTCAGCGCGAGGGCTGCGGCAGCGATGCAAAAGAGCGTTCGTTTCATGGCGTTGGCCTCCTTTAATCCCATTCGCACAAAAGCTGCGATCTCACCATATGCCACTTGTAAGGGACGGCGACGTCCTGCTTGTAGCGGATCTGCAGCAGGCAGTCGCGCCGCAGGGAGCTGGCCGGGTAGTCGAGCGCGTAGGTCTGGATGCCCGGCCGGTCGGCCTCCGGGATGTCCGCGGAGGTATAGAGGTCGGGTCTGGTCGAGGTGAGGACCGTGACCTGCCTGGGCCCGTAGGTCTTGAGGGGAACCTCCCCGGAGAAGGTGACGCGGCGGATCTGCCGGGGCAGGAGGGGGTCCGTCTGGTCCGCCAGGATGTCCTGCCGCCAGCGGCCCGCCAGGACGAGGCTCAGGTCCGCGGTGAAGATTCGCTCGCGCGGGCCGTCCGGGAGGATGACGTAGAGATAGCGTCTCCGGGCCTCTCTGGACGCGCCCTCGAAGGAGAGTTCTACGGTGAGGTTCAGGGCGCGGTTCGGGGGGAGGGCGTGGAGGGAGAGGGCCTGGAGGACCTCCGGGGCCACGCCCGACCTCTTCAGGCCGATCAGGGCGTCGGCGGAGGCGTCGCCCGCGAACCGGCGCTCCTGGATCATCCGGACGATCTGCTGGGGCGCAAAGCCGCCCTGGCTCAGGCGGAGGATGTCCTCCGCGCTCAGGGGGAGCTGGTCCGACCGTTCGTAGACGGGGGGGAGCTTTCCGCCGTCCCATTCGACGAGGTTGACCACCGAGGACTCGGCGCGGGCGTCCGCCCCGGACAGGGCGAGGGCGGTCAGGGCCGCGAAGGCGCATCGAAGGATGTTTTTCATGGCGGGTTCTCCTATTCGTAAGTCCTGCAACTCAAAAACGTGCGCTCACCTGCCCGGACCTCCACCCCGCGAAGGAGCTTCGTCTCGACGACCTGGCCCTCGGCGTCGACCGACTCCACGGTGAGGTCGTGGACGCCCGCCGGAAGGCGGAGTCTGCCGATCTGAATGCTGTGGGGGAGGGAGAGCCAGCCCCGGGTGTCGGCCACCTCTGTGGAGGCGGTGAAGAGGTTCGCCAGGAATCCGAGGTATTTGTTCTTCTCCTCCACGGCCTCCGTGGCGAGGTATTTGGACACGCCCCGCACGATCGTGCGGGCCAGGACGGCGGGGCGCTTCTCCTCGAACGTCCGGCGGGCGATGGCCGAGAGGTCCTCGGCCAGAACTGTCCGGGCGCTCTGGCCGGAGGCGGTCAGCCTGAGGCAACGGGTCTTGATGGGCGCCTCCCGGTAGGCAGGCAGGGCGACGCGAAGCCAGTACTTCAGACGCAGGTCCGCCGGGTAGACGGCCTGGTGTCGGGCCGCGATCTGCCTGGAGAAGGCCCGGATGTCCCCCTCGAACCCCTTTCGGGCGTCGTCGTCCGGGACAGACAGGCCGATCTCTCTCCCTCTCCTCAGGTCGCTGTCGTAGATGGGGAGGTTGATCTCCTCCTGGACCTTGTGGGGGACGAAGCCGGTCTCGCAGAACAGGACGAGTTCGCCGTCCCTCGATACGCTCACTTCGTTCGCTACTCGGGATAAGCGGCCGTTTCCCCGAGTAGGGGCCGCAGGCCCCGTATCGAGGGGAGGCCGCGTATCGAAGGGCGCTCTGCTCAGGATGGCCGGGGTGATCTCCGGGTTCACGTTGGGGTCGAGGGAGGCCAGCAAGGTCTCCGTCTCGTCGTCGTACCCGAGCGTCCCGGCCACTCTGGCGAGGTCGTCCGCAAGGGGGGGCGGGAGGGACACTCCGAAGGTTTTCGAATAGGCTTGATAGGCCCTCTGCGCGTCCTGGTAGGAGACGTAGGCGTCGTTGAGTTCCCCAGTGGCCTCGTAAAAGAGGCCGGTCATGTAGTGGATGAAGGCGTCGTTGCGGTAGGCCGCCTCACCCCCGGCCTCCGGGGCATAGCGGGCCAGCCTGAGGTTGGCCTTGCGGCACTCGACCAGGGCATCTTCGGGCAGGCCCAGCCGCCAGTAGTTGAGCGCCCGGTAGTAGTGGATGAAGATGAGTTCAAACGCCTCTCCCCTGTAAGGGCGCACGGCGTCGCTGGTGAGCAGGGAGGCCACCTCGCGGGAGAGGGAGCGGGTGAAGAGCCGGTCCGTGAGGCGCTCGGCCTGCTCAAAGGAGAGGTTAGACTTCCGGTAGTCCCCCCGGTAGTGGTCGATCAGGCCCTTCTCCAGGAGGTAGAGGAGCCGGTTGGGCCCCTTGCGGGCCCTGTTCAGGTTGAGCAGGACGCCCTCGTAGTCCGTGCGGACCAGGCCCTCGCGGAAGTCGCTCGTGTAGGGGGCGGTGACGGCGCAGCCCGACGCGAACAGCAGGGCGATCAGGCAGAAGGGATTGAGGATCCGGGCGATCACAGTGGCCTCCGCGAGGGTGAGGGCTATCCGTTCAATCTTTTGAACATCAATCCCTGTGCCAATCGCACGAGTTTTTATAAGAAATTGTCACACATAGAGATACGTTTTGGGGTCCGCAAACGAGGGTGTGTCTTTCACGCCTGAGTGTGAAACTTAGCAACAGTTGGAGATGGGAAATGAGAGGAGGGGAGAGCTGAGCAGAGCGGTGGGGAAAGGGAGGGCTACGGATCACGGATCACGGATCACGGATCACGAATCACGGATCACGGGTCACGAATCACGAATCACGAATCACGAATCACGAATCACGGGTCTTTCCGGGACCCGGCGTCGAAGTCCACGATGCGGATGTCCTTGATGTAAGGTTTGGTGACATATTGCCGGAGGTCGATCATCTTGCGCACGATCTCGCGGATCTGCTGTCCGGCCTTATGAATGGCCTCCAGGTCGTGACGGAGGGCGGGATCGAGCGCCTGGCTCAACAGCCTGAGCTGCGTCAGCCCGAGGACCACCGTGAGGGGCTGGTTGATCTCGTGCGCCGCCGCGCCGGCGGTCTCGGTCAGCACCCGCCTCTGCTCCGCCTCCCGTTCCACTTCCCCCACCCGCTCCAGGTCTTCCACGCGGGAGATGCCCACCGAGTAGATCTCGGCCACCTGCCGAAGGGTAGCCATATCCGTCTCAGAAAAGGCGTTAGGGTGAATACTTTGGGCCGAGATGACCCCTCGGGAGAAAGGGACATCGAGATGACTGCGAAGGGGGAGGCCGCCGAATCTGTCCCGAAAGGCCTTCACATCCTCTTTTTGGTCCCGCTGTTCGATGTCGCCTTCAAGAAGGACCTCGCCAGTCTTCCAGGCCCTGACCAGGGTGTTCCCCCTGCGCTGTTCGCCGGGAGTGATAACCCCCGACGGCCCTACCCGGTACGTCTCGACTCTCTTCTTTTGGGGGTCCAGGATTCTGTGGATCGCCATCGCCTGGATGTTCAGCCCCATTTTCTGCGCTTCGCTCAGGCAGACCTGGGTCACCCGCCCCAGGTCGGAAGGTCGCGTCATCTCCTGCACGGCCTGGCCGATGCGCAGCAGCGCCTCCTGGCGTCTGACCAGCCGGCTGAGTTCTGCCTCGCCCCTGCGCCACGCCTCCTCCGCCCGCCTCCGCTCCGCGATCTCGGAGACGTTCGACAGGGTCGCCCCCACCTGATGGAGGAACGGCTGCATCCGCTCGATCTCGCGCAGGACGATCTGCTTGCTCGTCTGCGTCGAGCCGGTGGCCGCGACCCCGATGACGCGCTCCCCGGCCCTGATGGGGATGAAGAAGGCCGTGTCGTTTCGGTTGAAGTCTCTGGGGCGCTGACGGAACGTCACCGTGCCGTCCGGCTGCACGATCCGCTCGTGATAGCGGGGATCCCATCCGTCGATCACCTCGGCCCGCCCTGTCCGGGCCACGTCGCAGAGAATTTCCGGGTCGGAAAGGTGGTAACGCCAGCCTATGGGGTCGCGGCTGTGGGCGGCCGTCGGGTGGGACCGGACGACCTCCACGAAACCCTCTTGATGATTGACGGCGGCGATGAGGAGGCTCCGGATATGAAAAGCGCCCAGGATGCCCGCTTCGAGGATCTCGAACATCCGGGGCGGGTCCTGGGCGTTGAGCAGGTCCTGGGTGATCTCGTGCAGGGTCTGCAGCTCCCGGTGCGTCCTGCCGAGTTCCACGAGCGTCCCCCATCCCGGAGGAGGGGATGGGGCGGCCTCCGACCGCGCCACGTCGATCAGCGCGCCGATGACGCTGTCCGCATTGTCTCCGGCCAGGGCCAGCGCTGCGTGGATGATTTTGAGGTGCCTGTGCGGGCCTTCGGCCTCCCGCAGCATCCGGTGAAGGACGGACCAGAGGACCATCTGCCCGGAGATGAGAGACTGCGGGGCGTCTGGGGCGCTGTCCCTGTCCAGGGCCTTGCGGATGGCCCGGATGAGCCGGCGGCCGGACGGCTCGCGCACGGACGAGACGGTCAGGTCGAACAGGGGCCGCGACAGGAGGGGGGACGCTCCGGCCTGTCTCAGCCTCTCCGACAGATCCTCGATGATGCGTGCGCGGTGCGCGTCCAGGAACGCGGCCGTCAGTTCCCGCACATCCTCCTGGTCAGAGGTATCCATGGCCTGTTTAAACAAGAAAGCCACCCCTGTCCAGAGGCGGCCTGTCTCCCTTATTTCCGACCGTTGCGTTCGCGGGCGTCCATCGGTCCCCTCCCTTCCTTCCCGACACAGGACGCATGGAAATCGTCATCCCACTGCGTCTAATGTACGCCAGCAGGAGGCCGGCGTCAAGCCCAAAAACAGGCCCGGCGGACCTCCCCCAGAGGGAGACAGAAGCCCGAACCTTGATTTTTGGGGGCGGATGATGTACATTCCCTGCCTCTGTATGGCATACACCGGGGAGCTTGACGATCCATTGCGAAGGAGGGTGTCATGGTCACCTATCAGGACCTGGGAGTGCGGGCGTTCATCAACGCGAGCGGGACGATCACGACGCTGGGGGGCAGCCTCATGCCGATAGAGGCGCTGGAGGCGATGCGGACGGCCGCCGGGGCGTTCGTCCCCCTGGAGGACCTCAACGTGAAGGCCGGGGAATACCTGGCGCGGCGCATCGGGGTGGAGGCGGCGTTCGTGTCGTGCGGGGCGGCCAGCGGGATGCAGCTCTCCGCGGCGGCGTGCCTGACGGGGACGGACCGGAAGAAGATCCAGGGCCTGCCCCACACCGAGGGGTGGAGGAACGAGTTCGTGATCAGCCTGGTGGACTCGCACACCTACATCCACCAGGGGATCGAGGTCTGCGGCGGGAGGCTGGTGCGCGTGGGGGGCCAGACGGCGGTGACGACCGCGGACATCCTGGGGGGGATCGGAGAGAGGACCGCAGCCGTGGTCCACTTCCTGGGCCGGCAGACAAAGGAGCAGCTCCGCGAGGTGGTGGCCGGGGCGAACGCGCGGGGTGTGCCGGTGATCGTGGACGCCGCCGCGCAGCTCCCCCCCCGGTCCAACCTGACGGAGATCGTGGGGATGGGGGTGAGCCTGGTGACCTTCAGCGGGGGGAAGGGGCTGCGGGGACCGCAGAACACCGGCCTGGTCCTGGGGAAGAGGGCGTTTGTGGACGCCGTGCGGATGAACGCCAGCCCTTACAGCGCCATTGGCAGGGGGATGAAGGTCGGGAAGGAGGAGATCATGGGGCTGGTGGCGACCGTGGACCGGTTCCTGGCCGGGAGCGACGCGGAGGACCGGGGGAGGTGGGAGCGACAGGCGACCCGCGTGGTCGAGGCGCTGGCCGGGGTCCGCGGGGTCCGGGCCTACGTCCTGGGGGAGGGGCAGCAGGCCGCGCCGGACTTTGCGCCCAGGGCCTACGTGGACCTGGAGGGGGGGAGGACGCCCGAAGAGGTCGTCCGGGCGCTGCGGGAGGGGGAGCCGTCGGTGGTCGTGCGGCGGGGCGCAAAGGGGATCGTCGTGGACCCGATGACGCTGATGCCGGGGGAGGAGGAGGTCGTGGGCCGGAGGCTG
>CAYRZX010000206.1:0-12645 GCA_964428665.1 uncultured Gemmatimonas sp.
TTATAGGTCATCTTCTGGATTTCAAGTCCTCTATTTGATTGTTTACTGGAGTAGGTCATTGATATTTCATTAACTCCCACCCTGATTCCCACTCTGAAGAAGCCAGCAAGCTCATCATTACCAGTGCGAGACAATATTTGATCCGAAGATGTAAACTCTATATTAGACCCTCCAAGCAACAGCCCATCAGGTTCGTATGGTACAACCAGCGTCTGCTTAAGTAGAAGGAGAGGTTGCATCATGCTGGACTTTCCCGAACTGTTGGCCCCGGCGAGAATGGTCAGCGGCCTGATCTCGATGGACTGCTCCCGACTGATAGACTTGAAGCCAGAAACCGTGATCCCGGTAATCCCTTCCGGCTCTTTTTGTTGAGAAGCCTTCTTTTTCACGGCTACTCACTCCGCTTGAGAATCAATACCGCTAAGGGCGGAACCGCCAGCCTCACCGAATAGTCCCTCCCGTGCCAGGGGATGGCCTCCGCCTGTACCTCGCCCCAGTTGCCCACGTTACCCCCCCCGTAAACCTCTGCGTCGCTGTTGATCAGCTCCCGGTAGAACCCCGGCGCCGGCACGCCCACCCGGTAGTCGAGCCGGGGGACCGGCGTGAAGTTGCAGACGAACACGACGAAGTCCTGCCCGTCCTTCGCCCGCCGCAGGAACGACACCACGCCCTGGTCCGTGTCCCGGAAATCTATCCACTCGAACCCCCGGTGGTGGAAGTCCACCTCATAGAGCGCCGGCTCCGACCGGTAGAGCCGGTTCAGGTCCCGCACGTAGGCCTGGAGCCTCCGGTGCGGGTCGAACTGGAGCAGGTGCCAGTCCAGGCTCTTCCGGTGGTCCCACTCGTCCCACTGCCCGAACTCCCCCCCCATGAAAATGTGCTTCTTGCCCGGATGCCCGTACATGAACCCGTAGAGCAGCCTCAGGTTCGCGAACTTCTGCCAGGCGTCCCCCGGCATCTTGCTCAGGAGCGACCGCTTGCCGTAGACCACCTCGTCGTGCGACAGCGGAAGCACGAAGTTCTCGTGAAAGGCGTAGAGCAGCCCGAACGTCAGATGGTCGTGGTGGAACTTCCGGTGCACCGGGTCGTGGGACATGTAGTCCAGGATGTCGTGCATCCACCCCATGTTCCACTTCATCCCGAACCCCAGCCCCCCCAGGTAGGTCGGCCTGGAGACCCCCGGCCAGGAGGTGGACTCCTCGGCGACGGTCACCACGCCGGGAAACCGGGCGTAGACCGCCTCGTTCAGCTGCTTCAGAAAGCCGATGGCCTCCAGGTTCTCCCGCCCCCCGTAGCGGTTCGGCATCCACTCCCCGGCCCCGCGCGAGTAGTCCAGGTAGAGCATCGAGGCCACGGCATCCACCCGCGCCCCGTCGATGTGGTACCGCTCGAACCAGAACAGGACGCTCGACAGCAGGAAACAGCGGACCTCGTTCCGGCCGTAGTTGAAGACCTTCGTCCCCCAGTCCCGGTGCTCCCCCTGCCTCGGGTCCGCGTGCTCGTAGAGGCTCGTCCCGTCGAACTCCGCCAGCCCGTGCGCGTCCCTCGGAAAGTGCCCCGGCACGCAGTCGATCAGCACCCCCATGCCCCGGCGGTGAAAGGCGTCCACCAGCGCCGCGAAGTCCTCCGGCGTCCCGAACCGGCTCGTCGGCGCGAAGTAGCCCGTCACCTGGTAGCCCCACGAGTCGTCCAGCGGGTGCTCCGTCACCGGCATGAACTGGACGTGCGTGAACCCCATCTCCGCCACGTAATCCACCAGGGCCGACGCCATCTCCCGATAGGTCAGCGGACGCCCCTCCCCCGGGACCCTCCGCCACGAGCCCGGATGGACCTCGTAGACCGCCATCGGCCCCTCCAGCGGGTCCCGCGCCGCCCGCCCGGCCATCCACGCCGCGTCGTTCCAGGCCAGGGGGGGCAGGCCGTGCGTGATCGAGGCCGTGTTGGGCCGCAGCTCCGTCCGCGTGGCGCAGGGGTCGCTCTTCAGGAGCAGGCGCCCGGCCTGCGTCCGGACCTCATACTTGTAGAGCGCCCCCGCCTCCAGGCCGGGGATGAACAGCTCCCAGACGCCGGAGCCCCCCCGCGTCCGCATGGGATAGCGCCGCCCGTCCCACCGGCAGAAGTCCCCCACCACGCTGGCACGCCGGGCATCGGGGGCCCAGGTCGCAAAGCGCATCCCGTTCACGCCCCGGATGGACATCGGATGCGCCCCCAGCGTCTCAAACAGCCGGAGGTGCGTCCCCTCCCCGAACAGGTGGAGGTCATAGTCGCTCAGGACAGGGGGAAAGGAATAGGGGTCGTGGACCCACCGCCTCTCCCCCCCGCCGTCCACCCACTCCAGCTGGTAGGTGAACGGGCCGGGCCAGTCAAAGACCACCGCCTCGAAGAAACCCTCCTCGTGGACCCGCGCCATGCCGTACCGCGCCGACGACTCCACGTTCCAGACCGCGACCTCCCGCGCCTCCGGCAGAAACGCCCGAACCGCCACGCCCGCCTGCCCGTTGACGGAGACCACATGCATGCCCAGCACTGAAAATGGGTCGGCATGATCGGCCCTCAGGATGCGGCTCAGGTCCTCCGGTGAGACCGTTTTGTTTACTTGCATTTTCTTAAGCCATTTAGTACATTAACCTTGTGGCATCCACAACCCGAACGGAGAGAGGGGGGGCGGTGGTGGCCGGCCTGGTCCTGTTTCTGGACGGGATCGGCCTGGCGGCCTTCTGTCTCACCGCAGACCGCCTCGGCATCGGCCAGGGATATGGCCTGGGCCTCAAGCAGATGCTGGGGGCCGCGGTCGGGGCCCTCCTGACCGTTGCCGGACTCTCAATCCTCCTGATCGTGGCTCGTCTTCGGCCTGGAACCGGGCGGGCGAAAGCGGCGTCTAAAGAAGTGGAGCGCCTCGAAGGAGGCCCCGCGTCCGAAAAGGGGTGAGTGTTAAATGAACCTTCTAGCCTTCCAGATCTCGGCCATCGCGATCCTGTCGCCGGTCCTGTTCGCCGTGGGTGCCCTGCACCTGCTCTCGGCGTCCAGCCTCGGCGTCCCTGCCGTCGCCCTCAACCTCCTGACCGCGGCGATCGGAGGACTCCGTTTCGGCCTGGACCTCCCCTTCTCCTACAGCCGGCCCCTGACCGTCTGCCTCGTCTTCTTTGCGGCCCTCGCCCTCGTGGCGGACGGCCGGCTCTGCCACCGGTTCTGGAAGGCCCTCTCCTCGCCCCCGGCGCGGGCGAAGGCCTCAGTGCGGACGAAGGCCCCGATGCGGGCGAAGGCCCCGGTCTGGACAGGGGTTCCCAAGCCCCCACCTTTCCCGGAGCGCCCATTCGCGCGGACCGCCTCCAGGCCGGAGGAGGTCAAGCGCGTCGAGATCCTCTCCCCCTCGGCCTGGGTCCTCCACAACGACTGGGGCGACATCCGGGTCTACACCGTTCCACCGGCCATCCTCGAGCGGAAAAAGGGCCTGGCCGACTCTGACCGGACGTTCCGGATCGTGTACGACGAGGAGGCCGAGCCCATCGAGGACACCTTCAGGATCAGCTCCAACTTCCAGATCCTCCTCCCGCCTGAATGCGTGGACAGGATCAAGGGCAGCGAACGCATCCACTTTGAGGTCCTGGATGCCCCGGCTTATGCCTCTGCTTTGACCTCCTCCATCGCCTCCCGCAAAACCTGAAGTGTCCGCTCTATATCCTTCTCGGAGTGTGAGTAGGTAATATACCAGACCGAGTAAGGCATGACCCCCCGCATCAGCAGTTCCCGCTGGAACGCCGTGGACAGCCTCCGGCCCTCCTCCGCGTCTCTCCCCTCGAAACGGACTGAAAAGACCGGGGCCAGCCCCTCTGCCCGGATCCCGAGACCCACGTCCGAGGCCATCGCGTTGATGCCGTTCATCAGCCTCCCCCCCATCCGCCAGAGGTGGTCGTGCGCCCGCTTCTCCCGCAGCTCCGCGATCGTCGCCAGGGCCGCGGCCATCGAGAACGCCTCCCCCCCGAACGTCGAGCTGATCGTGGTGGCGTCCCAGGCCGCCATGACCTCCCGCCGGCCCGCCACCGCGCCGATCGGGAAGCCGTTGGCCATCGCCTTGGAGAAGACCGCCAGGTCCGGGGTCACCCCGAACCGCTCCTGCGCCCCCCCCATCGCCAGGCGGAACCCCGTCACGATCTCATCGTAGACCAGCAGGACCCCCTCCCGCTCCGTCAGCGCCCGCGCCGCCCTCAGGAAGTCCCGGACCTCCCCCTCCGTCCGGTCGTAGGGGAGGGACAGGATGAAACAGGCGACCTCCCCCCGGCACTGCCCCAGCGCCTCCTCCAGCCTCCCCGCATCCCAGGGGATCGAGATCGTCAGCTCGCGCAGGGCCGCCGGCACCCCCTTCGTCCGCGGGAGCGACCAGTCGTGCCACCCGTGGTAGCCCGAGCTGATCACCTTCTCCCGCCCCGTGTGCGCCCGCGCGATCCGCACCGCCGCCGACGTCACCTCCGCCCCGGACTTGAGGAAGCGGACCATCTCCGCGCAGGGCGCCGTCCGCGTCAACTCCTCCGCCAGCTCCACCTCGATGGGGTGCGCCGCGCTGTGGACCGCCCCCAACGCCATCTGCTCCATCGCAGCGGCGTTCACCCGGTCGTAGGCGTGGCCCAGGATGATCGGCCCGCAGGCGTTCTTGTAGTCGATGTACTCGTTCCCGTCCAGATCCCAGATGCGGCACCCCTTCCCCCGGACGATGTAGGGCGGCGCCACCCCCCTCAACTCCGCCGCCGGGCGCTTGGACCCCGTCTGCGTCCCCCACGGGATCGTCCTCAGCGCCCGCTCGTACAGGGCGTCTCCTTTAGGCACTCTGTTCAGCATGGCTTTTACCCTCCCACCGCGCTGTACTGCCGCACCCCCAGGCCGTAGACCACCCGCATGGCCAGGTACGCGCCGACGCACCAGAGGGCCTGCGCGGCCAGCCCCTGCTGCGCCGTGACCGCGTCGATCTTCCCCTGGAAGATCGACAGGCTCAAAAAGTAGAAGTACCGGAACGGCAGAAACTCCCCGACCCGCTGCGCCCACCCCGGCAGGAGGTCGAGCGGCATCACCGACCCCTCGAACAGGAACTGGAGCATGAAGAAGACGTTGAAGACGCCTATGGACTCCGTCATCCAGAAGGCCAGCAGCCCCAGGGCCACCTTCAGGTAATAGCAGAGGAGATACCCGAAGACCAGGCTCCCGACGAACAGGAGGGCCGTCTCCCGCGTCAGCCCCACCCCGGACAGGACCTCCGGCCCCAGCCAGAGCAGGAACAGGACCACGACCGGCGTCAGAAACAGGAGCCGCAGGAGCTTCCACGCCATCTCACCCATGAAGTGGTACCGGTTGAACCGGAGGGGGCGCAGGAGGTGCTTCGAGAAGTCCCCCGTCCGGATCTCGCGGCTGATCTCCCACTCCGGGTGGACGTTGAGCAGCGTCCGGAGGGACATCATCCCCACGTAGTAGAGCATCATCTGGCCCTGCGTGTAGCCCCCGATCTGCTCCGCCTGCCCGTAGGCCGACCGCCACATCAGGATCATGACCAGCGGCCCCACCACGTCGAACAGGAACCAGATGAAGCTCTCCGGCCGGTACTGAAACGCCTCCTGCCAGAACATGCTCAGGAGCTTGAGGTTGGACCGGAGCGAGCGCATGGGCTATTCTTTCCCTGCCGTGAAGATGTGCCGGATCACATCGTCCACCGGCGGCTCCTCGATGTTGAGGTCCGCCACCGGGAACTCGTTCAGCAGGCGCGCGGCCCGGCCGCTCGCCTCGGCGCGGGGCACGCACACCGTGGCCTTCTGGGACTCAAACTCCAGGACCTCCCCGATCCCCTCCAGGGCCTCGCGCGACACCGGCTCCAGAAACGTGACCGCGAGCGTCTTCCGGTCCACGTGCCGCCGGACGATCTCCTCTAACTTCCCGTCGTACACGACCTTCCCGCGGTCGATGATGATGACCCGCTCGCAGAGCGCCTCCACGTCCTCCATGTAGTGGCTCGTCAGAAGGATCGTCGCCCCGCGCCTCCGGTTGTAGTCCAGGATAAACTCCCGGATCTTCTTCTGCATGACCACGTCCAGGCCGATGGTCGGCTCGTCCAGAAACAGGACGGCGGGGCGGTGGAGCAGGGCCGCCACCAGCTCGCACTTCATCCGCTCGCCGAGCGAGAGCTTCCGCACCTGCACCCTGAGCAGCGGCCCCAGGTCCAGCGCCGCCGTCAGCTCCTCTAAGATCTCGTCAAACTGCGCCCTGGGGATCTCATAGATCTCCCGGTTGAGCAGGAACGAGTCCAGCGCCGGGAGGTCCCACCAGAGCTGGTTCTTCTGCCCCATCACCAGCGAGAACTGCCGCTGGAACGCCCGCTGCCTGCGCCAGGGCCGGAACCCCAGGACCGAGACCTCCCCGGCCGTCGGATACAGCAGCCCCGACAGCACCTTGAGCGTCGTCGTCTTCCCGGCCCCGTTCGGGCCCAAAAACCCCACCAGCTCCCCGGGCTCGATCTGGAAACTCACGTCGTCCACGGCCTTCACGTCATAGGTCTCCCGCCGGACAAAGCTCTTGAGCGACCCCCACAGGCCGGGGTCTTTTTTGTGAACGCGGTAGTATTTGGACAGGTGGCGGACGGAGACAGCCGGGGGAACATCGGGATGGCGGGATGTCAGGATGCCCAGCACAGGGGAGACCTCTTTAAAGTGCTGAGTCCTGAGTCCTGAGTCCTGAGTAAAGACAAAAATTCTGTTCTTTGATTTTACTCAGGACTCAGCACTCAGCACTCAGGACTGATTTCTACCACTCATCCATATCCGACAAGAACTGCGCCTCGGCCCGATGGAACGCCTGGAGCACGCGGTCGTCCAGGGGGCGTTCGCCGCAGTCCCGGTTCCTCCCCTCCCGGTCCAGCCAGACCGCCGTCCTGGCCACCCCCTCTGCGTGATCCACCCCCGGCGACCACTCCGGCACGTCCCGCCGGAGCGCCGTCGTGTCGAATGCCACGTGATGGCGAAAGATGTCGCGCAGAAACCGGGTGTTCTCCTCCGGCAGGGCGGCCATCAGCCACTCCGTCGGCACGTGGACCAGCTCGACCCCAGGAACGCCCAGCCCCTCGCCCATCGAAAGGAAGTACTCGTCGTGCGTCATCACGGCCGGCCCGTTGGCGTTGTAGACCTTCCCAAACGTCGTCTCCCGCCCCACGGACAGGGCGATGGCCTCCCCCACGTCGTCCACGAACCCCGGATGCCAGAGGTTCAGCCCGCTCCCCGGCACGATCAGCGGTCGCCGCTTGCGAATGCGATCCACCAGGAAGGGGTCCCGTCCCCAGACGCTGTCGAACAGCCCCCCCGGCCCGTAGGTGTAGGACGGGCGGAAGGCCGTGAACCGCAGGTCCCCGGAGGCCCACGCCCGCTCCAGCAGCTCCTCGACCCGCGTCTTCCCCTCCCCGTAGGCGCTCACGTAGTTCCTGGGATGGTCCTCCCGCGCCGGCGCCGGGCTGAGCGGGCCGCCGTAGACGCAGACCGTGCTGATGAAGATATAGTGGGTCCTGCCCCCCTTCAGGGCGTCGGCGCAGACCTGCGCCTGCTCCGGTCTCATAGCCACCATGTCGATCACGGCGTCGGGCCGGACGCCTGAAAACGCCCCCGTCAAGGCCCCTGCGTCGTTCCGGTCCCCCTTCAGCCGCCCCACCCGATCCCCGAACCCGTCCGGCCGCTGCCCGCGAGTGAAGATCCAGACCTCGTGCCCGTGCGCCAGCAGGCGGTTCACGACCGCCGTGCTGATCAGCCCCGTCCCGCCGATGACGAGTACGCGCATATCCTCCCCCTCCTTGCATTTTCCCTTACACGTTCAGCGTCCCCAGCTCCTTGGTCAACTTCTCGATCTGCTTCTCCAGGCCCTCCTTCTTCCGGATCGTGACCTGCTCGTTGCGCTCGGCGATGAGTTTCTCGTTCTCCGCCGCCTTCAGCCTCCCCAGCGCGGCCCGGCTGGCCGCCTCCGAGTCCACGACCGTGCGCTTCAAGACCTGGATGCGAACAGTCGTGAAGTATTTTGCCAGAATCACGAGGATGATCGAGATCGCCATGGCGACCCCCAGTATATATGCCATATCCTTCCCCCTTTTGAGATGAGAGAGCCTATTCCATAGCCAGCAAAAATGTCCGGTCCTTCGCCACCTCTTTCAGCATCTCCTCCTCCCACTCCAGAATGCGGTCCGCGTCGATCCCCAGCTTCTTGAACGCAAAGTCATCCGCGACCGGCACGAGTTCGTCGCCTCCCGACCCCACCCCGGCATTCCGGCAGAGGACGTCCGCCACGTGAACCAGGGAGGCCAGCTGGGGGTCCCGGTCGGCCCCGCCGGGCCAGTGATGGTAGGTGATCCCCTCGATCAGCGGGTCCGGGATCTGCCAGGAGGCCGCCAGCTCCTTCCCCACCGCAGTGTGCGTGAGCCCCAGCTCCTCCTGCTCCGCCTGAAAGATCGGGATATTCTGTTCCCCCGAGGCCTTGATGACCGGGGCGTAATAATCGGAGAAGAGCCCGTCCAGGATGATCTTCCCCACGTCGTGCAGGATGCCGGCGGTGAAGCACTCCTCGCGCTCGATTCGCAGCTTGCCGGCCAGAAAGCGCGCGATGGACCCGACGCCGACGGAGTGCTGCCAGAACCTCTTCTTGTCCAGCCCCGCCGACTCCTTCTGGTCCTGCGTGGCGCTGAAGATGGAGATGCTCAGCACGGCGTTCTTGACCGTCTGATTGCCCAGCAGAGAGATGGCGTCCTTCACCGAGCTGATCTTTCGAGTGAACCCGAAAAATGCGGAATTGGCCAGACGCAGCAGTTTGAGCGTGATGGAGGGATCGGACTCGATCACCCGGCTCAGGTCTTCGGCGTCCACGTCCGGGTTCTGACAGAGGCGTTCGACCTCGGCGTAGACCGTCGGCAGGGTCGGGAGATTGTCGATCTTGGAGACGTTCAGGTTTAGCTTTGGGGCGGTTTGGGCGACCCTGGCTTTTACCGGGTCCGGCCCGGAGGCCATCAGCTTCCAGACCTTGGCCAGGAGCGTCTGCGGCAGAAAAGGCTTGAGGATGTAGCCGTTGATGCCCTTGCCCTGACACGCCGGCAACTGCGTCTGATCCGCGGTCACCACGGCAATGACCGTCGATTCCAGCTTTGGGACGCGGCGGATGATCTCCAGTGTCCGGAGAAAGTCCCCTTTCATTTCCGTGTCGAGCAGAATAAGATTCGGCTCCAGACGCAGTTTTTTGACCAGGTCCGGCCCGTTCAGCGCCTCGGTGACCTCAAACCCCCCCATCTTTTCCAGGAAACACCCCAGAAACTCTGCCTCCGCCCTGTTAGCCTGCATAACCAGGGCGCGTTTCGGTTTTTCCTCAGGCATCCTTCACCATGTCCGTTTGGCGCAGAAACACCCCATCCGCCGCGACCTTGGACGACCGGGGTAAGTATATCCAATCGGCGAGGGATTTGGCAAGAAAAAAGATAATCTATTGACCAATCCGTCATTTTTGCTTACAATCATGGGGATGTCCGCCCGCCCGGACCGAACCCCTTTCTTCAGGCAGTGCCCTGTATGAGCGACGATCGTTACGCAGAGGTATCCGACCCGATCATCGAGGTCCTCAGGAAGATCCCGATCTTCGCCGGTCTGGGCCTGCCTGAAATTCAGAAAATATTCACCCTCTGTCGGTTCAAACAGATCGGCTCCGGGGCAGACCTGTACAGAAACGGAACCCCCAGCGCAGACCTGTTCATTCTCCTCGAAGGGGGCCTCGGCGTGCGCACGGCCGCCGGGGTGGAGGTCTCCCGGATCTACCCCATCGGCCTGGTCGGCGAAATGGGGGTCCTCACCGGGGAGCCCCGGTCTGCGGACGTCGTGGCGCTCGAAGACGCCATGGGGCTTTCCATTCATAAGGACGACCTGGACAATCTCTTTGTCCAGAACGCCGAGGTCTGTCGAAAGATGCTGACCAACGTCATTCAGGCCCTTTCTAAAAAGCTCTACAACGCCAACGTCCAGATCGAACAGATCAAGAACAGCGTCCCTGAACTTCACAAGGAGGCGGACGAACTCCTTGCGGGGAACATCTTTTTATACTGACGTCTACCATGCCCGAACTCCCCGCCTTTACCGCCAAAAACTTCGACCGGGAGATCAAGGAATCGGACAGGCCGGTCCTGGTCTACGTCACGGCCCGGTGGTGCCGGCCTGGCCACGACCTGGCCCCCGTCATCGAGCAGGCCGCCGAAGAGATTGCGGACAAGATCAAGGTGGGGACCCTGGACGCCGACGTGGAGCGAGAGGTCGTTCGGAGCAACCAGGTCCGCACCCTGCCCACCGTGCTGTTGTTCAGGGCAGGCAGGCTCAGCGACCGGGTCACCGGCCATTTTACGAAACTCCAGCTGATGGGGCGAATCAGCGCCCTTCTGACAAACGCCTCTGACGGTTGAGGGTGTCCCCACAAGCAACCGAGGTCTCTATGCAACGATTTGGCGAGGGAGCAGGCGCTTCTCCGCGCCAGAATGCGCTCGACGACGACTCTGAGGTGTCCCCCCTGCAGTTCCAGCAACTCGAAGTCAAGCAGGCCGAGGAGCGCGAGAAGGACGTCGACCAGTACGACAACGTGAGCCTGACCGTCTCCATCGAACTCGGGAGGGTCGAAAAGACGGTCCAGGAGGTCCTGGAACTCAGAGAGGGGGCCCTCATCGAGACCGAAAAACTCTCCGGCATGCCGATGGAGGTCATGGTCAACGGCCAGCTGTTCGGCAGGGGGGAGGTCGTGGTGGTGGGGGACAGCCTGGCGATCCGAATCACGGAACTGGTCAAGACGGAGGACACCAGGCCCACCGACAAGCGTTGAAAGTAGGGGCGAAGCATTCGCCAGCGCCACAGAATATTTCAGGGCGAATGCTTCGCCCTTACTATTTTTTGACCGCCTGCCGCACCCCGATCGTCGGATAGAACATCTCGATGGCCTGCCCCGTGGGGGACAGCGGGTCGCACCCGAACCTCTCCCGGAACTCCGCGTGCAGCCGCTCCTCGTGCGCCGTCACCCCCTTCAGCGGCAGGTCCACCGGCATCCCCCCCATCAGCGCCGAGGCCCGCACCGCGATCACCAGTTCCTGGTCCTTTCTCCCCTGCGCGGCCCCATACCCCGGCTCCACGTCCTTCACGATGGCCCTGTGCATCATCGCCAGCTGATCCGCCCGCGCCACGTCGTCCGCCCCCGTCGTCTCGTAGCGCGCGTAAGGGTTCTCCCAGACCACGGGCGGGTCGGTCTCCACGCGGAGCCGCGTGATCACCTTCTTCCCGCCCGCCTCCTCCACGTCCGTGAGAATGGGGTACTGAGCCCGCTCGTCCCCCTTTTCTCCCTTCCTGTAGAGAAACAGGTCGTTGCCCAGGATGTGCCCCTCCGGCCCGTCGACCTCCCAGTAATTTCCCCGCGAGCCGGCCCGGCGCGCCGGGAACTCGTAGACCACCGTCACCCCGTTGTCGAACTCGATCAGCCCGGCCTCCCAGGTGTTGGCCTTCACCGGGATGTCGCCGTAGGACACGTAGGGCCGCACCGGCACGTCCCGCGCAACGCCCACCACGCGCCTCGCCTCGCCCCCCGCGTAGAGCCGGATGGCGTTCATCCCGTGATAGGCCCCGGACAGGTACTGGCAGTGGACCTGCGTCACGGGGCCGAGCAGCCCGGCGTCCACGATCCGCCTCTTCAGCCGCTCCGCCGGGAACCGCCAGACGTTCTCGCTCACCTCTAACTTCACCCGGTTGCGCCTGGCCGCCTCGATCATCCGGTCGATGCAGGGCAGCGTGATCCCGATGGGCGTCTCGCTCATGACGTGAATGTCCCGGTCCGCCGCGGCCTCGGCCAGGACGTGGTGCCCCTCCGGCGGCACGATGACGAACAGCAGGTCCGGCCTCTCCCCCTCCATCATCCGCACCGGATGGTCGTAGGCCTTCCCCCCGTAGCGCCCCGCGGCCTCCTCCGCCTTCTTCCGGTCCACGTCGCAGACCCCCACGAGCCGGTAGAGGTCCGTCATCTTCACGATCGTCGAGAGGTGCGCCTGTGCCCGCCTCCCCGTCCCCGCGACTGCGATCTTCAAAACTTCCATTTCAACCCTCCTTTTCATCTCCCACCCATAACCCATTCTCTCGCACCCTGTTACACACTCGCCGCCTCAAAAGCGACTTGCAGTTGTTCTGACGGAGGAATGGAGAAGTTGAGCTTCTCAAAACCGATCACCCGCCCGGCCCTATCTTTCATCAGGATGATTTCATCGCCGGTCTCTTCGCAGACATACTCATCTTGCGGATTGCCGAACCAGACCGTCAGGGTATTACCTGCGCGATCATAGTATACCTTCACCTGTTCCATAGCCGTTCCCCTTCTTTTATGGCATCCGTTGGATAAGCGGTAATCAAGAACCCCCCATCGCCAGCTCGTTTTGCAACGGCACAAATCCAGCGACCGGGCCTCTCCCGTCGGTAGAAAAGGCAGACATCCGGGTCGCTGCGACTCCTGCGAATTTCTTCCGGATCACGCAGTACGTCCTGCACGTCCGTCTCACGGCCAGACATAGTTTGGTGTTGGTGTGGGTGCACTCCCGGAAAAATGGCAAAAGTTTCGTGGGGGCTGCGGTCTGATAGG
>CAYRZX010000207.1:0-12578 GCA_964428665.1 uncultured Gemmatimonas sp.
ATAACATCACGACCGCCTGTTTTCAACTCATCGTAGAAAACCCCGAATTAGGGTTGCTGTTAGCCAGGGAGGGCTGGCCGGCGCAGTCGATGCGGCGCGCCGTGAGAAGGTGGACCGGGCTCGTGAGGGCTGGATACGCCGTCTGATGGATACCTCCCGGCGCAACAACCTTCTCTATTTTCGTGATCTTACGAAAGGCACGCTCGATATTCCTGATTCTCATTCGGACGCTTCGACCGGTCTCTTGAATGGCGATGAAGTGCCGTTAAATCGTCTATTCCCTGACGTAAATACTGCGCAGGCGGCGGCAAAATTACGTGAAATCGGCAGGCGCGCCCTGGCCAACCTGGAAGAGAAGGGGTTACAGACCCTCTTTCTCACCCTCGGCATGGCAACCTGGCCCTCTGGTGACGGAGGGCGTCCACCGGAGTCTGCTGTCTTGCTCGTTCCCATCGCTATCAAAAGGCGTGGCCGGGAAGGAAGGTCGATCGCCCTACAACGCACAGGGGAGCCGCAAGTCAACCTCACGCTCCTGCATGCATTGGAAACCGAATATGGCTGCACTTTGGACCTGGAAGGGCTTCTGGCTGGAATCGTGAACGAGGAAGAAGCCTTTAATTATGAGGCTGTGTTCCAGCGTTTGAGACAGACCGCGAGAAACATCCCCGGGTTTGAGATCAGACCACGTGCCGTGATCGGCAACTTCTCCTTCCAGAAGATGGCAATGGTGAAAGACCTTCGAGAACGAGCTGAGGAGATGGTTGCTCACCCCCTTATTGCGGCAATCTCCGGAGATGGGCCAGCTCGTGAGACGTTGAGATTGCTCCAAAATCCTCAAGGAGAAATTGACCCCCGAGAAATTGATAGGATCCCTCCCGAAAACGAATTTCTGATCCTGGATGCCGACTCCAGTCAGCAGCGAGTTATCGCTGCTGTCTTGGCCGGACAGGATGGGGTTATCCAGGGACCTCCGGGGGGAGGTAAGAGCCAGACCATTGCCAACCTGATTGCCTCGCTCGCAGCGGAGGGTCGCCGCGTCCTTTTTGTGGCAGAGAAACGCGCTGCCCTCGAAGTCGTGTTGCGCCGTTTGGAGGAGACCGGATTGGGGCATCTCGTCCTCGATTTGCACGGCGCTGACATCTCCACTCGCGCTGTCATGAAGCGGATCGGCGAGGCTTTGAGTCTGATTCGGGAGACTACTCCCGTAACCGCTGAATCGGTTCATGGGCCTTTTTCAGATCGTAGGAAACGCCTGAATGAGCACGTGGCCCGTATGCACACCGCCCGCCCTCCTTCGGGTCTGAGCGTCTACGAACTCCAGGGAAGGCTTCTGCGCCTGCCCGGGGAGGCACGCGCCTCTCTCCGTTGGCGCGGCGCCTCGCTTGACCGGCTGGATGCCTCCACCGCCAACGCATTGTGCGATCTACTGAGAGAAGCGGGGGGCTTTTCCAGCCTATTCTTTCGTGACGATCCTGCGCCGTGGACAGGCGCTACACTGGCGGATGGAGTTGCCGTGCAGCAGGCGATGGACTTTTCCGCACGGATCGCGTACGAGCGCTGGCCCGCACTCCGAGATGCACTCAACCAGATAGTTGCGGTGACCGGCCTGTCCGCGCCCACGACGCTTGATGAGGCTCGAAACCTTCTGGCGCTCCTTGGAAAAGTCACGCATACGCTAACCCTCTACGACGCAGAGCTTTTTCGTCAGGATCTCGACGTCCTCGCCGTTGATCTGGCCCCGGCTGGGCGCGGTGTCATGGCCCTGGCGTGGGCGTGGTGCACCAAGTCTGCCTTTCGAAAGGCGCGACAGAACATCCGTGCTATGCGCCGGAGCGGACTTGTTTCTGCTGCCCATCTTCTTGCTGAGGTTCAGGCTGCCGCTGACCAGCGCCGACGATGGCGATCCCTCTCTACACCTACCTCCGTTCCCATAGCTGCGCCAGAGTTGGAGACTGCCCGTCGAAGACAGGACGCACTCGATGCCGATCTTGCAGCTATCACTGCCTTCATCGAAAGGCAGGTGGGGACGATAACCCTGGATGAGTTTGGCAATCTGTTCAATGCCCTCGCCACAGACACCGTAACTCCGTTTAGGATCCTTCGCCTGACGGAAATCGAACGGGAAATTAAACAACGGGGAGCGGGAGCGTTGCTCAATGAACTTCGCGTCTCTAAGATTAATCCTGTCTTTTGGCCAGACATGTTCACCTATACTTGGCTGGCATCGTGTCTGGACAACGCACGTCTGGCCGATCCTGCTATCGCTGGTTTCAATGGAAATACCCATGAGGGGTTTGTAGGAGAGTTCCGCAATCTGGACCGGGAACGGTTAAAGCTGGCGGCGGCGCGAGTTCGACGAGCGCATGGAGAGCGTGCGATTGACGCCATGAACAAGTACCCTGAGCAGGAGGCGTTGGTGCGCAGGGAGGCTGAAAAACAATCCCGACATTTGCCTTTGAGGAAGCTGTTGGCACAGGCCCCTGATGTCATGACGGCCCTCTTTCCGTGCTGGATGGCCAGCCCGCTCTCCGTCAGCCAACTTCTGGATGCCAGTCGTCACTATTTCGACATCGTTCTGTTTGACGAGGCCAGCCAGGTACTTCCCGAAGACGCTGTTCCATCTTTGCTTCGCGCTTCACGCGTCGTTGTGGCGGGTGACCGGCATCAACTGCCTCCCACCACTTTCTTCGCAGATGGGGGAGCCGATGGGGACGAGGATGAAGACGATGTTGCGCCTACAGAAGGGTTTCAGAGCCTGTTGGACCTGATGTCCTCGTTCCTCCAGTCCTGGCCCCTGGAATGGCACTACCGGAGCCACGATGAAAGGTTGATCGCTTTCTCCAACCGTCACATCTATGGTGACCGGCTGATCACGTTTCCGGGGATCGGTGGCCCCCCATGCATCACCCATATTCTGGTCCCTCATGTTCTGAACGTGGATGGGCAGGAGGAAAGCGCATCTGCTGAGGTACAGCGCGTTGTCGAACTTATCCTGGAACACGCAACAAACCGGCCCGATGAAACACTTGGGGTGATCGCGATGGGGATACGGCACGCGCTCCGGGTTGAGGCTGCACTGGATGATGCGTTGGACGCTCGCCCAGACCTGGACGATTTTTTCGATCCTAACCGCCACGAGCGTTTTTTTGTGAAAAACCTGGAACGGGTTCAGGGGGATGAACGGGATGCGATCATCCTGACGGTGGGTTACGGCAAAGATCGTGTGGGTAATCTGCCTTACCGGTTTGGCCCCTTGCTCTACGAAGGGGGTGAGCGCCGTCTCAACGTGGCTGTAACAAGGGCCAGACGACGCATGACGCTCGTCTCCTCGTTCAGCCACCAAGACATGGACCCGAATCGGTCAAGAGCGAAGGGTGTTGAGTTGCTTCGTCTGTACCTCCAGTATACGGCCAGCAACGGTGGGAATTTGGAGGACTCCGGCCACACAGGATTCCCTATGAATCCTTTCGAGGCAGACGTTCACGACACTTTAGCGTCAAATGGCATCCCTCTCCTGTCACAGTGGGGGGCCTCACGTTACCGGATTGATCTGGTAGCGAAGCATCCCCAAAAGCCGGGACGCTTTGTCCTTGCCATCGAGTGTGATGGGGCCAGTTACCATTCCGCACCGACCGCACGGGACCGAGACCGTCTGCGACAGCAGCAACTGGAGGCTCTTGGCTGGCGCTTTCACCGCATCTGGTCTACGGACTGGTTCCAGCGCCGAGATAAGGAGATAGAACGTACTGTTGCGGCCTATCAGAGGGCTGTAGAGTGGTCTGATCAAATGGATGCAACGGACGGACAGGCTTCACGTGGCACAGCAGTTAGATCGGATAATACGACTGCTTTGCCATCTGTTCCCATTCGGCGTGGTCCACGACCACATATCCCCCAATACGATAGAATAGACCAGTACCAAAGTGCTCAACTCATTGCGTTTATTCGATGGATAAAATCAGATGGCCTTCTGCGCACAGATGAAGAAATTCTATCTGAAATGATTCAACTGCTTGGTTTCCAGAGGCGGGGTCCACGTATTGTCGCAGCTATCCAAAACGCTATTGAGCGTTGCTCGTAAAGGAGGCGGCCGCCGGGCAGCGCAGGAGGCCGGGAGATGAAGCACGTCTTCCCGCTGCTGGACGCTCTCCGTCGAGGAGAGACGCTTGGGGTTGAATACAAGCGCGACCTGGACGCCAAAAACAAGCGTAGGCCGGTCTCCGACGAAACCCTCGCGGAATCGCTGATGGCCCTCGGAAATGCCGACGGCGGCTATTTTCTGCTCGGTGTGGACAACGCGGGCAACGCCCTGGGTATCCATCCGGATCGCTCTGTCAGTCTGGCCGATCTTCGCGGCCGGGTCTCTCGAAAATTCCTGAGCGCGCCCCCTCTTGTCGCCCACGAATACCGGGAAGGCGACCGGCGCATCTTCGCGTTCTACATCGAGGCGGCCAAACAGAACCCCTATCAGTTGCAGAGCGGGTCCCTCAAAATTCGGAAAGTTTTGGGCGGCAAACAGGGGCCGGAGAACATCCCGTTTTCGCTTGCCGAACTCCCCCAGTGGCAGGCGCAGCGCGGCGTCCACTACGACTTCTCCTCGCAACTGATCACCGATATGCCCTGGGGCGAACACGAGCGGTTCCTGAACCCTTTGTCCCTGGACCTGCTTCAGCGGCGCATCGCCGACGGCAAGATCAACAACCCGAACCTCCGGAGTGTCAGCGGCCTGGAGCAGCAGATGGATACGCTGGGGCTGCTCGGTACCGTCGAGGGTCGCAAGGTGTTGACCCATGCCGCGCTGATTCTCTTCGGCAACAACGAGGCCCTGCGTGAGCGCATCCCTGCACACGCCGCTCAGTTCCAGGTGTTCGCGCCGGACGGATCGCTGCCTTATAATCTGTTTTCCGGTCAACCCGGCCTGGAGCATCTCTGCCTGCTGTTGCTCGCCACACGCATCGAGGAGCTGTTTCGCGGGATTGTGCCCCGCCGGGAACTCATGGACGGGCTGTTCCGCATCGACATCCCGGCCTTCGGCGACGATGCCCTGCGCGAGGCCGTGATGAATGCCTTCATCCACAGGGACTACACGATCCCGGAGCCGGTGATCGTCCAGATCACCCCGGAACTGTTTACGATCACGAACCCAGGCGGTTTCTACCGGGACGTGACGCCCCAGAACATCCTGTTTCACGAGCCCTGCTCCCGCAACCAGCGGCTCGCGCAGGCATGCGCTGACATCGGCCTGATGGAGAAGTCCGGTCGTGGTGTGGATCGCATCTTCTGGGATCAGATCCGCTTCCTGCGCCCAATGCCATCCTACGCAGAGTCCACGGACGACACCGTGCGGCTGACACTGTCTGGCGGCGAAGGATCGCTGAAGGCCATCCGCTGGATGTTTCAGTATTTTTCCGACATACCGGATATGCGCGTTCGGGTGGTTCACGGCGGCCTCATCCACGCCCTGATCGCGGAAGGCGAGGCATCCCGCGATACGTTGATCGCCGCCCTGTCGGGCCTGAGCAAGGAACACGGACTGCGCGCCATCACGGAGTTGATCAATGCGGGTCTGATCACGCGCATCGGACACGGACGCGGCCAGCGGCTCATCCTGTCGGCTAAGTTCCAGAAAGACCTCGGCATGCCGGAAGCCTTTGTGCATCAGGCGGGGCTGGACAGGGAAAACCAGCAGCAGATGATCCTCCGATATGTCGAGGTGCACGGATCTATCACGCGTCGGGAGGCGGCCAAGTTGCTCAATACGCCAGCGGATGACAGCGTCTACAAGTTGCTTCGCCGCATGGTGGGAAATGGACGCTTAACGATGACAGGATCACGCGCCACAGCCCGTTATTCCCTTCCTAAAGCGTAAGGACATGTAACGGAAAGAGGTCTCGGAAGGGACCGGATCGCCGGGCGCAGACATAACCAGTTGTTATGTAAGAGGCATACGAAAATGGCCTGTTTTCTGCGGTTTGCGTTAAAGCGTAAGACGAGCGTAAGACGAGAGAGGTTAATGTGTCATTTGTGCGTCATTCCTCTACATTTACTACGTGGACGCGAGAGATGCGCTTTTGAAGGTTCTTGCAGATTAGAATAAAGAGGAGGCATTCGCGTGGACGAACCAGAACCTTCCGCCTTTGACCCCCGGCAGTTCTTCGCCCAGGCGCATGCGCATGGGGTGCCGGAGCGGGTGGAGGACGCGGAGGCGGAGGCGCGGGCGTGGGAGGCGTGGCACGCCTATCTCGCAGGGCGCAAGGAGCCTGCGTGGTACTTTGATTCGGCGCGGTTCGGGGAGGCGATGCGGGCGCACTGGCCGGGGCTGGCGCGGGTCTGGACGGACCTGTCGGACCGGCTGATCGCGGGGACCATGCCGTACGGGACGGCCACGATCCCGTTTGTGCCCGGAAAGGGGCTGGACTGGAACGCGAACCCCACGCGGACTTCGAACTGGGCCGGCCAGCACTACATGTTCTTCCTGCGGTGGCCGATCCGGGCCGCGATGCTGACAGGGGAGGGACGCTACGTGAGGGCCGTGGCGGACTGCCTGCGGAGCTACGTGGAGCAGATGGACGGCGTGCGGGACGAGATGGAAGTCCTCCGCCGGGGGCCGGAGGAGGGGGGGCGCTTCGCGGTCTGGAACACGCTGGCCGTCGGGCTGAAGCTGAAGGCCGTGGGGGAGGCGCTCTATGCCTTTCGGGACCACCCGGCCTGGACGGCGGAGGACTGTCGGAGCGCCACGGTCCTGATCTGGCGGCACGCGGATTTCCTGTATCGGAGGCTGGCGGCCAAGACGCCGGTGGAGTGGCAGCAGGAGCTGAACTTTGTGTCGTCCGGGAGCGGGGGGCTGGGCGCGGTCGGGGCGCTCCTGCCGGAGTGGGGGGCGGCGTCGGGCTGGCTGGAGACGGCCCGGCAGGTCCAGGAGGTGCTCCTGCTGAACCAGACGCACCCGGACGGGATGCAGAAGGAGGTCTGCACGCAGTACCACAACACGGTCATCCGGTCCTTCGCCACGCTCCAGATGATCCTGGCGCGGCGGGGGCTGCCGAGTTTCTACGATGTGGAGCCGTTCCGGTCGCGCTTTTTGGCGATGCACCGCTTCGTGGGGGACATCCTGACGCCGGACGGGTACGGGCCGGCGATCAACTCGGCGGTCTACGACACGGAGTGGATCGCGGTGCTGGCCGCGGGGAATGCGTTCTTTCGGGACGGGGAACTTCAGGGACACCTGAATCGGTGGTATGAGCCAGGGGTGATTCCGGTGCAGAAGGGGGGGCCGGGGTGGTGCTGCAGCCTGCTGCACGACCTGTGCGTCCCAAAGCTGAAAGGGGTGAGGGCGCGGCGACCGCGCCACACGTCGAAGGTCTTCCCGGAGTCTGGGGTCGCGGCGCTGCGGGACGGGTGGGACGGGGCGTCGAACTTCCTGGTCCTGGACTTCGGGCACCCGGAGGGGGGGCACGCCTACGCGGGGCAGGGGTCGTTCACGGCGTGGGTGAAGGGGCGGCCTGCGGCGCTGTCGCCGGGGTCGCCGTTCTCCTACAGCGACCCGGACTACCGGCCCTGGTACTACGGGACGCGGGGGCAGAACACGGTCTGGGTGGATGAGGAGGACCAGGAGACGTGGCGGCCGGGCCGGAAGCGGCGGGTCTGGGGGCGGCTGCTGGAGTGGAAGGACGGGAGGGAGGAGACGAGGGTCCGGGTGGCGCACGACGGGTACCTGCTGTCGAAGGGCATCCGGCACGAGCGGACGGTGGTCCTGCGGAAGGGGCGGTATTTTCTGATCTGCGACCTGCTGGACGGGCAAGGGAGCCGGGAGGCGCACGTGGCGCGGTGGACGATCCGCTGCCCCGATGCGCTTCGGGAGGGGGAGGGGCGGACGGTGATGAGCGAGGGGGGGCTGGGCCTCCGTGTCCTCCCGGCGTGGCCGGAGGGGATCAGTTCGGTGGAGATCGGCTGGGGGCCGAGCATGGTTCCGATGCCCTATCAGCCGGACATGACGCCGCAGCAGGGGAGGACGTGCCACGCGCGGTTCGCGCAGCGAATGGCGGCGGGAGGGACGGCGCGGTTCCTGATGTTGATGATCGCAGGGGACTGCGAGGATGCCTCGGTGCGAGGGACGGTCACGGAGGAGGGCGTGGAGGCCGAGGTGACGGCGTGGGGGAAAACAGAGGCATTGAAGATTGAAGATTGAAGATTGAAGATTGAAAATTGCAAAACGCAAATTGTAGTCATGAAAGGAGACATCTTGACATGGCAGGCAGCAACGATCTGATCGCGCTCACGCCGGAGCAGAAGCGGTTCTTCGACGACAACGGGTATCTGGCCGTCCGGGGCGTATACTCCGAGGCCGAGATGGAGGTGATGCGCCGGGAGTTCCACGACCTGATCACGAACACGGAGGGCCGGCCCAAGGCCATGACCTACAGCTTTATGGAGCCTGTGGAGGGGTACCCCGTCGACCCGTATAATCCCAGGAACGTGCGCGGGATCATGGACCAGCCGCTGGCCAGCGACTACTGGTTCAACAACATCACGGACCCGCGCATCGTGAACGTGTTCATCGACCTGTTCGGGCCGGACATCGACTTCCACAATGGCAAGGTGCGGAACAACCCGCCCGGCTTCTTCAACAAGCAGGGGTGGCACCAGGACTGGCCCTACGAGCGGCACAGCAGGCCGGACCTGGCCGCGGCGATCACCTACCTGGACGACACGGACGTGGACGCGGGCGCGACCTGGGCGGCGCCCGGCAGCCACAAGCCGGGGGAGTGGGAGACGCGGGACAAGGTCACGCTGGCCGACCAGGAGATGAAGGGGTGGAAAAAGGAGCCGATGATCGCCAGGCCGGGCGACGTGCTGTTCATCCACGTGCTGGTGGTGCACACGGCGGGGCACAACCGCACGCCCAAATCGCGCCATAAGCTCATCAACGAGTACAAGGCCAAAGACGCGGTGGACCGGTGGGGGAACAAATGCGCCTTCGCGGGCCTGCCCCTGGCGCGGGGGGGCAAGCTGGTGATCCCGCAGATCTAAGGAGTCCTCATGCAGATCCTGCCCAACATCTATCTCCTGGACGGCTTTGCCTACGCCCAGCACGCCAATTTCTACCTGGTCCACAGTGAGAAGGGGAATGTCCTCGTCGACTCCGGGTCGGTCCCCTCGGACCTGGAACGGGCGGAACAGCACCTCAGCGTCTGGGGCATCTCCCTGGAAAAGGTGGATCATCTGCTGCTGACGCACAGCCACTACGATCACGTGGGCAACGCGGCCGCGGTGCGGGCGCGTTGCGCTCACGTGGTCGCAGGTCCCGGCGATGCAGAGGGCGTGGGGCTGGCGGACTTTCGCACCATCCCCTACGCCGCAGGGTTCCAGGTTCCGGCCTGCAAGGTCGACCGCGTCGTTCAGGACGGGGACGTGATCGAGGCGTGCGGTTTCAGGTTTGAGGTCCTTCACGCCCCCGGCCACACGAACGGCTGCGTGATCTACCAGCTCAGGCACGCCGGGAAGATCATCTGGTTCGTGGGCGACGTGCTGATGTCGCCCAGCGCGGACTACCGGCCGGAGCTGGGCTGGAAGGGGGGTGAGGAGTTCGACAAGCCGACCTACATCAAGACCCTGAAGCGGCTCTCCGCCCTGCCGGTGGACTGTGTCCTCGCAGGTCACTATATTCCGTACCTGCGCGAGGGCCATCGCCTCGTGGGCCGCGCCTACGTGAAGGCGCTGATTGAATGGCGGTAGGGAAATTGGCGTTCATCATCTCAGGAGGACTTCCATGCCACGCAGAGTCTGGGTCAGCACCACCTCGTTCCAGAGGCGGGGCGGCCCGACCGTTCAGGACAATCTCCGGAGGGCGGACCGGCTGATCGACATCGCCGCCCAGGACCGGCCCGACATCATCTGCCTGCCCGAGCTGTTCGGGAGCCTGTGGGCGCCGCACGACCGGGCCGCCGAGGTCGCGGAGCCTGTGCCGGGGCCGACCACGGACCTGGCCGCGGGGAAGGCTAAGAAGTACGGGGCCTACATCATCTGTCCCCTGTACGAGAAGCGGGGGGACGCGGTGTACAACTCCGCCGTGGTCATCGACCGCCAGGGCCAGATCGTCGGGGTGTATGAGAAACGGCACCCGGTCACCAGCAGCTTCGACTTCACGCAGTTCGAGTCCGGCGTCACGCCCGGCCAGGAGGTGAAGGTGTTCGACCTGGACTTCGGGCGGATCGGCATCCTGATCTGCTTCGACATCGGGTGGCCCCAGGACTGGGCCCGTCTCAAGGAGATGGGGGCGGAGATCGTGTTCTGGCCGTCCGCCGCTGACGGGGGGTTCGCCCTTCAGGCCTTCGCCTGGCTCCACCACTACTACGTGGTCTCGGCCGTCACCAGCGCGCACGCTTACGTCATCGACATCACCGGCGAGGTCCTGCTGAAGACGGGCATCCGGGCGTCCGTGGGGGGGATGGAGATCGACCTGGAAAGGCGGTTCTTCCACACGGACTTCAACGCCTCGCAGATCCCGGCGATCCGGGAGAAGTACGGGCGCGACGTGGCCATTCGGGTGTACCACGAGGAGGGGGGTATGACGGTGCAGTCCAACCGGCCCGGCCTGTCGGTGCAGGACCTCATGGCGGAGTTCGACCTGGAGCTGCCGGAGGACTACTTCGCTCGACACGACCGGGCGGAGGTCTTCACGCGGGCCGGGAGGACGCCGGGGCCTCAGCCGCCCAGGCGCACCAGGTCGAAGTCCTTCACCTTTTAGACAAGGAGGTACGCGGATGCCTTTGCGAGCGGTGATCATCGGCGCGGGGGGGCGGGGGCGGCACTGGATCAAGACGACGGCGGCGCACGCGGGGTTCGAGCCTGTGGCGATCGTGGACCCATCGGAGGCGGCGCATCAGGCGGTCGCGACGCAGTTCCCGGACCTGAGGCTTCAGGCGTTCAGGAGCGTGGAGGCGGCGGCGGAAAAGGTGAAGGCGGAGGTCGCCGTGATCGCGGCGGTGTCCTGGTTCCGGCGGGAGAACGCGCTGAGCGCCCTGTCGGCGGGGTGGCACATCCTGGTGGAGAAGCCGTTCGCGCTCTCCCTGGAGGATGCGAAGGCCGTCGTGGAGGCGGGCCGGAAGGCCGGCCTGGTGGTCTCCGCCGGGCAGAACTACCGCTTCAACCCGGAGGTGGGCACGATGCGGCAGGCGGTGGCGAAGGGAGAGGTGGGCAGGCTGGGGCACGGGGTGTTCATCCGCCACCGGAAGCGCTACGCGGGGAACACCTACCAGAAGGCCATGCGGCACAACTACCTCTGGGAGATGGGCGTGCACGACCTGGACATGGTCCGCTTCACGCTGGGGCTGAAGCCGCTGCGCGTCACGGGGTTCAGTTTCCTGCCGCCGTGGGGGGACTACGAGGGGGAGACGACGGTCTCCGCGCTCTACGAGTTCGAGCAGGGGGTCAAGGTGTCCTACTTCGGGGCGTGGGCCTCGCACGTGCCGGAGTACCACTGGCGGATCGACGGGAGCGGGGGGTCTCTGAGGGTCGGAAACGGGCTGGAGCGTGGGAGTCCCGCGGACAAGGCGTGGAGCAGGGTGGAGCCGCTGGGGCAGTTCGGGGGGGACGCCGCCCTGCTGAACGAGCTGGCGGCCGCCGTGGAGACCGGCGGCGAGACGAGCACGAGCGGCCGGGACAACCTCTGGACCGTGGCCATGATGGAGGGCGTGGTCCGGTCCACGGAGGCGGGCGGGCAGCCGGTGTCGATTGCGGAGATGGTGGAGGGGTAAGCCATGAGCGATGTGAGGCTGGTGGAGGAGGAGCTTCGCTTCAAGTTCTACTACAAGGGACAGTTCTGCCTGGCCTACAACAAGGGGTGTCTCAGGTGGGGGGACTTCTACCTGTCGCGCCCCAACTTCTTCCCGGTCTACTCCCCCAGCGGACGGCCGGTCACGACGAACTGCGCGTATCGCTACAACCACCACCGGTCGATCTTCATCGGGCACGGGAAGGTGAACGGGGTCAACTTCTTCCACGACAACAACCCGACGCGCCCGAACTTAGGGGACATCGCCTTTGAGGGGGCGGAGGCCGAGACGACGGGGACGGCCGTTTCCCTCCGGACGAGGAACGGGTGGGCGACGAAGGCCGGGGAGCGCGTGCTGACGGAGCGCCGGGAGATCGCCTGGACGCCGGGCGATCAGGCGCACGTCCTGGACGTGTCCAGCGCGCTCACGCCCTGCGCGGGGGACGTGACGTTCGAGAAGGAGACGCACGCCTACTTCGGCATCCGCGTGGCCGACACGATAGACGTGGAGGACGGCGGGCGCGTCGTCAACTCCAATGGGCAGGAGAATGAGGAGGGGGCGATGAATCAGTTAGCGGACTGGGTGGACTACAGCGGGGTCGTCGCGGGGGGGCCGGTGGGGGTGACGCTGATGAGCCACCCGTCCAACCCGCCCTCGCCCTATTTCGTCCGCAACTACGGGACGTTCCTGTCGAACTTCACCCTGCGGGGGCCTTACGTCCTGAAGGCCGGGGAGACGCTGACGCAGCGGTTTCGCGTGCTGATCCACGAGGGCAGGGCCGAGGACGTGGACATCGCCGGGTAT
>CAYRZX010000208.1:0-12576 GCA_964428665.1 uncultured Gemmatimonas sp.
CTTACTGGATCTCGTCCTGTTTCCAGCGGGCGACCTCCTCAGGGGGGAGAAGGGGGGCTTCGTGTCTTTCGTGCGGGGTTGCGGTGAGGGGGAAGGGCCTTCGCGTCTTTCGTGATCCCGCCGCCTGACGAATACCGTCAGGCTATTCCTGCATCTTCAAGCGCCCGATCCAGCAGGTCGGAGACCCCCAGGTCAACGGCCCAGCGGCGCAGGTAGGCATAGTCCAGGGAATCCTTTTGCACCTTCAGAACGCCTAACACGTCGCTCCACTGGCGGTCGGAGACGCCGCCTCCGAGACGGTACCATTCGAGCTTGTTGAGGATCACGTCCTCAGGCGAGGCCACGTAAAACTCGCGGGCGTCCCCGGCTTCGTCGAGGGTATCCCTCCGCATCCTTCGGAATGCCTCCCGGTCATAGGGCCGCGCCTTGAGGACGAACACGTCCACCTTGAGCACGGTCTCCAGGTGGATGACGTTGAACGAGGACCGCTGCTGAACGGCCTCCCGGACCATCTCCTCGTCAATGTAATAGGTCCCCTGAAGCGTCTCCACCAGGGGCCGGACGTGCGACAGGACAAGATCCGCCACGAGGTCCACGTCTAAGGTGGTCCGCGCGATGCCGTGGGCTGAACTCGCCACAGATCCGCCGATGTGGTAGGCGATGCCGAGGCATTCGAGGGCATCTGCCACCGGGGTCAGGGCAGCCAGGATGTCCGGAGGGTTCATCCTCGCCTCCGGGCCAGGTCCGCTCGAACCCGGTCAGCCAAATCCTGACCATAGTGAGTTGCTATGAAGATCAGTCCGATCTCCTCCTCGTCCGCGTCCGGGTGCGCGCGCCGGATGGCGCGCCGGGCGAGCTGGATCGCGGTCTGGCTCAGGGAACAGGCCAGGCCGAAGCGCCGGGCGACGGTGGCCCGGCGGAGGAGGTCGATCTGGACCTTTTCGGCGTCGGGGTGGGTGTCCACTGATTGGGTTCTCATGGGCTGGATTTCCTCTTTTCCTCCTGAGTGAGGAATCTAATGCTCCTGGCTTGAGAAAGCAAGGGGGGAATTTCGCGTCTTTCGTGCGGGAAGGGGGCAGTGTGGGGGGGATTTCGCGTCTTTCGTGATCCCGTTTGACGGCTCAGAGGCAAGACCAGGGCAACGCGATCACGTTTTCACGGATCTCCATCGGCCGCGGGCAGCGGCAGACGATGTAACCTCGCTCCACTCGCTCCGGGTGCTCCTTCTGAAACTTCAGGAGACGCCGGGCATCCTGCGGCGCAGGGCGCTCGGTCCACTTCACCTCGATGGGGATCAGGGCGCGACCCCGCTCGACGATGAAGTCCACCTCCGCCCCGTCCCGGGTGCGCTGGTAGTGGAGCTGGCCGTTGCCCAGATATTGCAGCCGTTTCCACAGTTCAATGCCCACCCACTGCTCAAAAAGGGGCCCCGGGTTCGCCTTCACCGTTTCGGGAGAAGGGGCGAGTCCGGCGGCGGCGTGGCGCACGCCGAGATCGAAGAAGAAAAACCTGGGGGTCGAGAGCAGGTTTTTGCGGGGACTCCGGGCATAGACCGGGACGCGGAAGCCCACAAACATGTCCTCCAGCAGCTGATAGTAGGCCTTCACCGTGGGCTGCGAGATGCCTGTCTCCTGGGAGATTGCGGCGTAGTTGAGGATCTGGCCGGACTCCGCGGCCGCGAACCGCAAAAACCGCAGGAACGCCCCCCAGTCCCTCACCAGGGCCTCGCGCCGGATCTCCTCCTCCAGGTGCACGATGGAAAAGGCCCTGAGCAGCTCCGCGCGATCTCCTTCTTCGCTGGCGACAATTCCGGGGAGGGCCCCGTAGGCCAGCCTTGTCCCCAGGTCCCACGCGGGAAAGGGCCGCGATGGGGATTCCCCTCCCGCCCAGGGGAACTCCAGGGGGGAAGTCGCATACGGGATGCGCGGCTCTGTCGCCGGGTGCTCGGCCAGCGTGAGGGGATACAGCTGGTGCAAGAAGCTGCGGCCGGGCAGCAGGTTTGCCCCCGCCCGGCGCAGCCTGCGCGCGGAGCTGCCGCACAGCACAAAGCGCCACCGTCCCTTATCGCTGTCATACAGGTGCTGCACGGCGTCGAAGATCGCAGGCACGGACTGCACCTCGTCCACGAACACGAATTGCCCGCGCCTGTCGGAAGGCAGCGCCCGGCAGACCCTGACGAACTCCCCCGGCTGCGCCAGATACCGGGACCGCTCCTCCGGGTTGGAAAGGTCGACCCGGAGGGTATCCGGCGGAAGCAGGGCGTTCAACAGCGTGGACTTGCCCGTCTGTCGCGCCCCGAACATCAGGTGGACAAAGGGACGCCCGAGCTTCTCTCGCAGGGGGACAGCATACCATCGGCCAAACATAAATTTCAACAAAAATAAAGTGAATGTTATTTTTATGGCATAATTATAAAATAGCGCCTGTGATTTGTCAAGCCTATTTGGAGATTGCGCCGGGGCCGGTATCCGGCTTATATTTGGTGGCGTCGTGGAAGTACGAATGACGAATGACGAATGACGAATGACACCATTCGACATTCGACATTCGACACTCGACATTCGACATTCGACATTCGACATTCGACGTTCGACATTCGACAAAGGAGCCGACATGGTCACCTGGGAGAACACGTTTAAGGAGATCGAGGACGCGAGGCCGGACGTGGTCGTGCTGCCCATCGGGGCACTGGAGCAGCACAGCCTGCACATGCCGATGGGCACGGACTTCATCCTGGCGCAGGAGTCGGCCCGGCGCATCGCAGAGCGGCTGCCCAGCGCCTACCTGCTGCCGGCCCTGCCCTTCAGCAACTCGCAGGAGCATCAGGACTTCGCCGGGACGGTCTGGATCAGGCCGGCCACGCTCGCGGCGGTGCTGGAGGACATCTGCCTGGCCCTGCGGCATCAGGGGATCAGGAAGGTCGTGGTGGTGAACGGGCACGGGGGGAACTGGATCTTGAAGCCGGCCGTGCGGGAGATCAACCTGAACCACCGGGACATGAAGGTCATCTTCGCGTCCGCCGGGGCGCTGGCCAGCGGCACGGGGCAGCAGGAGGAGCTGCACGCGGGGGAGTCGGAGTGCTCGCGGCTGCTGGCCGTGGCCCCCCATCTGGTGAAGGAGGAGCGGGTCGATTTCATTCCGAAGGAGGGGCGGGAGTTCCTGGACTACGTGGGGGTGCGGAAGGTGTCGCCCACAGGGGTCTGGGGGAGGGCCACGCGAGCCACGCGGGAGAAGGGGGAGAAGGCGCTGGAGGAGGGCGTGGCGCGGATGGTGGCGTATATCACGGAGACGTTCCGGAGGCTGGAGGAGATGGAAAAAGCAACGCGGAACGCGGAACGCGGAACGCGGAACGATGAAAAGGCAACGCAGAACGCGGAACGATGAACGCTGAAGTAAAAGCATAAATCTGTTTTGTTTTTCGTTCATCGTTCATCGTTCATCGTTCATCGTTGTCTTTGTTCATCGTTCATCGTTCATCGTTGTCTTTGTTCATCGTTCATCGTTCATCGTTGTCTTTTTTTAAACTCCTCCCTCATGCCCGCCGTAAGCGCCTCGCGGCGGTCGTAGAGGCGCTTGAGGGGGCGGCGCCCCCGGCGGGTCAGGGCGTAGGTCGTGAGGATGGGGAGGGCGATGGTGGAGTCGCAGTAGCAGACGACGGTGTCGGGCAGGGAGGCGGGGTCCACCTTGCCCCAGCTCACGGCCTCGCCGGGGGTGGCCCCGGACAGGCCGCCCGTGTCGGGCCGGGCGTCGGTGATCTGGACGAAGTAGTCGTGGCCGGCCTCCGGGATGCCCAGGACCTCCTGGAGGTGGGGCTCGGTCTGGAGGAGGAAGTTCTTGGGGGACCCGCCGCCCACGATGAACACGGCGCTCTTGCCGCCGGACCGCTTGGCCCCGAGGACGATGGCCGCGGTCTCGTTGACGTCGATGGAGGGGTCGAGCTGGAGGCGGTTGCCCTCCAGGGCCTTGGCCGCGACGTTCATGCCGATGGAGGAGTCGCCGGGGCTGGAGGTGTAGACGGGGACGCCGCACCGGTAAGTGGCAGCTAAGAAGCTCTGGTTGGACAGGCCGAGGGCCCGCTCCCGCTCGGCCACGTAGCGCCCGGCGAGGTGGTGGAACTCGGCGGTGCCCATAGTCCTCTGGAACTCCGGGGCGGAGATGACCTCCCGGAAGAAGGCGTCGGTGGACAGCAGGACGCGGTAGTCGAACAGGATGTCGTAAATGCGCACGACCCCCTCCCGGCGCAGCAGCGTGTCGTCCAGGAAGGGGCTGCCCCGGTGCATGGACAGGCCGATGGCGAAGTGCGCGTCGTGGTAGAGGTTCGCGCCGGTGCTGACGACCCAGTCGACCAGGCCCGCCTCGATGAGGGGGATCAGGCAGCTCATGCCGAGGCCGGCGGGGGTGAGGGCGCCGGTCAGGCTGAGGCCCACGGTGACGTTTTCGTCGAGCATCTTGCGGGCGAAGAGGTGGCAGGCCTCCCGCAGGCGTCCGGCGTTGTAGGCCAGGAAGGCGTTGTCCACCAGGTCGGCCACGGTCTGCTCGGGCCGGAGGGGATGGGGCTGTATGGCCTCTCCCCGCAGCAGGGGGTTGACTTCGCGAGGGGTGTCGTGCGCGTTCATGAGGCTTCCTTCGGCAATGCGAATCTGGAACTCAGGAACTCAGGAAAATTGGATCGGCTCTCCTGATTTCTTGAGTTCCTGATTTCTAGAGATGTCCTTGAAAGAGAGGTGCGCTTTCCAGAAATAGGCCAGGCCGATGGCCGTCACCGGGACGTAGCCGGAGGCGTGGAGGACCACGGAGAACCCCAGCGCCACGCTCTGGGAGACCCCGAACAGGGCCAGGGCCAGGATGCAGAACCCCTGAAAGACCCCGACGAAGCCGGGGGAGGACGGCAGGACCACGCCGAGGGCAAGGATGGCCTCGACGGTGAACGCCGCGTACCACGGCAGGTCGAGATTAAACGCCTCCAGGATGCACTGGAGGGAGGCGATGTTCACCATCCAGAGGACGAGGGAGAGGACGGTGGTCGAGAACAGGCGCCGTCCCTGGGTGAGCACGTCCAGCCCCGAGGCGAACAGTTTCAGTTGCCTGATGAGCTTCTCGGAGATCCGACCCGGCAGCGGGCGGATGAGAGATTGGACCACCCGGACCGCCGTCTCCGTCCGGACGTGGAGCAGATAGAGAAAGACGATGCCGAGGCCGTAGAGCCCCAGGGCGCTCACCCCCGTTCGTCTGACCCAGTCGGGGAAGGACGCGAAGGCCAGGGGGGCGACCAGGAAGAGGAGCAGGGTCAGGCCGTCGAACAGGCGCTCGACGACGATGGTGGCGAAGGCCGCGCTGCGGCTGATGGCGGCCTGCCGGCCGATGGCGTCGGCCCGGATGAACTCCCCGAGGCGGGCGGGCAGGACGTTGTTGGCCATGAAGCCGATCATGGTCGCTGAAAACAGGAGGCGCGTTCCGATCGGCTTGACCGGCTCCAGCAGGATCTTCCAGCGCAGGGCCCTGACCCAGAACCCGACGATCAGGAAGACGACGGAGGGGAGGACGTAAAGGTAGTGGGCCTGGCTCAGCGCGGACTTCATCTCGCCCAGATCGACCTTGCGGAACGACAGATAGAGGAAGAGGGCGCTCACCAGGAGGCCGATCCAGGTTTTCCAGCGCATAGGGCGTGAGAAACAGGGGTCAGGGGTCAGGGATCAGGGATCAGGCCCTCACCCTCCCCCAGCCCTGGCGAAAGACCCCTGGCGCCCCCTCCCTCTCCCGTACGTACGGGAGAGGGAGGGGGAACGGGGGTAGGAGAGGGCCGGTACGCTCTTTCTCCTGTATTCTGTATTCTGTATTCTGTATTCTGTCTCCTGGTTTTTTACGGCTCTCCAATATAACCTCAAAGGTCGTTTAAAACAACCCCAATCTGCTCCTTTCCAAATGGCTCTCAAATTTCCCCACGCCCTCAAGGTCCTCGGCTCGGCTCTCGTGGATTTCGTGTTCCCGCCCTTCTGCTCTCTCTGTCGAGAGGCCCTGAGGGAGGGGGAGCGGATTGTCTGCGAGGCGTGCTGGTCGAAGGTGGAGGTGCTTTCCGGCCCCCGCTGCCCCCGGTGCGGCGCGCCGTGCGCGGAGGGCGAGGGGTGTCTGAACTGCGCGGACAGGGGCTTCCGGTTCAGCGGGGCGTGCGTGCTGGCCCCGTTCGACGAGGGGGCGCAGGCGCTGATCCACCTCCTGAAATACCGGGAGAAGGCCAGCGTGGGGGTCCGGTTCGGCCGGATGCTGGGCGAGGCGGTGAGGGCGGACCCCCGGATGGCCGGGGTGGAGCTGGTCCTGCCCATCCCGCTGCACCGGAGTCGCGCGCGGGAGAGGGGCTACAACCAGAGCGCCCTGATCGCCAGGGGGGTCGGAGAGGCGCTGGGCAGGCCGGTGGAGGAACGGGCGCTGGCCCGGACGCGGGCGACGCGGACGCAGACCGAGCTGTCGGCGGAGGAGCGGGTCCGTAACGTCTCCGGGGCCTTCGTCGTCCGGCGGCCGGGGCGGGTGGCGGGGCTTCGCCTCCTGCTGGTGGACGACGTGTTCACCACGGGGGCCACCTTCGACGCGTGCGCCGGGGCGCTCCTGGACGCCGGGGCGGCCGGGGTGTTCGCGGCGGCCGTGGCGAGTCCGTTCAGGACGTGATATGAACCCCGAAAGACGCCTCATCCGGATCGTCACCCTCTGCGCGGTGGCCGTGATCCTGCTCCACCTCCTCTTCGCCTTCTGGCAGATACCGGCGGGGTGGGGCGTCCACTGCCTGGCGTTCTTCCCGGCCTGGGCCTCAGCCGGGGCCACAGCGCTGGCCCTGGTCCTTCTGCTGCCGGCGGTGTCGGGAATCTGGAACTCAGGAACTCAGGAAAAGCCCCCTTCTTTCCTTCCTGATTTCCTGAGTTCCAGATTTCCAAATCTGCGCTATGCCCTGATCGGGCTTCTGTCCCTCATCCCCCTCTATCTCCTCCGGGTCCGCGTCCAGACGCTCGGCGACGGCCCGCTCTGGGTGCGGGAGCTGACCGGGCCGGTGGGTCGGCTCGCCAGCGAGCCGCTGACGATCTATCTGGTCCGCCTCCTCTACGGGGCGATGCAGGGGGCCGGGTGGGAGGACGCCCTGCGGGTCTACCGGGCGCTGAGCTGGGCCTGCGGCGCGCTCTACGTCTTCTTCGCGCTGCTCACGGCGGACGCGGTCGGGCGGGACCGACGGGAGCGGGCGATCCTGCGGCTGTCTCTGCTGACGGTCGGGACGGTCGAGCTGTTCTGCGGCTACGCGGAGCACTACGCGCCCCTGACCGTGGGGGTTCTGGCCTTTCTGTATGCGGCGTGGCGCTATCTGGACGGTCAGGGGTCGCTGATGGGGCCGGCCCTGGTCTGGGGGGGCGCCTTTGCGCTGCACTTCTCCGCCGCCGCGCTCTTTCCCTCCCTGATCTTTCTGTATTTCATCGAATGGCGGCGCAGCCTCGCCAGGGCCGGGTTCTGGTGGAAGGCGGCGGCCCCGCCCGCGCTGGTCCTCTTTGCCCTCCTGTTCGTCGGGTGGCGGCTGGACCTCGATCCGCGGAGTTTCGGGACAGCGCCTCACGTTGTTCCGCTGTGGGGGACCGACCCCTTCCTCCGGCCCCACGCGCTGCTGTCGGGGGTCCATCTGACGGACGTGCTCAACGAGCACCTGCTCGTCGCGCCGATGGGGCTGGTCCTGATCGGGGCGGCGCTGCTGACCGTGAGGGACCGGATTGCCCGGAATCCTCATTTTTTGTTGCTGGGGTCGGCGGCGTTTTTTTATGTCGCGCTGACGGTCTTCTTCAACCCGGAGCTGGGGGCCTTCCGGGACTGGGACGCGCTGAGCCCCGTGGCGGTCCCGGTCGCCCTGCTGTCGGGGTATCTGCTGACGCGGTGCGCGGAGCCGGGGACGCAGCGCCGCCTGGCGTGGGTCACGGGCGTGGTGGCGTTTTTTCACCTGGTCCCGTGGCTCTATGTCAACGCGGACGCGGAGCGGGCGCTGGCCCGCTTTTCGGCCACGCTGAGGGACGGGGCGCGGCTGTCGGCCCACGCCAGGGGGACGGGCTGGGACGAGCTGCGCGGCGCCTGCGAGCGAATGGGAAGGAAGGAGGAGGCGCTCAGGGCGGCGAGGGCGTCGCTGGAGGCCAGCCCCCGGCACCCCCGCTATCTCTCCAATGTGGTGCGGCTGATGGGTGAGACGGGGGGCCGGGAGGCGCTGGAGCCTCTCCTGAGGGAGGTCGTGGCGCGCGATCCGGGCTTTGCGCGGGCGCGGGCGCATCTGGCGACGCTCTACCACGAGCAGGGGCGTTTCGCCGAGAGCGAACGGGAGTACCGCGCGGCCCTGTCCGCTGACTCCGGAGATGCCTCCGTTCACGCGGGCCTGGGTATGCTCCTCTACGCCGCCGGGAGGATGGAGGAGGGGGCCGCGGCGTTCGAGGAGGCGGCGAGGCTGGACGCAGGGGACCCCGTGCCGCTCTCCAAGCTGGGCATTTTTTACATGAACCGGGGACAGATCGACCGGGGCATGGAGGCGTTTCGCCGGGCCGTGGCGCTCAGGCCCGACTACGCGGAGGCCAGGGCCAACCTGGGGATCGCGCTGTATCAGAAGGGCCGTCTCGACGAGAGCGAGGCGGAGCTGAGGGGGGCCCTGCGGACGGACCCGAACAGCGGGCCGGCCAAGAATACCCTGGCGATGATCCACAAGGACCGGGGGCGTCTCGACGAGGCGGTAGGCCTGCTCCTGGAGGTTCTGGGGTCGGACCCTCAGAACCGGGGCACGCTGACCAATCTGGTGTCGGTCTATTTCCTGAAGGGGGATCTGGAACGCGCGGCTCAGGGGTGTGAGCGGATGCTGGAGGCCGACCCGAAGGACGAATGGGCGCTCTACAATCTCTGCGCGCTGTATGCCCGGATGGGGCGGATGGAGGAGGCGGAGCGATGCGCCCGGCGCTACGTGGAGGCGTTCCCGGACGCGCCGCAGGCGCAGGCGTTCAGGGGGATGATAGGGGGTCGGGGGGTAAAAAAACGGTAGGGGCGCGATTCATCGCGCCCCTGCCACGCCGCGCCCCTGCCACGCCGCGCCCCTACGACATCCGTTGTCTGGCCAGCACGGCCGCGCCCAGGACGCCCGAGTCGTCGGCGAGCTGCGCGGGGACGATCCGGACGCGGTCCCCGGCCAGGGGGAGGACGCGCCTCTCCACGGTCTTCCGGACGATGGGGAGGAGGTGGTCCCCGAACGCCATCGCCCCCCCGCCCAGTACGATCATCTCCGGGTTGAGGACGTGGATGACGTTGAGGATGCTGACGCCGATGGCCCTGGCCGCGCGCCGGATGACCTTGCGGGCGACCCGGTCGCCCTCGTCCAGGGCCTTCGCGATGTCGCCGCTCTTCAGGTCGGAGGGGTCGATGGCCCGTCGCTTCCCGAGGCTCGACTTTTTCCCCTTCCGGATGGCCGCGGCGATGTCGCGCGCGATGGCCGTGCGGCTGGCGATGGCCTCCAGGCAGCCCCGGTTGCCGCACCCGCACTTGGGGCCGCCGATCTGGACGATCATGTGGCCGATCTCCCCGGCGGTCTTGTTGAACCCCCGGTGGAGCTGGCCGTTGAGGATGACGCCCCCGCCGATGCCCGTGCCGACGAAGATGCCGACGAGGTCGCGGACGCCCTTCCCGGCGCCCAGGACGTGTTCGCCAAGGGTCCCGACGTTCACGTCGTTCTCCAGGAAGACGGGCTTCCGGAGGGTCTTCTCCAGGGTCGCCTTGACGGGCACGTTCTTCCACCCGCTGAGGTTCGGGGCGAAGATGACGACGCCTTTCTCCGGGTCGAGGGGCCCCGGCGCTCCGACGCCGACGGCGCGCACGTCCGGCCATTCGCGGCCGGCCCGCGCCACGGCCTCGCGGGCACAGTCGGCCAGGCGGCTCAGGACGGCCCGGGATCCCTCCTCCGGGTCGGTCGACCGCTTGGCCCTGCCGAGGATCTTCCCCTGCGCGTCCACCGCGGCGGCGAGGATCTTGGTGCCGCCCAGGTCGATGCCCACGACGAGGTCAGGATTTTTCACCACGCTTCAGTCAACCTCCGCATCTCCTGGACGAGGTCGTGGATGCGCTTGAGGTCCCTCCGGCGGCCCTTCTCCGGCTTCACCTTGAGCTGGCGGAGGGAGGCCAGCATCGCCTGAATGCCCTCCTCCCGGTCTTTTCCGTTTTCCTGCATCACTTCCTGAAGCTGCGCGATCTCCCCCTCGACCTTCGTGGCGTAGTTCTCGACGATCTCCCGGAACAGCGACCGGAGCCGGTTAAGTTCGACGCCCATCGACTTTATGGGGTCCCGGCCGTTTCGCCCCGCCGCGACGCGTCGAACGCGCAGGGCAGGCCGCGGTCTGGGGGACGCTGCACCCGCTACCCTTTGAACCGATGAACTCATGCGGCCCTCCTTTCCAGTATGGGTTCCACGCGGGCCTGAAGGTCTTTCGAGATGGCTCGAATGGATCGGTTGCCGTTGAGGATGTCGAATCCGTAGGCCTTCTGCATCCGCTCGAACTCGGCCTGGATAAGCCCCTGATACTTCAGAAAGCTCTGAAACATGTCCCGCGACAGCCCCAGGTCCATGCCGGACTCCCAGTAGTCCAGCGTGGCGTGCTTCTGGAAGTTGCGCTCCACCAGCTGGCGCGGGCTGACCCGGAGGTAGAAGACGATGTCGGGCACGATGGCGATGCCGTAGAGGGACTCCAGCCAGGCGCGGTCTCCCCCCCGCACCGCGTCGCGGGCGATGAGGGTGTAGATGTAGCGGTCGGCCAGCACCACGAATCCGGCCTTGAGCGCGGGCACGATCCGGTTTTCGAGCTGGTCCGCAAAGTCCGTGGCGTAGAACAGGCTCAGCGTCCTCTGGCTCAACACGTTGCCCTGCTTGGCCCGGCTGAGTTCCTTGCTCACCAGCGTGGAGCGGTTCAGGCCCACGTTGACCGTGGCAAAGCCCTTGCGCTCCAGCCAGGCCGTCAGCAGCTCCGCCTGCGTGGAGCGGCCGGAGCCGTCGGCCCCCTCCAGGGCGATCAGCTTGCCGCTCAGGTCCCTGGATGCCACGCCGGGCAGGCCCCTCCCGTAAAATCGCTTCATCCCCCCTACCTCCTGGTGTGCCAGCGAAAGCCGGGCAGGTCGATCCGCTCGGTGATGATCGCGCGAACCTGCTCCTGCTGAACCTCGCTGGCCTGAGACGCGTCCACGGCCACAAACCCGAACTCCCGGACCATTTTGAGATACACGTCGTTGATCCGCTTCTGGAACAGGCGGAAGCTCTCGTAGGGGTCCGGCGACAGTCCCAGGTCCATCCCCGCCTCGAAATACTTCAGGGACGGACGGCCCCCCAGGATGCGTCCCAGGGCGGTGTCTAAGGGGACCTTGAAGAAGAAGGTAATGTCCGGCTCCACCGCGAAGCTGTAGAGGTTGTGCACCCACTCCCGGTCGCACCCCCGCACGATGTCCCGCGCAAACGCCGTGAAGACGTAGCGGTCGGCCAGGACGATGTAGCCCGCCTGGAGCAGGGGGAGGACCTGGTGTTCGTAGCGGTCGGCGAAGTCGGTGCAGTGGATGAGGGAGAAGGTGGTGGGGGTGAGGAGTTGCCGCTTTTTGCCGCGTTTGGTGGCGTTCTTCACGATGACGGAGGAGTTCCATTCCGTGAAGAAGACCTTCAGGTTCTGGAGTTCCAGCCAGCGTTTGACTAAGTAGATCTGCGTGGATTTGCCCGATCCGTCCAGACCCTCCACCGCGATGAGTCTGCCGGGATAGGCGTGGCCTCTGCGCTGTCCAGCCATGACCTTTTCTCACGGTCCGCAAACGATCTGCAAGGTCGTCTCATTCAGGGTTCTCAGGGGCCTTATTTAATACATTCTCGCGCGATTTGTCAACCCCAAAAGGGCGCGATCCAGGTATTTCTATACCGTGTGTACGCCTCAGAGAGATGCCCCATCTAATAGGGTATTGTAGGGCGTGATCGGTGATCACGCCGCATTGTAGGGCGTGATCGGTGATCGCGCCTCACACTGTGGACGCGGCGATCTGCTTGGCAGACTCCGCCCGGGATTTTTTGGCCTCCTGCCGGGATTTGGAGAGGTACTGGTTGTTCTCCCGGAGGCGGGAGACCAGAGTTTGAAGGAGGTTGTGGTAGATCTTCATGCCCATGTCGGCGTCCTCTTTCAGGAGCTTGGTGAAGTACCCCCTGTTGATGACCAGGACGTTCACGGGGGTGACGGCCGTGATCGTGGCGCACCGGGGCATGTTCGTGACGAGGCCCATCTCGCCCACGGTCCCGGAAGGCCCGATGTGGGTCAGTTCCACGCCGTCGGGGGCGGTGACGGAGAGGGCCCCGGTGACGAGGATGAACATCTCGTTGCTGGGCTCCCCGGCCTTGCAGAGGACCTGGCCGGCCTTGCAGGTCCTGCTCTTGCACCCCTTGAGGAACTGCTGGACCTGATATGGGGAGAGATCGCTGAAGATGGGGATCTTTTCGACCACGCGGGTGAAGTCCATATGTGAGAACTATCGGTACATCGTAGGCAATTTTTGTATCGGTAGATCGAGGGC
>CAYRZX010000209.1:0-12562 GCA_964428665.1 uncultured Gemmatimonas sp.
CTGTGGGTCGCCACTTCGGATACCGTGGCTTCCCTTTCTTCGTCGCAGCCGGGGCCGGGCCGGCCCCCCAGGCATCGCCCTGCGTGTGGCTCTGGCCTGGCGCGGGGGCGTCCTGTGGCGCGGTGGGGGCTGGCGCCTTCGTCACGAACCATGTGGAGACGACGATGGTTCCGGTTTTCTTGCCGTCGCGGGTGCCCGTGGACTTATACTTGAGCTTCCCGTCGATCAGCACGTCATCCCCCGCGTTGAGCTGCTCGGCCGCGTCCCCCGCATACTTCCCGGTGAGTTCCACGGGCAGGTAGGACGAGTAGACCGCACCGTCCTTGCCCGGCTCATCGACTCGCAGCCAGAACGTGCAGGTCGCCACGCCCTTGTCGTTCCACGAGATTTTCGGCCCGGCCATGGTGATGTGGCCGATGAGCACACACTTATTCAGGTCCATCCGCGTCCCCTCTCCTCCGTGTCCCCGCCAATCGGGACACACAAGAGCCCGGTTTCCACCTTTGTACCGAAAGTTTCCACCGGTTTCCAGGGTGGTGGAAACCGAGTACACCCATGACTGACGCGGCTTTTCTGGGTTCGGTTTCCGAGTTTCCACCTTTTTTCCTATACACACAGTCCCCAGATTTCTGGCTCTTCACACGCATACGATGCAGAGGAATCGTGCCATGCATCTCGGCGAGAAACATGGACCGCGCGTATGAAAGGGACATTAAAAAAAGGTGGAAACTCGGAAACCAAGTCTCTCTCTCCCCAGGGTGAGTAGGGGATAGAGCGTTTCCACCTTTCCAAAAAGGTGGAAACTTTGTGGAAACCGGAGGGTCAAAGGTGGAAACCGCATCAGACGTCTCCCCCCTCTGGACCGGCGAGGCACTCCTTGCGTAAGTGTAGTGTCCGTATGAGGTTTCCGTCACTCTTGAGCGCTTTGGTCTCTCGCCCTGGGTTCGCGCTCTGTATCGCACCCAAGGCTTGCAGTTGGGCGTGTAGCGTCTGGTCGCTAATGGCCAGGCCGTCTTTCCCCAGCGTCCGCGATACCGCGTCCCGCGCGAGTTTCGGGAGGAGGTACACGCTCCCATCGGGATCGCGCCACCCGAGCATCCGGTCGCGCTCGCTCTCATTGGTCGGAGCCTCCCCCTTCGGCAACAATATGTACCGCTGACTGGCGAGCAGCTCCCGCAGCACGGACAAGTACCGACTCGCTTCCAAAGACTCCGCGGTTGCGCTCGCCATGGTGCTCGCAACCTCGTTCAACCCCTCGGCATGAGCTTTTACATACTGCTTCGCGAGTGCGCTAAGCGTCGGATGGTAGGTCAGCATCTTCCAGGTCGCCTCACTCGTGGCGAGGTTCGTAGCGACTCGTAGGATGTTGACCATATCCGGCCGGAGCTTCCGCAATCGCTCAGCCCACATGGCACGGTAGCCCGGGAACATCTCCCGCAGATCCTGGCTCAGTGTTCTGGCCTCGTCCCCCTCGAGCCATGTGAGCCAGCTCTGGCCGACCGCGCTCAGGTGGGGTGCTAATTCTTGGGCTTTTGCCAAGAATTTATTGGGTTGCCCCGGTTCACAGGACGAGTGCACGACAAGGATACGAGCCAGGCTTGCGGGATCGTGGTCAGGCACATCCTCACCCGTGACAAAGGGCCAGCAGAAAACTGGTTTGGTCTCGCGAAGGGTCGCTGCCCGGGTCAAGCGCTCCTTCTCCCCGCCCTCCAGAATGTTGTGGATCAGGTTGACGAAATCTCGTGGGCCCCCACCCGTCCCAGGTTTGAAATTGTCGATCATGAAGGGGAGGTCATACGCTTGTGTCGCGTAGGCCATGATGGCGTTGGTCGTCGCCCCCTCGCCCCACTTCAGGAGGGTGGCATCCTGCAGGAAGCCTTCGCCGTAGAGACTCATCAAGACCTGAGTCCACGAGGTTTTCAACGTGCCAGTCCGGCCGGCCAGAAACAGGGCGTAGCGCTCATCACGCCACCCCGCCAGTCGGGCCAGCGGCGCCTCAAATGCGATGGTGGCGGCCACGGTGGATCGACTCGGCGTCATGGCCTGCAGGAGGGCTTCGAAGGCCTCCAGCCCCTGGGAGAGCTCCGCGTCAGAATGGACGCGGTACGGGAGCTTTGGTGAAAGATCGACACGGATATTCGGGAGGTCCCGGCCTGGCAACAAAAAGCGTCCATCAGCCCATCCCGCGCGTTCATAGCGTCGCACCTGCCGCAGCTCCTCGCCCTTCGTCAAGAGCTGAATGGCCGGACCCAGATGTTTGGCCATCCCCGCCCGCACCGGGGATTGCGCGCCAGAGGCCTGGGTCAGTGCCCCCTTGAGCAGGCGCTCGTCGGCGAAATCGCCAGCGGCCAGCTCCAGGCGGAAGGGCGCCCCTGCCACCGTCTTGCCCTCGATGCCGAAAGTCCGGGTCCCATCCTCCCCGACGCTCTCCTCAGTGATGCGCGCCGAAAAATCCGAGATCGGGACCACTTCAACCGTCTTCTCGCCAGACATCAACTTCTCGACCAGGTAGACCAGGCGCCCACCTTGATCGCGATAGGGACATGCAGCCAATGGCGATGATGCGGCGTTGCGTCCCTTTCGACGTGAGGTATGGAGGCTTGACCGGCGCCACCCCTGCCACCACGAGGCAAACCCCGTGAACGTCTTGTTCTTGAGCGAGAGAGATGTAATCACATCGAGGGCCTGACAACCCCGCTCCTGCAAGAAGTCGTCAAGGCCGCATTTCGTGCCATCGGCACGCGGGGGTAAGATGCCCACCTCTACCCTTGCCCCCCGTGCCTGGAGTTCACGTCCGAAGGCATACACCGCCTTCAGAAGATCAGGCCGTGCCCAGACGTCGGAATCGGGATAGATGGTCTCCAGACGGTCGGCATGGGCGATTTCATCCAGCTTCGCGATGGGAAGATTTTCTTCCAACCAGTTCCACAGTCCGCCCAGGCCTCCACAGGGCCGGCCGTCTTGAACAAGCCGTGCCGACTTCTTCTCACCTTCGGTCCACGCGAACGGGACAGTCGGGTCTTTCACCACCGATTGCGCCAAGGGAGGAAGGTAGAGACGCACCCCCGACCGCTTCCTCTGGAGGTATTTGACGCTGTGCCCCGCGGCGTTGGTGAAGGGTGGGAAGACCTTCACGCGACAAAAGCCGTTCTCGCCGGGGTAGGGGAACACCAGAGCGGATCTCACCTTGGGCGGAGTCCAGCCGATCAGCTTAGGAATGTCACCTGGTCGTGCGGAATGGATCCCGAGTGCCCGGATGGTCTCATCACTCAGGCCGCTGTTTTTGAGGTCTGCCCAGTGGTCGGGGTGGAAGGAGGCTTGGAGTTCAGGATTCTCTTGAGTACCCTTGTCACCATGGGATATACTTAGGTCAGGCATAGCAATATGCTCCTTTGGTGTCGCCCGCGAAAGCCGCACCAAGTCTTGCGCCAGCTCGGGGAGTCAGCCCGGGCTGGCGTTCTTTTGTCCCAAGAAAGGACGCCACGCCCGCCATGCTCGCACACCGACCCACGTCCGTCGATCTATCGTGCATCGCCGGCCTCCGTATCTGAGGGCGAGGCCTCCGTCGTGGGGAGGTTCAACACCCGCAGCTTTGGATGGCTCTGCAGCTCCGGGATGAGCCGGGTGAGCACCCGCTCCAGCCGTTCGGCCTCTTCCAATTGGAGCGATGCGACGAATTCATCCACCTCTTCCATCGCATCGGCCTTCTCGTGGGCCTCGGCAATCGCGGCTTTGGCCACCGCCACCAGCAATTCCCGATCCTCCACTACCGCGGCCGTGAGGGGATGCCCGATCTGCCCGCGATAGACAATTTCGAGTGTGGCCTGCATCGTGATCCCTCCTCGCTGAAGTGATCCCCTACTAATAGCGTCCTTGGACCGGGGGTTTTGGCGACAGGTTTTAGCCCGCTCTTAAAATATTTTTCACCGCTACCCTTTTCCGCTGAACATTGCGTAGGGCTGCCTCGACCCGGGGGCGGGGCCAGTTCAGCAGGGCGGGGAGTTCGCGCCGAGTGATCGCGTCCCCGTACTGCAACCGGAGCTTGGCGATGGTGAGGGCATCCGGAGTGAGCCCGGCAAGCAGGCACGCTCGCTCAAGCGTACAATTCGCTTCCACCTCGGCCAGGGGATCGCGCGCGGTAAACGGAGGGGTCACGAGAGGCTGCGAGGGCCCGGGCGTATCTAGAGAGAGCTGTGAGCCGTTGAACAAGCGCCCTCGCGGGGCGGCCTGGCGTCGGTACAGCGCCCGGACGGCCTTTGCTACGTAGGCAAACGGTCGGGGGGCCAAACGCCACCGCTGTGCGAGCAGGACATCCCACAGAGCAGTGACATGGTCCTGTGGCAACCCCAGGCGCCCCAGCAGCCAGGTCAACGCCTCCTCGGCTGCTCCGGTTTCCACGGCCTCGAGCACGTCCACCAACGCCCGCCGCTCGATGGTCCAGGGATCGAGCCACAGCCGTGAGAGCTCTTGCCACCTCGTCATCGCCTGCTGCCGGAGGACTTCGAGCGCCTCCGTGAGCGGTCTCGCGAAGTCCTGTGCCCGCCGGATTTCCGCCGCCAACGCGCCCCACGGCTGCATCCGTGCGAGATCTTGCTGGATGCCATCGTGGAGGGCTAGCAGGGGAGCGAGGGTCATCGCATGGATTCGCTGAATGTGGCGGAGATGGGGCCGGAAGGCCTCATAGGCAGGCGTGCCTGCCTGGACAAAGGCGAGCTCTGTCTCCCGGAACCGGCGCATCTGCCCAACAATATCAGTCTTGATACCCGCCTCCGTCAGGCGGGTCCTCGCCTGGATGCGTTCCTGGAGAGCGGCGGTAAAGGCGGGGATGCTGATGGAGGGGAGGAGTCGAGGGGGTGATGGGGAGGGGGTTTCGGGGGCATCATCCTGCACAAGTACCAGGGCCATCGCAGCTCCTTCCTACGGGTTTGTCAGCCGTCCACCTCCACCACGCTATGGCTGCTCCGCATGCGGGGGTTGCTCAGGCCGATGTCACCGGCCAGCCGGACATCCTCCAGCCCGGTCTCCTCCGCACGCGTGATGAGCAGCCGGAGTAAGTCAGCTCGGGGGCGATGCGTCCGCTGGCAGAGCGTATCCAGCTTCACCACGTCCTCCGGCCGCAGCCTGACGCCAATAATCACGGGATAGGTCATCGGTCGCGCCATAGATCCATGCCTCCGCTTGAGGCTCAGCCAAAAAAAATGCGCCGCTGGGCACTGAGGCTCAGGGCGCAATTCGCCAGGCGTCATGTGGGGTTGCCCCACCAGCCCCAGGCCGGGAAGGCGTCTCCCTACGTTGACAACCCAGACACAATCGGTAAAATTGCTTGGTAGACAGCAAACGGGGGTCTCCTACGGGAGGTCCTCGGGTACGCGACAGCCCCGGAGATCGCCGCCAAGCTTCCCGGGGCTGTTGTGTTTCCGGCAGTTCACAACCATCGTACTCAAAACCCTCCGCTCTCGCAAGTGATGTTCTGTTTCGGACACGAGAATTGACCTCGGCTTAGGGATCGCGTTTGAACCACTTAAACGCGAGACTGCAGCATCGCAAGGGGCCCCACAGGGATAGGCGAGGCTTGGCGGGGTGCGAGGGGAGATGTTTTCTGAACCGTGTCAGGGCGATGGCCAGGAACGATGGAAACGCTCCTGGTGCCGCAGGACGCACACATGGCTGTGCATCTGACTCGTCCATCCCATCGGTGCACATGAGCGCAGAACGCCTCAGTGCGCGAGGTCGATCGTATGTCCTGGCGATGGGGAAGCCGCCGGTGCCGTAGGCGGGGTCAACGATACGCTTCCCCGCGCGGGCGCACCCGGAGCACTTGCAGGGTCTGAGTGCCTGGGACATAGCGGAACCGGATGCGCCAGTCTCCCACTCGCAACCGCCATTCATCGGCGGTCCCCTGGACCCGTTGCACATCCCCCTGGCCGGTGTCTGCCAGGCGATACACGGCCTGGCGGATGCGCTCCCGCGTTGGAGCCTCTAACCGACGAAGATCGCGCTCGGCCGCCGGCATCCACTCAAGGGCGCGGGGCATGCCCGAGTCTCCGCCACAGCTCCGCATCCGGGATTGCCTCGCCGCGGGCCAGCTCCTCCCGGGCCTCCTGCACGGCCTGGCGTTCCTCCTCCGTCTCGGGCTCGTCATCCCAGGGGGCTTCGAGCAGCGCCCGTAGGACGGGATCCGCCGTCACGGTCAGGGCGGACAGCACCCGCTCAGCTGTCAGGAGTTCACTCTCGGGCAGCTCGTCCACTAACGCATGCAGTCGGTCTTTCAGGGGCATGACTCCCTCCGCTCGGAACGTTCCGTCAAAACGTTCCGCAATACATCTCATCGAACGTTCCATTAAGCCCACCCAGGGGCGGTGTCCCAGCCGCCCCCAGCCCTCCCGTCGCGCTACCGGCCGTAGATCCAGCGGTCATGCCGGAGACGGCGCTGCTGCTCTTCCCGCTCCATGCGGTCAATCGTCTGCTGGTTCTGGCGCTCCATCCGCTCGGTCTCCTCTTGCATCCACCGGGAATTTTTCGACCGTTGAGTTTCCTCAATCCGCCCAATTTCGCGCCCCAGGTAATCCCGAATCACGTAGTCCTGCCCCCTGGCGATCGTGACGAGGCTCCCGATGATGCCAAACGCCGCGACCAGCGCCCAGCCGAGGATGATCCACTTGAGCATGCTTGTCATCGATCCGTCCTCCCCTCTACTGGCAGCGGGTCTCAAGGTTCCCGCTCAATGGATTCCGCGAGGTGGTACACTCGCTTTGTGCCAGCGCAACACCGCTCACCGTCGCCATCAACACAATCACCAGCAGTATCAGGATCTTCCGCATCGCTCTCCCTCCCATCCTTACCAGAAAAAAAGCCCATTATAGGCCAGAATCCCCAACAGGACGAGGGCACTCGCGATGAGCGTGCTCACCCAAGTCACGATATCCCCACCGCGAGGCTCGTTCGATTCACCCGCCCGCTCCGCACAGTCGTAACAGAGTTCGTCCGCGGTGCGTCGGCGAATCAGCAAGAGCGGATGTTGGTACGAGCGGTGGCCACAGGGCCGATGATCCACAATGTCACGAACATCCTCAGCCATAAGATTCCTCCTGAATCCAAGAAACACATATCCCGTTTCTGCGACTCAGGGCGCCGCTCCGGTAGTTGTATTCGCCGGCCTCCGGCCCCCGGGTCCGGCCGATGTGGTAGAGCTGTCCCACCTCATAGCGGTACAGGGCCATCGCTCACCCTCCCTCGGCGGAACGTTCACCGTCATGCGCCCGGAGCATCCGCGAAATCTGTCCATCGGTCCACTGGCCGCGCCCGGTTACGGTGGGGACCCCCTCAGCGTTCAGGCGCCGCGCCATCTCCCGGCCGCTCACGCCCCCCTGCCGCCAGGCCAATAGCCTGGGAAGCATCGCCGCGTGCGAGGTCCTGGGCGTGGGGGGCGATAGCGTGGGGGGTATCGGCGGAACGTTCTCGGAACGTTCGTGACGTTCTATGGAACGTTCGATCACCGGGGCGAGGATCGCCGGCAACCGCTCGGTGAGACGTTCTATGAAACGTTCCACCGCCTGCTCCATGAAGCGTTCCATGAGACGTTCCATCTCCGCTCGGGGCTCCATGTCAGAACGTTCCATAGAACGTTCTACACGCACCTCGGAGGCCTCCGACACTGGAAACCCCGCGCGTCGCAGGGCCTCCCGCGTGACCATGGTGGGTTTCCCGGGCCCCCCGCCGGGCATCGCGTCCAGCCGTCCGGTCTCGATAGCCCGGTAGAGCCGGCCGCGGGACACACCCGCCAGCTTCGCGGCCTCGGTGAGGTTCAGGATTTCGTTAGCTCCGTTCTGCGCCTGGTGATGTGCGAGGGTCTCGACGGCGTGGTCGAAGGCGTCTCGCTTCGCCTCATGCGCGGGGTCGGTCGGGTGCATGGCGGTCCCCTCCTCAGACGGAACGTTCTAGGGACGTTCCGTCTTCACCGCGTCGGCCTGGTCCTCGGCCTCCGGGCTCTTCACCACCCGGAGCGGGGGCCTCAAGAACGCTTCCAGGTCCGGCGCCTTCACACGCCAGTGTTTCCCCACCTTCACGCCGGTCAACTTGCCGTCGCGGAGATAATCCAGGATGCTCTTTTCCGAGAGCTTGAGTTTCGCCGCGACTTCTTTGGGCGTCAACAGCTCCTCCATTACCAGCCCCCCCCTTACATCGCCAAAATCGCCGCGTCAATCTCCTCCTCCCGGAACGAGAGATAGGAGACGGTCGAATTGACGTTCTTATGCCCGAGCGCCCGCTGGGTCTTCACCAGGTCATGCCCCAGCTTGTCGTAGACGCGGTTCGCAAAGGTCTTGCGTAGGCTGTGGGTCCCCAGCTTCCCGGTCAGGCCATTCGTGGCATAGGCGTCTTCGAGGATCCGCCAGGCCTGCACGCGACTGATAGGACGATTCACGCCCTCTCGGCTCTGGAACAGCGCCATGGTGGGGAGCAGCTCGGCGGTCGCCTGCAAGGCCTTGAGCCATGCCGCCAGGGCCGCCTTTGCCTCGGGGTGGAGCACCACGGTCCGGCCTTCGGTTTTCTTCTTCATGTGGGCCCGGGCGACCGTGACGCGATCAACCAGGCGCCCGCGTTGGTACACGTCCCCGACCTTCAGGCTCAGGAGCTCGGAGATCCGGAAGCCAGATTTCAGCCCCAGCAGGAAGAGCGCTTTGTCCCGTGCCGCATACGTCCCACCAAAACTCTGCGAGACCACGGCCGCCTCATCCTCGGCTAACGGTCGGCATCCCTTCATCGGTGTCCCCCTCCCCCGTGCGATACATCCGTTTCGTCCGACTGCATCCACTTTCATCTAGGAATATAGCCCCTGGGGACACGTCTGTCAAGACACTTTCGTCCGGTTCCCTACATTTATTCGGGGAGCGGGGGCCAGTGTAACGTTTTGGGAAAACGTTACACTCGGCTGCCGCTCAGACGCGAGGGGCGAGAGGGGCGCTATGTCGGTATGCGGTGGGGCGAGATCGTGCGACCAGTGGCGATCTGGGCAGGCAGCCTCCGCCGGGAAGGGGCCCACACCGGACGGTGTGTGTACCGCGTGGGTCCCCACACTGACAGCCGGGGGCATCCATAGGGTTATCAGGCATCCATGGGGGTACCCGGGCGCCATGGGGTGATCGATGCGTGAGGGTCCTCTTCGGTCATGGACTCCCGACGCTTCGCCATCGGTCATGGACACTCATCGGCGCCAGGGGGTCGTGGCGATCGTCAGGAAGGGACCGCAGCCCGGCCGCGCTCAGGCCAGGCGATGCGAACAGCATACGGGGGCTACCTAGGGTAAGGGGGGTGGGGGAGATCGTGCGTCCTGGAGGCTGCCAGGGCCATCGAATTTTCTACGGCCGCTGACAATTCCCTCCCCTAAGCCACCGTCCCCCCGCCGCCGACCGGGCGGTGCGCTCTGGCGCCCACAACCCACACGTGGCATGACCCACCGCGCGGGGGAGGATGCGCCGGCCCGGAGCCCCCTCGCCGCTCGGCTTCTCGTGGGCGTCCAGCCCGTGACGTGGGCGCACGGCTTCGCGCCCGCCTCACGTGTCGCAGAGCGCTCGCCCCCTTGGGCCCGTGGGCAACCTTCCCCCCCGGAGCGGGAAGCATCGGGTAGGGTATCTGAAGATACCGCACCCGGAGCCTTCTGCGACCCCGTTCTGTTATCCAGACCGATATTGGAACGGTGTCAGAGCCCTCGGCCCCTCGAAGGGTCCTGCCACGGCCTCCCCAGGCACCCGCGCCCGGCCTGGCCTCCTCACCCCCTGAGCATGGCGTCGCTCACCAGCGCTCGCGCGTGCCACGCGCCCGCCCGCTCGGCAGTGCCCCCGTTCCGATACCGGAACGGAAGATATGCGGCGCCACGTGCCCGCGCATCTCGGCAGTGCCCCCTGGTCTGTCACCAGGCTGTTCCCTCTGGTCGTGCATCGGGGCGGTGGGTGGGCTTCGGGCTGTGCCGTCCGTCGTGCTCACTCCCCCGGCGGGGGCGAGGGGGGGGCGAGGGCTGTTGCCCTTCGTCGTGCTCCACCCCCTGGAGGGGGAAGGGGGGTGCTTCAACATTATTCGATCTTATGATTTGATTCCTCATCCTACCTTTCCTTTGGACGGAGCGGTGGAGACCTTCCAGAGGGGCTCAGTCTAGGACGTGGATAGACTGAGCGGCACATCGCGCTTGACGGGCAGGGGACCCACGGGCGATCATCCGGCCTGTCACCGATCAATCCCCAGACACGGAGGGCTCGCCCATGTACGAGATCGTCACCTATCAGAACAGCGTGCTCAGTGTGGTGGATCTAGACCGCCATGAGGATATCACCCCCGAGCTCACTCACGCCCAGGTCCTGGCGATCCTGGAGCAGCTCCAGGCCCAGCCCGGGTATCAGGCCCGCCTGGCCGATGGGCCGTCCTTCGGCTTCACCGGCTCCCTGCAGGAGCTGCCACCCCCCAAGCCAGGCGTGCCAGAGCTGCGCAAGGTCCCGCTCGATCATGTGGGCGCCGCCGCTTGCGGGCTCTGCGATCCCGAGAACGCGTCGCTCGCCGCGCTCTTGCATCGGGACGCGATCCGGCGCGGAGACGCACGTGAGCGGCATGTCAGACCCATCACCACCACGGCGGAGCTGTTTGCGCGGCTGGGCTGGGAGATCCCCCTGCTCGGGCTCGATCCCAGCGAAGCCTAAGCCCCCCGCGCGCGTAGGGTGTGCCGGTGTATGCCGAGCACTTCGGGGATGCTCGCAGACGCGCAAGCGCTGATACATGCAGGGAAATCCCGGAATGCGCACGCCACGCAGGCCGGGCGGGGAAGCGCTCAGGGGCGTTACCGGTAACGACGCTCGCAACCGGGGTGATGCGACTAGACTGGACGCGGGCTCCCGGGCAGGCGGGCGCAGAGACCTTCGAGGCTCCACAGGTGTTCACACTCAAGTAAGGCCAGGGGTTGGGAGAGTTGGGCGTGAGGCGCAGAGCCCTTCGAGGCTCCACAGGTGTTCACACTGCAGGTTTTGGTTCATCATGGGCCAAAACCTCCTTGGGCGCAGAGACCTTCGAGGCTCCACAGGTGTTCACACATATGTAAGGGTCCTCCATAACGCCTACCAGTTCGCCCATGGCGGGCTCGCGCGTGACGTCGGCTGAACCGGCAGGTGGCATGGTTGGTTTTGACTGAGTGTTTGGGTCGGTGCGCACATTGATGTAAGGATGCGGTCGCATTTGCCCATGTTTCCCCCCCAGAGGGGGAAGGTTGCCGACGGGTCCGAGGCGTCGAGGGGGATGCGTGGCGAAGGGGGGGGAGGGGGGCCTCGAAATTCCTGCCAGGGCCGACGGCAGCCGACGGCGGGCGCGGGCGAAAACGCGAATCCCCGGATCGGAGTCCCACCCCCCGCGCCCTTGCATATACGGTGTGGAAAATTTCAGGGATTTGCGCCAGCCCCTCACCCCGCTGGGCGTCTTGCGGTCATCCGCGCGTGCATCTCCGCCGGCGTGATGCCTTGCATGTGCGCGAGCTCGGCATAGGCCCCCCGGTCAAATTTGTGGGCTTCCTGGCAGCTCCGGTAGGTCAGCCTATGGCAGGCCCGACAGCCAAAGAAGCGGCTGCCCGGGGGCAAGTAGAGGGTTCTCACGCGCCGCCGACAGGGCGTTCCGTGTCCCCCCTGCCCGCCGCAGAGGAACCACCAGCGCAGGCCCCCGAAGGTCGGGCGTGTGGTCGTCAACTCAATCGCCCATTGCACGGGCTGCCCCGTGTTGGTGTCCTGGGCGCGGAGGATCAGCCACGCGTCTGTCACGTCCCACGTCGCCGCATCAAACGTGCACCCCCCGCGGAGGGCGCCGGTCTCCGGGTCGATCCAGGTGAGCGTGCCGTGCGTCTCGGTCTCAGCAGACCAGTGATACATCCGCGCGAACCATCCGCTGTCTAGCGACAGGCACGCCTCGACCAGGCGCTTTTTCCGGGAGCCAAACCACCGGGTACTGAAGATGTTGCCCATCGCCTCCCGCCTGAGGATTTTGGAAAAAGATCTCACCGAATATAGTCAGGCCCCTTAGTGTGGGGGAATTTCACTCTGAAGCGGCGAGTGAGGGATGTCACGCACAGAGGACCCTTGTCTGCCCCGCGTTCGCCGGCGCCGTCGAGGCAGGGATGACAGCCGGAGTGAAACGGACCACATGTGTAAGTGATAGAATTGATTGACGTGACGACTCATGCTGCCGTGCCGTCCCCTTTGCGCGTGGCGTTCATCCCCTCGCCGCTCCCCTCGGCGATCGCCGCCGGGGTGCGTCCTCTGCGGGGAGATGTGCCGAGACCTTCCCGATGGCGGCCAGGAACTCCTCCCAGAGATCCGGGCTCACGGTGATGCCCTTCTTTGTGGCATGCCACTCTTCGTCATCACCCAGGAAATGTAGGCGGATGTCGGCAAATTTGAAGCCGCGATACTCCCGCAGGCTGATAACCAGCTTCTCCAGGGGATTCTTCGGCAGCTCGGCAATCACGAGGTCCGCGTTCATTAATTCGGGCTCTCCGCTGTGGGTCGCCACTTCGGATACCGTGGCTTCCCTTTCTTCG
>CAYRZX010000210.1:0-12528 GCA_964428665.1 uncultured Gemmatimonas sp.
ATTAGCCACAAAGAAAAGAAAGGGGCTTTTTATGGCCGCATCCACAAAGAGAACGCCTGTTCAATTGACCGACGAACAGCGCCTCTTTTTCGACAAACAGGGTTACCTCATTGTCGAAAATGCCCTTGAGGGTGACCAGCTCGCGCGCGTCCAGGAGGCGTTCTATCGCGTTGAAGAGGAGACCCGGGAGGAGTGGCAACGAACGATCGCCGAAGGCCCGGCCTTTAAACCCTATGGGCTCGGTCCCACAGCCCACGTGGTTGAACCGATTGTCACGCGCGGGGATGTTTTCCTGGACCTGCTGGAACATCCCAGGACTATCCCCATCGCCGAGGCCTTTCTGGGGCCCGACATCCAGATGATCGACAACGCCCTGCACGTCAAGCCCGCAGGCACTAAATCCCACACCCGGTGGCATAAGGACGCGAAGGCCTGGTTTTACCCCCCGGAGGAGTGGAGCGAGGAGGATCGGAGGACGTGGGAGCGGATACGGGCGTGTGAGACTCCCTTCTTTAAGATCAAGGTCTTCTTTTTTGTAGACGACGTCGACGAGGAGACAGCGCCCTTCAGCGTGGCGCCTGGAACCCATAAACTCGATGTAGACACGGTGCCCCAATACGACGACCTCACCGACATGCCGAACCACGTCAGGCTGGTGGGCAAAGCGGGCGCCGTAGTCCTCTGGAACGGAAATATCTGGCATACGGCGATGGACAACGTCGGCACAAAGGCCCGCCGGATGCTCCTCTACAACTACACGCACTTCGGGATGAAGCAATACGACCCGTGTGTCCCGACCGGGGCGTTTGCCGCATACGTGCAGGACCGCTCGCCGCTCTGCCGTCAGCTTCTCGGACTGGAGCGCATGCCCAGGGCCTGAAACGGCAGACGGCAGACCACAGGACAACAGGACCACGGGACCACAGGACCAATGCAATAGCCTTATGGTCTTGTGGTCAGTGGTCTTGTGGTCTTGTGGTCAGTGGTCAGTTTCACGTTTCACATCTCACGTCTCACAAAAAGGAGGAGACCTATGCGTATACCGCTTCGACTTTGGCGTGTCGGGCTCGCCGGCATCGCCCTGCTGGTCTGGCCGGCCGACCTTCCGGCCCAGACTACGGTCGGAAAGCTCGCGGGCCGTGTGATCGACGCCAAGACGCGGGAGGCCCTGCCGGGGGTCAACATAGCCATCGAGGGGACGAGGCTCGGCGCTGTGTCCAACACGAACGGCGACTACTTTATCCTCCAGGTGAGCCCCGGCGCCTACACCGTGAAGGCGTCCTCGGTCGGTTACACGGCCGTGCGGAAGACCGACGTGCTCGTGCAGATCGACCGGACGGTGACGCTCAACTTCGAGCTGTCCCCGGAGGCCCTGGAGCTCAAGGAGGTCGTGGTCACGGCGGAGCGCCCGCCCGTGGAGAAGGACGTCTCCTACACGCAGACCATCATCCCCTCCAAGGTCGCGCTGGAGGTCCCCACCGGCCCCCGGCTGCGGGACGCCCTGGCCACGCAGGCGGGGGTGGACCGGGACGGGTGGGGGCTGGTCATCCGGGGGGGGGACGAGCAGGAGATCCTCTTCTCGGTGGACGGCGTGACCCTGATCGACAACCGGAACTTCCGGCCCTTCACGTCGTTCAGCAAGACCGCGCTGCAGGAGGTGCAGATCCTGCTGGGGGGGTTCACGGCGGAGTACGGGTTCGCCCGGTCAGGGGTCGTGAATGTCGTGACCCAGGAGCCCAAGAAATGGACGATCTCCACAGACGCCCGTTACGGCCCTCCTGCCAGGAAGCACTTCGGGCCCTACGTCTACAGCAAGGACAACTACTGGGACGTGGGGCGCTTCGAGTCGTCCGGGCCCTCGGAGGACCGGGACGGGGACGGGAAGCCCGACTTTGAGGGGTGGACCTCCTGGATCTCGAAGAAGCGGACGGTGGAGAACCAGACCATCACGACCGCCCAGCAGGCGAAGGGGATCTGGGACTGGCAGCACCGGAGCGTGGAGGGGGGCCGGACGACCTCGATGAACGTCTACAAGGAGGACCCGGACTACGCCTACGACGTCACGGTGGGCGGGCCCCTGATTAACAACAAGGTCTCCGCCCTGCTCTCCTACCGGGCGGAGCAGACCGCCTACGCCTTCCCGTTCGTGCGCCGGACCTACAACGACCGGACGGCGTCGGGCAAGCTCATCTTCACCCCCACGGTGAACACCAAGTTCACGCTGAATCTCCTCTACGGCTACACCGTGGGGTTCAAGGACGGGAACTTCGAGGGGACCTTCTTCCGCGACCCGTTCCAGGTGGCGGGGAGCTTCAGCACGGACAACATCTTCCAGAACACCACGAACAGCAACACGGAGTGGACGCGGCGCTACAGCGCGGGCTTCACCTGGGTGCACACCCTCTCCCCGAAGACGTTCTACCAGATCACCGGGCGGTTCGGCGTGGTGGACTACGACGCCGAGCCCTTCCGGGGCATGAGCCACCTCCCGGACGTGGCCGTGGAGAAGGACGGGAAGTGGACGCCGATCGCGGGGGATGAGAACGCCCGCAAGGCCGCGGGGGACGAGGCCAAGAAGCGGGGGGCCGTGGTCCTCGACGAGGCCCCCTACGGGTGGGAGTACGAGGGCGGCTCCAAGCGGGACATCCTGGGCATCTACGCCCTCCAGGGGGGCGGGGGCGGCCGGTCCTTCGACTTCAGCTGGAACGTGGACGACGTGTTCACGGCAGACGTCACCAGCCAGGTCACCCCCAACCACCAGGTGAAGGGTGGGTTCCAGTGGAATCACTTTTATCTGAAGGAGGTGCGGGGCTACCAGAACGACCGCACGTCCTACGAGAAGTCCACGCAGTTCGCCGACTACCACCGCTACTGGGTGAAGTGGCCGTTCTACGGGGGGATCTACCTGCAGGACAAGATGGAGTACAACCAGGTGATCGCCAACGTCGGGGTGCGGGTGGACTACCACCACCCCGACAAGTACTACGACCTGCCGGGCGACCTTCACAACGCCCGGTGGCTGGAGCGGGACGCCGAATACCTCTGGGCGCAGGCCCGGAAGGCGCAGCCCCCGACGCAGTGGAGGGTCAGTCCCCGCTTCGGCGTCTCCCACCCGATCACGGCGGACAGCAAGCTCTTCTTCAACTACGGGCACTACTACCAGATCCCGGACACGCGCCTGGCCTACCGGGCGCAGAGCGGGTTCGGGGAGCCCCTGGAAAACTTGGGCAACCCCTGGGTGAAGATGCCCCTCACGGTCTCTTACGAGCTGGGCTACGAGCGGAGCTTCGGAGACGTCCTGGTCGCGTCGGGGACGGCCTACTTCAAGGAGGTGGAGGGGGACCTGCGGGCGGACGCCAACTACCGGGGCGCCAACGACGCAGGGAGCCCCCCTATGACCACCAACGGCGAGGTGAAGGACGTGCGGGGGTTCGAGGTGCGCCTCCACCGGAACTACGGGCGGTTCCTGACCGGGTTCGCCAGCTATGAGTTCCGGGAGGAGCGCCGGAAGGTGGTGGGATGGGACGACATCCGGGACGTGGCCACCTCCAGCGTGCAGTCCGCCACGGTCATCGAACTGAACCCGAGCGGGGCCAACCCGAGGTTCAAGTCCAGGCCCCTGTTCAAGCTCAACGCGAACTTCCACACCCCGTTCGACTACGGGGGGAGGCGAAAGACGCTCCTGAGCGGGTGGACGCTGGACCTCTATTACCAGTGGCGGGCCGGGGCCTGGTTCAACTACAACCCCACCAACGACCCGTCCCTCCGGGACATCGACAACGCGCAGTGGACGCCGGAGAACCGGGGGGACCTCCAGGTCACCAAGACCTTCGACCTCAGGGGGTTCAGACCCACATTCTTCCTGGAGGCCATCAACGTCTTCAACTTCAAGAACTTCAACACCAACCAGACTCGGGTGTTCGAGTACCGGGGGACGAACACAACGCAGAACTTCCAGAAGTACATGGAGGCCCTCGGTTGGAAGGTCGAGGGGGGGAGGCTTCTCAAAGGGAAGAAGCCGGGCACGGTCCTCTCGGACCCGAGCGTGATGCCCCGGCGGACCTACATGATGCACCTCGCCCCCCGGCAGGTCTTCTTCGGGTTGCGGTTTGCGTATTAGACCCCTCCCCCGGCCCCTCCCCCACAGGGAGAGGGGAGAGAGTAGCTTGCTCCCCCTTCCCCTGCGGGGAAGGGGGGTGGGGGGTTGGGTCCATTTGGAGGATCTCCCATGCGAAAAGTCATCATCTTCATCGTCCTCGGCCTGGTCGCCCTGACCTCTCCGGCTTTTGGACAGGGGGAGGCCAACCGGACGCACCAGGTGGGGGACTTCTGGCGGAACGTGGCCGGGGACGGGTTCGTGTGGGTGGAGAGCGGCGACCACGCCTGGTGGCCCGGCGGCCTGAACGAGACCCGCACGAACCCGGACATCCGCTATGGGATGTTCGCGGGGTTCGGGACGATCCTGGCCGTGAGCGACTGGAAGGCCCCCACCCCTTACCCGGCCTGGCCCCGCGAGGCGGGGAAGCTCGAACCCAAGTGGGTGTCGGAGGATGGGACGGTCTACGGGAACAACATCGTGGAGACCGTGGACATCAACCCGCACACCACCGGCCGGCCCCGGAAATTCTTCCGGCTCCAGCCCCCCAAGATCACCGTGGACGGACAGGACATCCCCCGGACGGAGTGGAAGGTCTTCCCGGAGCAGGGGGACGAGGTCCGGCCAACGCTCACGGCGGACGAGATGATCGAGGCGGTCTACGTGCAGTCCATCGGCGTGACCGTGAGGGCCCAGAGCTACGCCTACGCCAATGACGGCTATGACGACTTCCACATCCTGGTCTACACCTTCACGAACGAGGGCCGGCTTCCCGAGAAGGAGCGGACCGCGCCCGTCTCCCCACAGCTCTCCGGCCAGACCCTCAAGGACTTCTACGCCGTCTTCGACGTCAAGATGGAGGCCGGGGGGAGGGGAGGGGGAGGCGTCAATACGCAGACCCGGTTCAGCACGGCGGGCCTGGACCTGGGGAACTGGGACAACCTGATCGACTACGACGACAAGGAGAAGCTCCTGATGAGCTGGGACGGGGACCACGTCACGGTCAAGGGCTACCGGGCGGACAACGACGACCAGGGGGACCCGGCGCCCGGCCCGGGGACGGACCTGGACAAGGTGCAGGAGGCGCTGGTCAGCCCCGGCGAGTTCCTGGACTCGGCCTACCGGGGGCTCGGGGCGCTCCACGTGGACAGGACCCCGACCAAAAATAAGGACCAGTTGACCCAGAACTGGCTGGACGCGGCCCCGGACGAGCAGCCCCACTCGGCGCGGTGGGTGGACGCCCCGGAGTGGAAGGACGTCCTGTCCGCCCCCCACGCCCTGTCCCACGACTTCCACGTCCAGCCCGGCACGACGCGGGCGCAGCGCATCGGCAAGTGGGACGGGGGCCGGCAGCAGCGGTCGATGGAGCGGCTGGCGTCGTTGAACTTCGGGCCCTGGAACGTGGGGCCCGGCGAGAGCGTTCACGTGGTCCTGATGATCGGGGCGAACGGGCCGTCCATCGACGCCAACAAGGTCTACGGGGCGTTCTACCTCCGGGGGAAGTGGCTGGCCAAAAACGAACTGCCCGCCGACCCGACGGGGGCGCTCGCCCCGGCCTACGACCGGATCGCCAGGACCCTCCCGGCGGCCAAGCTTGGGACGCCCTTCACGAAGGCGGACAAGGACGCCTTCATCGACAGCGGCCGGGACTCTCTCCAGACCTCCGTGCGGCGGGCGCGGGAGGTCTGGAAGGCCGGCGTCGCCGCCGGGTCGATGGCCCCCAAGCTCCCGCCCGTGCCCCCCTGGCCCGCGGCGTTCACGATCAAGTCCGGCCCCGACCAGAACGATCTCTCCTGGGCCGCGGCGACGGGGGCGGCCAAGTACCGCATCTACCGGACGGTGGGGTTCGAGACCCGGCCCAGAGAGGCGGTGGCGGAGGCGACCGGGACCAGCTACACCGACAAGACCGTCAGCCGGGGGGCGAAGTACTTCTACGCGGTGACCGCCGTGGACAGCAAGGGGCTGGAGAGCAGCTATTACGCCACCCGGGCGGAGGGGGGGCGCGGCGGGGTCTCCCCGTTCCGGTCCCCGGCCAGGAGCATCACAGATGTTCGGGTCGTGCCCAACCCCTACCAGATCGAGGGGGGGGAGCTCAACCCGAAGAGCCCGACCGCGGGGGGGTTCAACTTCCCGGGGCAGCCCCACAAGCTCCTGTTCGTGAACCTCCCGGCCAGGGCCACCATCCGCATCTTCACCCTCACCGGCGACCTGGTGAATCAGATCGAACACACGTCGGGGTCCGGGGACGAGGAGTGGCGGCTGATGGTCTCGGACAACAACCAGTTCCTGGTGAGTGGCATCTATTTGGCCCACATCCAGAGCCACGACCCCGGCGTGCCGGGCTCCCACATCGTGAAGTTCATCGTGGTCAGATAAGAAAAGGGCGGTCAGCGGTCAGCTTTCAGCGGTCAGCAAAAGAATGACAAAAAGCTGATCGCTGACGGCTGAGTGCTGATCGCTTATGATGAGGAGGTCATAGACGTGAAAAGGCTATTATCTGTGACGATGGTCTGCCTCCTGGCCCTGACGGCGACACCGGCGGACGCCCGGGATCGGGAGCCGATTGTCCCGAACTTCGAGGAGCTGGCCCCCACTTTCATCACCACGGCGCAGGGGGGGTTCAAGTTCCTGGACATCCCGGTGGGGGCGCGGCCGGCGGGCATGGGGGACGCCTTCACGGGCGTGGCGGGGGACATCACCTCCCTCTTCTGGAACCCGGCGGCGCTGGCCTTCCTGCGCGGGCGGGAGGCGTTCTTCGCCCACACGCAGTGGATCGCGGACATCAAACATGACGCCGGGGGGTTCGCGGTCAACGTGCCCGGCCGGGGGACGTTCGGCGTCGGGTTCGTGACGATGGACCCGGGGAAGTTCGACCGGACGGAGGTGGACCCCAACCCCGCCAGCAAGGGGTTTATAGACAGGGGGACGTTCACCACGACCCACTATGCGGTGACGGTCGCCTACGCCTACCAGATCACGGACCGGTTCGGCGTGGGCGGGACGGCCAAGCTCGCCCACGAGGACCTGGGGATGGGGGACGTCTTCCGGGGGGGACAGCGGACGCAGGTCCAGAACAAGAAGACCGCGCTGGCGGTGGACCTCTCGACCCATTTCAACACGGGCTTCCGGAACACCGCCATGGCGATGAGCATCCAGAATTTCAGCGGGGAGCTGATCTACCAGCGGGAGCGGTTCGAGCTCCCCCGGAACATCCGGGTGGGGTTCCTGCTGGACCTCGTGTCCCTGTCCGGCCGGCGGCCGACGGCCCATTACCTCAGCTTCCTGTTCGACTTCACGAACCCCGTGGACTTCGACGAGCGCATCCACCTCGGCAGCGAGTACACCTACCGTCCCCCCAGAGGCGCCGTCGGTTTCTCCCTGCGGGCGGGCTACAAGGTGAACCACGACACGGAGGACTTTTCGGCGGGGGCAGGCCTCCAGTACAAGACGGCGCAGGGCCGGGGGGTGAAGGTGGACTATGCCTTCAAACACTTCGACAAGCAGTTCTTCGACGCGGTCCACATCCTCTCCGGCGGCATTACGTTCTGATTCAGGAAAGCGGTCAGGCACAAGATCAGCGTAGGGGCGGGTTTCACCCGCCCCTACATAATAGAAATAGAGGATGCCTGTGGGCTGCGATGATCGCCCGGCCTTGACCCTTCGATCCCTCGCCATCGGGACGGGGATCGTCGTCGCAGCCGTTCTGGGGGCGCTCTATTCTCGCCAGGTCCTCCACTCCACCCGTCTGGCCCAGAATCACCTCTCCCTGGCCGTCGTCTTCCCCTTCACGCTCATCGTCGTGTTCCTGGCCCGCCCGCTTAGAATGTCCCGGGGGGAGCTCCTGGTCATCTTCTGCATGGGCCTGGTCGCCTCCACCCTCCCCACCTACTTCCTCAGCAAGCTCATCGCCATCTTCACGGTCCCCCACTACCTGGCCGAGCCTGCCAACCAGTGGGCCGAATACACCCACGAGCATCTCCCGCGGTGGGCCGTGATGCCGCGGGGGCCCGCGCTCATCTGGTATTTTGAGGGGCTGCCGAGGGGTCAGACCATCCCCTGGGGGGACTGGGCCGTGCCTCTGTTCTGGTGGATGAGCCTCGTCGTCGCCTCTTTCATCGCCTTCCTCTGCGTCGTGGTCCTCCTCCGGAGGCCCTGGGTCGAGCACGAACGCCTCGACTATCCCCTGATGGAGCTGGCCGAGTCGATGCTGGAGGGGCCCAGGCGAGGTCTGTGGGGCGTCCCGTTCATGGGGTCCCCGGCCTTCTGGGTCGGGTTTGGGGTCTCCGCCTTCGGAATCCTCTGGAACATCCTTTCCTACTTCAACCCTGTGTTTCCGGCCATCCCGCGCCGCTTCGCCCCCATCCACCTCGGCCAGGAGTTTCCGCCCATCGACACGAATCTCTACTGGCCCATCGTCGGGTTTGGTTACTTCATCAAGCTGGACATCGGGTTCAGCATCTGGTTCTTCTATCTGCTGGCCGTCCTGGAGGAGGGGCTCTTCAACCGGGTCGGGTTCGCCCTCACGGACCCCGACCTCTACGGGACCTCCTTCGTCGCGGGGGGATGGCAGAGCCTCGGCGCGTTCACGGCCATCGTCCTGTGGGGGGTCTATGTGGCCCGCGACCACCTCCGGGGCGTCCTGCGCAAGGCCCTTCGGGGCGATCCCACTGTGGACGACACCGCCGAGCTGATGTCCTACCGCGCCGCGGTCCTGGGCCTCTCCCTGAGCGCCCTCTACATGCTGGCCTGGCACTGCCAGTCCGGCATGTCCCTGTCCGTCGCCCTGATCTTCACGGCGATGGTCTTCATCACCTACATCGGGATCACGCGGATCATCGCCGAGACAGGGCTGATCACCATCCGCGCCCCCATCGTGGCCCAGCACTTCACCTTCTACACCCTCGGCACCGTCTCCATCCCGGCCTCTGCGCTGGTCGCCCTCGGCCTTTCCTACGGCTGGTACGGCGACATGAAGACGACCCTCATGCCGGCCCTGGCGCACTCAGCCAGGCTGTTCGACGCCCTCTCCGGCCGCAAGCGGCAGTTCCTGTGGCCTCTCGCCATCGCGATGGCCGTAGGCACGGCGGCGTCCGTCTGGTTCATCATCTTCATGGGCTACCGGGACGGGGCCTTCAACTACGGCGGACAGCTCTCCGGGGAGTTGTCCCGCTGGCCGTGGAACATCGCCGTGGAGCGACTCCGGAACCCCGTCACGACCGACTACAGGAAGATCGGCTTCTTCTTCGTCGGCATTGCCTTCACCGCGATCCTCTACGCCCTGCGCTACCGGTTTCCGGGATGGCCGCTCCACCCCCTCGGCCTCGCCGCAGGGGCCTCCTACCCCGTGACCAATGTCGTCTTCCCCCTCTTCCTGGCCTGGGGCGCCAAGGCCCTGATCCTCCGGCTGGGCGGCATCCGGCTCTACCGCACGGCCAGGCCGTTCTTCCTGGGCCTGATCCTCGGCTATTACTTCGCCGCGGGCATCTCCTTCTTCGTCGACATGATCTGGTTCCCCGGCGAGGGGCACGACATCCCATTCTCGGACTGACGCCGAAAGAATCGACTTGATTTCAGGCCGGGATTGTTTAGATTAGCAAAGCAGGAATACAGAGACCTTCGAACCACGAATCACGAATCACGAATCACGAACCACGTCTTATGTCCTCCGAGCGAGACACCTACCAGAACCCGCTCAACCGGCGCTACGCCAGCCGGGAGATGAGCGCCTGCTTCTCAGACCGGAAGAAGTTCACCACCTGGCGCAGGCTCTGGGTGGCCCTGGCCGAGGCGGAGCAGGAGCTGGGCCTGCCGATCACGGACGCGCAGATCGCCGAGCTGCGCCGGTTTCAGGACGACGTCAACTTTGAGGTGGCCGACGCCCGCGAGCGGCAGATCCGGCACGACGTGATGGCCCACGTCCACGCCTATGGCGTGCAGTGCCCCACGGCGAGGCCGATCATCCACCTCGGCGCGACGAGCGCCTACGTGGGGGACAACACGGACCTCATCCAGATGCGGGACGGGCTGCTGATCCTGAAAAAGAAGCTCGTCACCCTGATGGCCGAACTCAGGGCCTTCGCCCTGGCGCACAAGGACCTGGCGACCCTTGGTTTCACCCACTTCCAGGCCGCGCAGCCCACCACGGTCGGGAAGCGGGCGACGCTCTGGCTTCAGGACTTTTTGCTCGATTACCAGGAGGTCGAGCACCGGCTCGCGACGCTCAGGCTGTTGGGCTCCAAGGGGACCACGGGGACGCAGGCGAGCTTCGTGGAGCTGTTTGAGGGGGACGAGGAGAAGGTGAAGGCCCTCGACCGGAAGGTGGCGGAGAAGATGGGGTTCGAGCGGACGTACGGCGTCACGGGCCAAACCGCCCCGCGCAAGGTGGACGCGCAGGTGGCCGGGGTCCTGGCCGGGGTCGCGGCGTCCGGGCACAAGTTCGGGGACGACCTCCGCCTCCTCCAGCACCTCAAGGAGGTGGAGGAGCCGTTCGAGGAGGAGCAGGTCGGGTCCTCGGCCATGGCCTACAAGCGCAACCCCATGCGCTCCGAGCGCATCTGCGCCCTGGCCCGCTACGCCGCCTCGCTCGCGCAGAGCACGGTCTGGACGGCGGCCACGCAGTGGTTCGAGCGCACCCTGGACGACTCGGCCAACAAGCGCCTGGCCGTCCCGGAGATGTTCCTGGCCGCGGACGCCATCCTCATCCTGGCGATCAACGTGGCGCGCGGCCTGGTCGTCCACCCGAGAATGATCCGCCGCCACATCGACCTGGAGCTCCCGTTCATGGCCACCGAGAACATCCTGATGGAGGCCGTCAAGCGGGGGGGGGACCGGCAGGTCCTTCACGAGCGCATCCGGCAGCACGCCGTGGCCGCGGGCCGGGTCGTCAAGGAGGAGGGGGGGGACAACGACCTGCTCGACCGGATCGCCGCGGACCCCGCCTTCGGCGTGACGCGGGCGGACCTCGACCGGACGCTCGACCTGAGGACATTCGTGGGCCGCGCCCCGTCGCAGGCGGTCGAGTTCATCCGCGACGAGGTGGACCCCATTCTGGGCGCCAACAGCGGCCTCCTGGGCGCTGAGGCGGAGGTGAGGGTGTAAACCCACCGCGATGGATCAACTCACCCTCTTCAACCCTGAGTGGCCCTGTCTGGGCACGGACGAGTCGGGCAAGGGCGACTACCTGGGCCCCCTCGTCGTGGCCGGGGCCTGCCTGGATGAGCCGGCGGCCCGGACGCTCTCCGGCCTGGGCGTGATGGACTGCAAGCGGCTGACGGACCGCCGCGTGACGGACCTGGCCGCGAAGGTCCGGGAGGTCTGCGGCCCGAAGCGGTTCGCCGAGGTGGAGGTGACGCCGGAGGCCTACAACCGGCTCTACGAGGAGATGAAGCGGGAGGGGAAGAACCTGAACGCCCTCCTGGCCTGGGCGCACGTGCGGGTGATCGAGAATGTCCTGAAACAGACCTCCTGCGACCGGGTCATCGCCGACCAGTTCGGGGATGAGCGACTCATCCGCTCCCGTCTCAGGGCCGCCTTTCCCGACCGGAAACTCACCCTCATCCAGCGCCACCGGGCGGAGGATCACATCGCCGTGGCCGCGGCCTCTGTCCTGGCCCGCGCCCGGTTCCTGGCCTGGATGGGGGAGGCCTCCGGGCGCTACGGGATGTCCCTCCCCAAGGGGGCCTCCTCCGCCGTGACCGAGGCCGCCCGCGCCTTTGTGGCGAAGCACGGGTCCTCTGAACTCCGCCAGGTTGCCAAGCTTCATTTCAGGACGACGCAGGAAGTGATGAAGACGGTGACGAGTGGCGGGTGATGGGTGACGAGTGTCTATCCCTCGATACGCCCCTGCGGGGCTACTCGGGATAAGCGGTAAGTCTATCCGCCTACCCCGAGTAGGGGCCGCAAGCCCCGTATCGAGGGGCAGACGGCAGATGACCTTCTTGACTTTATGGCTTAGACCTGCTAACTTTCGGTACACACTTGTGTCACACCGCCTGATTCTGGGCTTTTTACGCCAGGAGATTTCCCTCGTGAACCAGGCAATAACTTACCGGACATACGAACCCCTGCTGGACCGCTTTGTCTCTCTGGTTCAAGAGGCTTTAGGGGATCGTGTGGTCTCCTTGATCCTCTACGGCTCTGTGGCGCGAGGAGAAGCCCGACCGGAGAGCGATGTGGATGTGCTCCTGGTGTTAAAGGATGCCCCTCCTGTCTATCGAGATCGACTTCGACCCCTGCTTCCGATTCTGCGCCGGTTAAGACAGGAGTCCTGCTGGAAAAACCTGGAGACTCAAGGGCTTTCTCCTGCGTTGAGCGTGCTTGTGCTCTCGCGAGAAGAAGCGGACCAGAACCGGTGCCTCTATCTGGACATGCTGGAAGACGCTCGAATTCTAATCGACCGGGAAAGCGTTTTCCAGAATCGTCTGAGGGTATTA
>CAYRZX010000211.1:0-12492 GCA_964428665.1 uncultured Gemmatimonas sp.
GGCCGGGCAGGCTTCCCCCAGACGTAGTCCGTGTGCCAGACCGGCTCCCCGTCCAGCCGGAGCATCGCCGTGAGGTAGGGCCCTCCGGCCAGGAGGACCTCCGGGGCGCTGTCTCCGTCCAGGTCGGCCAGGATGGGCACGTGGTAGGCCACCCACCACTCGGTCTCCCGCTTCTCCCCCTGCGGGGAGATAGGGAACGCCCCCCGCGCCAGGATGCGCTCGGTCGTGACCTCCCCGGTCCTTCCGTCGGCGATGTAGTAGATGTCCGGGTACCCGGAGACGAGGTCGTCCCTCCCCCCCCGGCTCAGGGCCGCGAACAGCCTCCCCCCGAACCCCCGCTTCTCCCTCCCCACGGTCACGCTCCCCTCCTGACGCCAGGCCTCCTCGCCGGTGTCCCCGCGCAGGGTATGGCACTCGTCGCTGTGCATGGTGTTCCGGCGGAGGGAGACGACCAGGTCCTCTCCCCTCCGGCCCAGGAACCGGCCCACGCTCCAGTTGACCAGGCCGTTGCAGTTCCAGGCAAAGGGGCGGCGCCGGAAGGCCGGAAAGTCGCGGTGCCAGGCCACCCAGCCGTCCAGCCCCACGGCCTCGACCCGCGCGCAGCGCCCCGGCCCGGCGGAGGCCATGACCACCCGCCGGACGCCGTCCCCCGCCACGTCTAGGGAGGCCAGGCCCGCCCCCTGGTCGCCGTGGCCGGACTCCATGCCGTGGCCGGGCAGACGCCAGAGGATGCGGGCCTCCTTCTCGCCCGGCGACGTGCCGAGGGCCACGACCTCGTCCGCGCCGGTGGGGGTCACGATCACCGGCGCGCCGGAGGGCGTGCCGATCACCAGCGGAGGGGCCGCGTGCCCTCCAACGCGGCGGGAGGCGAGGACCGTCGCGCTGCACCGGTCCATGTTCAGGGTCAGGTCGCGGTCGTCGGGCCGGCGCAGCCGGAACAGCATCTCCGGCCTGCCGTCCCCGTCCGTGTCGCAGACGTTGAGGACCTCCGGCTCAACCCCCGAGAGGCGGAGCGTCTCGACGGCGCCCCCGCCCTTCATCCGATAGGCGCGGACTGCCGGCGCATCCCCCTCCTCAAAGGTGAAGAACTCCCTCCTTCCGTCGCCATTCACGTCCTCGAACAGGACGCGATGCGCCCCCCGCGCGGACCCGTAGGCGGACCTGGGCGGGTCGAAGGGGGGACGCCAGACCAGCCAGCCTGCGCCGGGGCGCTCCCACAAAGTCCGCGCCCGGCCGCCCTTGCAGCTCATCAGGCGCGCGCCCGTGGTCTCCGGCCAGTGGGGGTGCGGGGCGTCCACGCAGAGGAGCTCCGCGACGCCGTCGCCGTCCACGTCCTCCAGGCTCGTCAGGGCCGTGTCGGGGAGGTCGAGCTTGCGCTCGCCGGTCATCCCCTCGAATCCCATCACGTGCCATTTGCCGTCCCCCTCCAGGTCGAAGAAGGTGCAGACGACCTCCGGCCTGCCGTCGCCGTCGATGTCCCCGAACGGCCTGTAAGAGGGCATGGTCATCTTCGTCAGGCGCGTGATGATGCCCTCGTTGATCTCTTTGTACCACGCCAGCTTCAGCTGCCCGCCGTCGTTGTCGATGACCTCCATGTGGGCCTGGAAGGTGACGATCTGCACGAACTCGTCCAGGCCGTCGCCGTCTAAATCCACAGCGTGGTGGTCTCCGTAGTTGCGGTGGCTGTGGTAGCGCAGCTCCTGGAGCTTCTTGCCGGTGTCGGGGTCAAAGACCATGATCCGGTAGTGGACCGTCATGACGATCTCCTCCCGGCCGTCCCCGTCCACGTCCGTGAACACGATCAGGGGCATGTAGTAGGTGTGGTCGCGCTCCGTCTCCCAGACGCGCCTCGGACGGTCCAGCCCGTCCTCGAACGACTCCAGCCACCCGTAGTTGTCCTTGTCCCCCACCTGAAAGGCGCTCGGAAAGGTCACCCGCTGGTAGCCCTTTGCGCCCGGCAGCAGCCTGTGGTAGCGGTCCCCCGGCCTCTCCATCACCTTCACGAGCCTCCCCGACCCGTCCACGTCTATGTAGCGGCCCAGGGCGTAGCGCCGCTCCAGGGCCTCCATATCCGTCTCTATCACCCCCGAAGGCAGGGTCAGCGCTCCCCCTTCATCCGTTGCCCTGACGACGACCCAGTCCTCGCGACAGCCGACGAAGCGCCGCCAGGCGATCTCCGGCCTCGCGATCCGGCCCGCGACCGACGCCCGCCCGGTGCGCTGCGGGTCGCCCCGCCATTGCGTCCAGTCTCCTTTCAAGAGGACCTCCTCTAAAAAGCATTCACCGCAGAGAACACAGAGAAAGACAGATTCAAACAGCGCGCCCCCAAAGATAACACCCCCTCCGGCAAAACACAAGGCCGACCGGTGGGCGCTGATTTTTTTCTGTGACGACAACCGCGATCATGTTACATTTGACCGTGCTGGCAACGGATATCTCAACGACTATGACTCAGGACTCAGGACTCAGGACTTGTTTTTCCAACACAACGGAGATGCCCAATGCGCCAGAAGAAAGATTCGCTCCCTTCGTTTGCAGACGCCCACAACCCCGTGCGGAACACGCCCTCCGGCCGGCTGAACTCGGGCGCGTCGATGCTGGACGAGGAGGAGGCGCAGGAGGTGCTGGCGGTCATCAAGAGCCGCTCCCTGTCCCGCGACTACGGGCCGGACTGCCTGGACACGGTGCTCCGGTTCGAGCAGGGGTTTGCGGAGAAGGTCGGGGCGCGCTACGCCCTGGCCGTCACGTCGGGCACGGCGGCGCTCAAGGTCGCCCTGGTGGCCGCGGGCGTGGGGCCGGGCCACGAGGTGATCGTGCCCTGCTGCACGTTCATCGCCACGCCGGGGTCCGTGGCCCTGGCCGGGGCCGTGCCGGTGTTCGCGGAGGTGGACGAGTCGCTGACGATGGACCCGGAGGACGTGGAGCGAAAGGTCACGCCGCGCACGAGGGCGATCCTGCCGGTCCACCTGTCGGGCGTGCCGTGCCGGATGGACCGGATCGTGGAGGTCGCTAAGAGGCGCAACCTCCGCATCGTGGAGGACTGCGCGCAGAGCTGCGGGACAGCCTACCGGGGCCGGCAGATCGGGGCGTGGGGGGACCTGGGGGCGTTCAGCCTCCAGTTCTCCAAGGTCATCACGTCCGGGGAGGGGGGTGCGGTCACGTCCAGCGACCCGGACCTGTACGAGCGGGCGGTGCGGTATCACGACCAGGGGAGCTTCCGGGAGAGGGGGCGCTTCCCCGGCTTCTCCCCCCGCCTGGGGGCGTTCGTGGGCGAAAACTACCGGATGAACGAGCTGACGGGCGCAGTGGCCCTGATGCAGCTTGCGAAGCTGGACGGAATCGCCAAGACGCTGCGGGCGCGCTACCGCCGGTTCCGGGAGGGGATCTCGGACCTCCCGCTGAGGCCCCGGCCGGTGAACGACGAGGAGGGACACCTGGGCGCGCGCTGGGGGCTGGCGTTTGAGGACGCGGAGACGTGCGCCCGGTTCGCGAAGGCGCTGCGCGAGGAGGGGCTTTCGCCCGGCCTGGCCTACGGCGGAGAGCCGGTGTACATGCAGCCGCAGATCCTCAACCGGGCAACGGCCACGCCGGAGGGCAACCCCTGGCGGTCCCCCCTTTACGAGGGGGATGTGACCTACGGCAGGGGGCTGTGCCCGAGGTCCGAGGACATCCTGAAGCGCGTGCTGCTGATCGCGAGCATCAACCCGCGCTACGCGGAGCGGGATGTGGATGACATCGTCGGGGCCGTGCGCCGGGCCGCGAAGGCCGTGTTCTAAAAAATCCGTCGCTCCGAGGGAGAACTCGATGGGTACGAACGACGAAGCCTTCCGATTCAGACACGTCATCATCGACGCCCACGGCCCTCAAAACCCCCACATCAAGGCCGTCGGCGACGTGAATGGAGACGGTTTTGCAGATGTCGTCGTCGCCAGCAGCAACGGCGGCCCCCTGGTCTGGTATGAATATCCCGGCTGGACCCGGCGCGTCATCGCGCCGTCGGGGAGGTGGAGCACGGACGCCAGGCTCGTGGACATGGACGGGGATGGGGACCTGGACGTGCTCATCTCCGAGTGGTACACGCACGGCCATCTGGAGTGGTACGAGAATCCGAGGCCGGGTGGAGACCCGGCCTCCGACCCGTGGGCCCGGCGCGTCATCGGATGCCCCCGCGCCCACGACATCGAGGTGGGTGACCTGGACGCAGACGGGCGGCTCGAAATCGTCACGCGCACCCAGGGGAGAGACGGGGACCACGTCGTCATCCGAAAACAGGGACCGGACAGGGGCTGGGTCCAGCGCGCGATCCCCTGCCCGGCCGGCGAGGGGCTTGCCGTCGGGGATATGGACGGGGACGGGCGTCTGGACGTGGTGATCAGCGACCGCTGGTACAGAGCGCCTGAAGACCTTCTAAGCGGCCCCTGGGAGGCGCACGTTTTCAGCGACTGGACGCCGGACGCCGTGGTCAAGCTGGCCGACATGAACGGGGACGGGCGTCTGGACGTGGTCCTCACGCGCTCCGAGGGGCTTTACAGGTTGTCCTGGTTTGAGGCCCCTTCCGATCCCGCCGCCGGGACGTGGGTCGAGCACGTCGTGGACGACTCCGTGGACTTTGCGCACAGCCTGGAGGTCTGCGACCTGAACGGGGACGGGGGGCCGGACATCGTGACGGCGGAGATGCACCAGTCGCCCCGCCGGCGCGTGATGATCTACCTGAACGAGGGGCTGCGGTGGAGGCGTCAGGTGGTCGCCGTCACGGGGTCTCACAAGCTCTGCGTGGCCGACATCGGCAACACCGGCGCGCTGAGCCTGATCGGCGCAAACTGGAGCGGCGACTACCAGCCAGTCGAGATGTGGGAGCGGGTCGCGCCGGAAAAACAGGGATAAAACAGGCGTCGGCGTGATTCGCGGGCCTGCTCGCACGGTTCCCCGCGTGGCCCGAATTCATCGCCCAGGAGATGGACGATGCCGGGTAGGGTCTTTAACATCGCCCATCGCGGATGGTCTTCCCGGTATCCTGAAAACACCCTCCCGGCGTTTCTGGGGGCCGTGGAGGCCGGCGCGGACCTGATTGAGCTGGACGTACAGTGCACGCGCGACGGGCACGCGGTGGTCCTCCACGACGCGACGGTGGACCGGACGACGGACGGCTCCGGGCGAGTCTGCGATTTTTCGCTCCAGGAGGTGAAGAGGCTCGACTGCGGGGGGTGGTTTTCGCCGGCCTTTCGGGGTGAGCGGGTTCCGACGCTGGGGGAGACGATCGAGGCGCTGAAAGACCACCCGGTCAAGCTTTGCGTGGAGATCAAGGCCCGCGACGCCGAGGGGACGCGGCAGACGGTCGCCCGGACGATCCAGACCATCCAGGAACACCGCGTTCTGGATCGTTGCATCCTGACGAGTTTCTTGCCGGAGGCGCTCACGCAGGCCAGACGGCTGGAGCCCCTGATCCCGACGGCCCTGGACCCTGACGAAGAGACCCTCTTTTCGGCGTGGGATCTCTGCGCCCAGGTCCTGCGCATCGGGGGGAACATCCTGTCCCTGCGCCACGACTGGCTGACCCAGGCGCTGGTGGACGAGGTCCACGCGCACGGCATTCCGATCTGGACCTGGACGGTCAACGAGCCGGAGGCCATGCGGCGGGCCGTCGCCTTCGGGGTGGACGGGATCATGACGGACGACCCGGCGCGTCTGCGTGAGCTTCTGAGTTCCGGCCAGTCCGCAGGGAGTCTCCACGAACTCTGATTTCACCCCTGAGAAAGCAGATGCCTATCACGTATCGGGTTGAAAACGCCGTGGTGCGCGCCCTCGAAGGTGAGGAGCAGGTCGGGCGGATCTCCGTCCCGGACATCGACTTTCACTGGTGCGAAAAGGTCTACGTGAAGATGGCCGGGATCGCGGGCGTGGGGACGAAGGAGGCGCTCAGGGGGAGGGGGATCGCGTCGCGCATGATGGAGGAGGCCCGGCGGTTCGCGGTCGAGAGCGGATACGCCTGCTCTGGCATCTCCACGAACGTCGGCAACATCGCCCGGAGGCTCTACGCCAGGGCCGGGTACACCACCCTGTTCAGGCCGGGGGAGTTCGTCAAAAAACTCCAGGGACTCCGGCCCTGCGAGGCGGCGGGCGTGGAGATCAGGCCCTACCGGGAGGGGGACGAGGAGAAGTTCCTGGGCCTGTTCGAGGACCTCTATGCCCCCTTCTTCGGCTGGCGAAGAAAGGCCGCTGCGCGATGGCACGCGCTGCGGAGAGAGGTCCGGGAGAAGGACCCGGAATTCCTGTTCGTGGCGGAGGACGAGGATGGCATCCAGGGGTGGGCAGGATACTTCCGGCAGTGGGTCGGGCTGGTGTCGGACTTCACGTCCGGCCTTCCGAAAAGAGGGGGGCCATTGCCCGATCTCTCCTGATTCATCTGGAGAACCACCTTCTCTCTCAGGGCATCGACGCCCGCATCTGGGCGCCCCCCGGAGACCTCTTTGCGAAAGCCCTGCTCACCGCCCACGGTTACGCCTTCAGGGAGGCCAGGGTCTTCATGGTCTCCATCTTGGACCTCCCCGGACTGCTCAACGCCCTCTGTCCGCTCCTGAGCCGGAGGCTGGCCGGGGCCTCCCCCTGGCGAGGCGTGATCCGGGTCGAGACGCCGCTTCAGGAGGGGTTTCTCAGGATCGGCGAAGGGGTGAGCGTAGAGGAGAAAGGGGGGCCGGACGTGGAGGTCCTCGCGCCACAGGAGGTCCTGGTGAGGATATTGGCCGGGGTTCTGACACCCTGGGAGGCGTATCTGGAGGGGCTGCTGTCGGTCCGGCCGGAGATGACGCCGGAGGCGCGGTCGCTCCTGACGGCCCTCTTTCCGGAGACACCCTGGTTTCACCCGGCGGACGACCTGTGGTAAGGCAGAGATCAGGGGAAGGGATGAGACGGAGGTGTCACTGTGAGCGCAAAACCCTGCATCATTTATCCTGACACCGCCCAGTCTGTCGAGGCCGGACAGCTCGGCGCGGTGGTCGTGAAGCGTTACGTCGACGAACCTGGCCAGGTCAGTTTTGGGGTCATCGACTATGTGCCGGGATGGTTCATCGCCCTGCACCACCACCGGACGTGGGAACTCATCATCATCGACCAGAGTTCGGACGGCCCGGGCTACACCCTCTTTGACGGGCGCTGGTGGCGGGCGGACCCCGGCAGCGGAGTCTTCCTCCCGAAGGGTTACCCCCACGCCTGGTCCGCCGGATGCGAGCGGGGGTTCAAGATGCTGTGGGTCTACGGCGGCTCGGTCGAGGAGGCGGGGCGCATTTACGACGCCGACCCCCAGACCTTCCAGCCGATCTCGCAGGAAGAGGAGCGCGCCGCCCTGACCTGGACGCCCGGAAGCGTCTAAAAAGATGAACCCCACGTCTGAGCATTGAAGCCAAACAGAAGGAGTCGCCATGAACCTCGCTCCACACCCCCGGCTCTACATCAGCGCCGATCACTACCGGCGCGTCCAGCAGCCCTCGAACCTTCCGATCCTGACCGCCGCAGCTAAGCGCGTCACGGACCTGGCCCGGAAGTTCCTCGAAGACCCGACCATCGTCGTGGACGAGACGGGACACAACTACCACCTCATCCGCGCCAGGCGGATGCAGACGCGGGTCGTCACCCTGCTGACCGAGTTCCGACGGACCGGGGACCGGCGCTGCCGGGACGCGATCCTGGAGGACGTGCGCCGGATTTCGGAGTGGGAGTACTGGTCCTGGATCACCTGGCGGCAGAACGACCCGAGGCCCGAGGCGATCTTCGACCTCTCCTACGGGGAGAACTCGGCCACGCTGGCCCTGGCCTTCGACGGGCTGCGGGATACCCTGAACGTCGCGGAGGTCGCGCTGTTCGTGGAGACGGCGCGCCGGCGCGCCCTCGGCCCCTACGTCCACGTGAACGGCGGGGAGAAGAAGCAGGGCTACTACCGGAAGCCGGACACGAACTGGAACACGGTCTGCAACGGGGGGGCGGGCCTGCTCGCCCTGGCGATGGGGGACCTCTGCCCGGAGTCGGAGCAGGTGGCCGCGCTGGTGGAGGAGGGGGTCGCGCCCTTCTTCGAGTTCCTCCGGGGGGACGGGGCCTGGCCGGAGGGGATCGGCTACTGGAACTACGGCATGCGCTACGGGTTCATGTACCTCCTGAGCCACGAGCGGGCGACGGGGCAGAGGCACCCCCTGCTGGAGCGGGCCGGGACGCAGGCCACGCTGCTGTTTCCGCTCGTCTTCTCCCCGAACGGCGCGCCGTGCAGCTTCGGGGACGTGAACCACTTCTCCCCGCTCCCGTTCCACGTCGCGGCCGCGGAGCGGTTCGGGAGGGAGGACATCCTGGCGGAGCTGGACCGGAGGCTGGAGGCGAGGGGGGGCACGTCCGGGACCTGGCCGGACGACGCGGAGCTGCTCCTGCTCCACCCGAGACGGAAGTCCCGGGCGAAGGCCTCGTGGAAGCGGGTCTCCCTGCAGGAGGGGCTGGAGTGGGGGTACATGGCAGACCGCTGGCCCACGCCCTCCCTCTACGTCGCCGTGCGCGGCGGGACCACGGACGCCCCGCACGTCCACCGGGACCTGATGAGCTACTTCTGTCTGGTGGGGGACGAGCGGCTGATCGAGAACGTGCCGGTGGACGACTACCTGGACACGACCTTCAGCCCCCGGCGCTACGAACTCTACGAGACCTCCGCCGCGTCCAAGAACGCGGTCTTCATCAACGGCGTGGGGATCACGGATAAGGTGACGGCCCGGACGACGCCCCTGGGCGGGACGGGCTACGAGGGGTTCCTGATGGACGTGACCGGGGCGATGGGGACGATGCGGGACGGGCCTGCCGTGCGGTTCTGCGGGAGGGCGATCCTGATGGTCCGGCGCAGGGGCGTCCTGGTGATCGACCGGGTCGAGCTGCCGCACGCGGGGCTGGTGGAGTCGCGCCTGCACACCTTTTTCAAGGTGACCTTCGGGAAGGGGGACGCGACCGTGCGAGGCAAGAAGGGGCGGCTGCACGTCTCCTTCGCGGCGTCGCAGCCCGCCCGCCTCAAGCCGGGCAGGGGCATGCCGACCAACCCCGCGCGGGAGCCGGACACGACCCTCCGGCACGTGAGCGAGCGGAAGGTCCACGAGATGACGCTGTGCCACTTCCTGATGCCGAACGGGAGGGCGAAGGTGGCGGTGACCGAGAAGGGGGAACGCACGACGGTGGCGGTGACGGGGGACCTGAAGTTCAGGATCAGCTTTGCGACAGCCAGGCTGGAAGTTTGATGGATAACGCAAAGGCGAAACACATCGCCGTCATCGGCGCAGGACCGATCGGCCTGGAGGCCGCGCTCTACGCCAGGACCCTCGGCTATGAGGTGACCGTCTTCGAGCGGGGGGAGGTGGGGGCCAGCGTGCGGGACTGGGGATTCATCACGCTCTTTTCGCCCTGGTCGCTCAACTGTTCACCCCTCGGTCGCCAGGCCCTCCGGCGGGACGACCCGGCGTGGACGCCCCCCGATGACGCGGCCTGCCCCACGGGCCAGGAGTACTCCGAAAGATACCTGCTCCCGCTGAGCCGGCTGCCGGCCCTGCGGGGCTGCATCCGTACGCAGACGGAGGTCCTGGCCGTCGGCAGGGAGGGGCTGCTCAAGGGGGACCTGATCGGGGACCCGCGCCGGGGGGGGCATCCGTTTCGCATCCTGGTCCGGGACCGGAGCGGCCAGGAGCGCGTCCACCTTGCGGACGTGGCGCTGGATGCGTCGGGGACCTACGGGCACTCCAACTGGATCGGGTCCGGGGGCATCCCGGCCCCCGGCGAGCGGGCCAGCGCGCGCCGGATCAGCTACCGGCTGGAGGACATTGCGGGCGCGGCCCGGCCTCGCTACGCCGGGAAGCGGACGCTTCTGGTGGGCGGGGGCTACTCGGCGGCCACGACGGCCGTGGCCTTCGAGGCCCTGATCCGGGAGGCGCCGGGCACGTCGCTCCTCTGGGTGAGCCGCACGGAGGACGAAATGCCTTACCAGTCGATCCCGGACGACCGGCTGCCGAGCCGGGCGGCGCTGATCGCGTCGGCCATCCGGGTCGTGTCGGGGCGCCCCGGCATCGAATACCACCGCTGCGCCTCTGTGGAGGCGATTCGGTCTGCGGACGCGGAAGGGCGTTTTGGGGTGACCCTCCGCATCAACGGGCAGACGCGGGAGACGGCGGTGGACCGGATCATCGGCAACGTGGGCTACAGCCCGGACAGCTCGATCTACCGGGAGCTCCAGGTCCACGAGTGCTACGCCACGTGCGGGCCCATCGACCTGGCGGCGTCTCTGCTCGCCTCGTCGCCCGGCCCGGACTGCCTGGCCCGGACGAGCGCCGGGCCGGAGGCCCTGAAGAACCCGGAGCCGAACTTCTACATCCTGGGGGCCAAGAGCTACGGCCGGAACTCGACCTTCCTCATCCGGCTGGGCCTGGAGCAGGTGAGGGATGTGTTCACGCTGATCGCGGGGGACCCCGGACTGGACCTGTATCCCGGTTGACGCCCATGTCAAAAGAAGCGCCCGAAGTCGCCCTCCACGCGCTGGACAACCTCTGGTTTCAGGTGGGGGGCACGGTCTGCAACCTCTGGTGCACGCACTGCTTCATCAGCTGCAGCCCGGACAACCACGCCTACGGGTTCATGACGCTGGGGCAGGTCCGGCCCTATCTGGAGGCGTCGAAGCGGCTCGGCGTGAAGGAGTACTACTTCACGGGCGGGGAGCCGTTTATGAACCGGGAGATCGTGGACATCCTGGCGGAGACGCTGGCGATCGGGCCGGCCACGGTCCTGACGAACGGCACGGTGTTCCGGGAGGGGGACATTCGGCGGCTGGCCGAGGTCGAGCGGGCATCTCCGTATTCGCTGGAGTTCCGGGTGAGCATCGACGGCTACTCCCCGGAGACGAACGACCCGGTGCGGGGGGAGGGGACGTTCCGGAGGGCGATGGAGGGGGTCCGGCTGCTCCTGAGGTATGGCTTTCTGCCGATCATCACGGCGGCGCGGGTGTGGGATGAGAAGGAGGACGCCTTCGTCCAGAAGCAGTTCGTGGAGGCCCTCAGGGCCGTCGGCTACGACCGGCCCCGGCTCAAGGTCCTGCCGCCGCTCAGGCTGGGCCGGGAGGTCGCGAGGTCTCGCGGGTATGCGGACTATGAGCAGGTGACGCCGGAGATGATGGCGGGCTACGACCAGGGCCACCTGCTCTGCTCGAACAGCCGGGTGGTGACGGACCGGGGCGTCCACGTGTGCCCCATCCTGATCGACTCCCCGGAGGCGCGGCTGGGGGAGACGCTAAAGGAGGCGATGAGGCCCTATCCCCTCCGGCACCGGGCGTGCTACACGTGCTACCTCTACGGGGCGATCTGTTCCAACGCCCCGTCTCGGCTTTTAGACCCCTCCCCCCGTCCCACCACCCCACCTGTCGCTCCCATGAGGTCGCGACCCACCACCCTTCCAGAGGGAGAGGGGGAGCAGCCTTGTCAACAAGACAAGGGCGCGACACAGAAGGGCTAACCACCGGGGTTCAGAAGAGGCGTTAGGCTGCAGTGGAAACCTTTGGATGATCCGTCTTCTGGAGCAATGCCCTTGCGTCGCGCCAAGCCCCTCGCGGCGCTTGAGCGAGCGATTCTTTGCCTACTTTCTGATCGTTCAGAAAGTAGGTCGGCGGCATGGGCCGCCGAAACGGTGAGGTGGGGTATTCAGGAGAAGAGTTTTGGAACAATTCACCCGCATCGCCACCTTTGGTGGCGTCTATAACAACTCTATCGCCCTGGAGGCGGCGGTGCAGGACGCGCGGAGGCGGGGCGCGGAGGCGCTGTTCTGCCTGGGGGACCTGGGCGCGTTCGGGCCGCACCCGGACCGGGTCTTCCCGATCCTGACGGACGCGGGCGTGCGCACCGTGCAGGGGAACTACGACCACTCGGTGGGGAACGGGCTGGCCGACTGCCAGTGCGGGTACACCGATCCTCGCGACAACTATTTCGCGAAGCTGAGCTACGACTACACCTTCGCGCACACGAGCGATGGCCACAAGGCCTGGATGAGGGACCTGCCCCGGTCCATCCGCATCCGGCTGGGTGACTATCGCGTGCTGATGAGCCACGGCTCCCCCCGCCGGATGAACGAGTTCCTGTGGGAGTCGGCCACGCCGACGCATTTCCTGGAGAAACTGTGCGACGATTTCGGGGCGGACATCCTGCTGGCCACGCACACGGGCCTTCACTGGCATCGCCCTCTGTCGAATGGCCGGCGCTTCGTCAATGTCGGAGTGATCGGCAGGCCGGCGAACGACGGGCGCACGAACGTCTGGTACACGGTCCTGACGGCGGGAGAGGGTCTAAAAGTGGAGTTCGTGCCGCTGGAGTACGACTACCGGGGCCTTGCGGCGGAGATGCGCGCGGAGGGGCTGCCCCAGGCGTTCATCGACACGGTCCTCACCGGATGGTGGACCTGCTGCCTCGAAGTCCTGCCGATGAAGGAACGGAGACGCGGAAAATA
>CAYRZX010000212.1:0-12276 GCA_964428665.1 uncultured Gemmatimonas sp.
TCGCTGAGCAACAAGGCGAAGTTCAATAACCACTTCGACTGGGACCTCTGGACCTATACGTCTGCGGAGGGGACGGTCCCGGCCGCCAGCACCGCCTACACGCTCTACGCCATCGTGAAGGCGGGGAGCACGGAGCGGCTGGTGCGGTTCCACAACCCGACGGGGCCGGTGGCCAAGACCGTGACGTTCACGCACGACTCCTACATCCAGCCGATCCTGCCTGCCAAGGACGTGACGGTGGGGCCGGACGACCCGGTGGTGTTCACGTGGGAGGCGGCGGACGTGGACAACGCGGGCGGGACGGCGGGCGCCACGGGACTGAGCGCGCCCAACGGCGCCTCCACCTCGTCGGACATCATGGTCATCCTGTCGGCGAGCGACGTGGGGGCGACCAGCACCCGCTCCGCCCTGAACATCGCCGGAAACTACGTGGCGAACTCCCGCGACGGGGACGACACGACCCCGACGTCCACGGTGGGCGTCGTCCGGCTGCACGAGGGGTTGGACACGTCGTTCGTGTGGACGGCCAACAAGATGACGACCACGATCGCGGGCGCGGCCACGGTCATTCCGGCGGGGACCTACACGCCCTACATCCTCATCAACGGCAACGCGGCCAACATCGGCGCTGCGCCGTTCGTGTCGAACGCGGACGTGGCCTACCGGGTGCCGGGGAAGATCATCCTGACCTCGGCAGGCGGGTCCAACCCGACCACGGCCCGGTTCGTGTTCCCCACGCAGATCAGCGCCTCCTCGGGTGAGCTGGTGCGCATCCCGATCGTGGCGGACGACGGGGGCCTGACCGTGGGGCAGGCGAACATCTACGTGTCCGTGGACACGACCTACTTCGAGCCGGTGGACAAGGATCCGGCCACGTCGGGCACCCAGCCCTTCACCCTGGGGACGAACTCCGCGCTGAGTTCCTCGAAGATCGTCGGGAACACGGCCATCAAGTCGGGCAACAAGTGGCAACTCAACTTCATCTACGCGGACGCGACGACCGGGTTCACGTTCCTGGACGGGTTCGAGACCCTGGTCAGCCTGAACCTGAAGGCCAGGGAGGTGTCGGGCACGGTCAATACCAACGTGACCCTGGACAACGACCCGAGCGCCAGCCGGCAGACGTCCCTCTACCTGACGACGGGCTTCGGCGGGACGCGGATCAACACGACGATCCCCGGACCGAGCAACGCGCGGATCGACACCCGAGGGAGCATCTCGGGGACGGTGGTCCTGCAGGGGCGGGCGAGCTACGCCATGCCCGCCGCAGACGTGACCTTCTTCCTGCGCAAGGGTTCGCTGCGGGCCGCGACGGCGACTGGGACAGCCAACCAGGCGGGCGGGTTCGACACGCTGACCGACTCGGACTTCATCGCGGCCAACGACTCCACGACGACGCTGGCGGGCATCCAGAAGGCCCTGCCGTCCACGGGGGCGTTCACGCTGAGCAAGGTGCCCGCCGGGGACTACACGCTCGTGGTGTTCGTAGACCGCTACTTAGCCGGGCAGCGGGAGGTGTCGGTGAAGCCTGGCGAGGCCGTGACGGGCATCCAGCCCACGCTCAACGGCCTCGGGCAGGAGAAGGGCCAGCTCCTGGCGGGTGACGCGGCGGGCTACGACCACGACAACCTGTCGAGCACCAACACCAGGCCGGACAACTTCATCGACGCGACGGACCGGAGCGCGATCACGGCGGCCATCTTCTCGGTGGCCGGGGACTCCCTCTACAAGGCCTATCCCTACGCGGACGTGAACGGGAGCGGCCAGGTGGATGGGGTGGACCTGAACTTTGCCACCGTGAACGAGACGACGATCAACGGGACGAACGACCCGGTGAAGCCCACGTTCAACCTGAAGCCCGTCAGCCCGAACGGGGGCAACGCGAACGCGACGTTCATCCTGGCTGCCGCGCCGGCCGGGGTGAAGGCGGGGGAGACGTTCGACGTGACGGTGCAGGTGAAGGGGGCCGTGGCGGCCCGCGCCTACGAGTTCCACCTGGGCTACGATCCGTCGAAGGTGGCGCCCCAGGGCGTGGTGGCCACGGGAGACCTGCTGGCCCGCTACGGCGTGGCCCTGGCCGAGCGGGACCTGGTGGGGGACTACGGGGTGACCGGCTCGGCCTACGGCATCAGGGCGGCGGCCACGGGGGACGGCGGCCTGGCCACGGTCCGGTTCCGGGCGATCCAGGGCGGTCCTGTGGAGGTCTCCATCAAGGACGGCTTCCTGATCGACGCGCAGCTCAACGTCGAGAAGCCGAACATGGACGCCAGGATCGCCCTGGAGGTGGCGGCGGGTCCGATGAAGCTGCACGACGCCTCCGGCGCGGAGGTCCTGGGTCTGATCTCCCTGGACGACGCGAAGGTGGACTTCAACGACTTCTTCGCCCTGGCCGAGGCGTTCGGCGCCGGGAAGGACGCTGTGAACTTCAACCCGCTGGCCGACCTGAACGAGGACGGCGCGGTGGACTTCAACGACTTCTTCATCTTCGCCGAGAACTTCGGGAAGGTGGCTGCGGACGCGCCGGTGATCCAGCGGTCGTCCAAGCCGACCGGGGCCAACCCTCAGGGGACGCTGTCTCTGACGGCCCTGGGCGGCGCGGTGAAGCCGGGTCAGACGGTGACGCTGGACGCAGTCCTGTCCGGCGCCGAGGCCAGGGGGGTCGGGTTCGCCGTGACGTATGACCCGGCGCGGTTTGAGTTCGTCGAGGTGGCCAAGTCGGGCGAGGAGCTGTTCCTCGCCCGGCCCGACGGCGAGGGGCGCATCGCGGTGGCCCGCGCTGTCGAGGGCAGCCTGGACGGCGCCGTCGCCCGGCTGGTCTTCCGGGCGAAGGGGGAGTTCGAGGAGCCGGGCCGGTTCCAGATCGCCGACGGCTTGATCCTGGGCGCGGATGGGCTGATCGCCCAGGTCGCCCCGGGTGAGGCCCTGGCCCTGGCCACGACCCCGGCGGAGTTCGCGCTGGGCCAGAACTTCCCGAACCCGTTCAACCCTGAGACGACGATCAAGTACAGCCTTGCCGATGACGCGCAGGTCCAGCTCCGGATCTACAACCTCCTCGGTCAGGTGGTGCGGACGCTGGTTCAGGAGCGGCAGGTGGCGGGCCGCTACGCGATGCGGTGGGACGGTCGGGATGACCGGGGCCTGACGGTCTCCTCCGGCGTCTACTTCTACCAGATCACCGCCGGAAAGTTCAAGGACGTGCGGAAGCTCATGCTGCTGAAGTAGGAAAAAACTTCCGCAACATGTCGTCACCCGACGGGCTGCCGGAATTCCGGCAGCCCGTCGGTTTATTTTTTCTGTATATTATAAAAGCCTATTTTGCAGGCGTGCAGGCTTTCATAGTCATGGCATAGAACTTGCGTGTTCAAATTTTTGCACTGAAGCCATCCCGCTTAGCCATCCCATAGCCCCCTTACCCCACCCCTGGGGCCCCTCCCGGAAACGGGGAGGGGAGAAGACCCATCCCCCCGTCCCCTCCCGAAACGGAGAGTGGGAAAGGGGGAGCCGGGTTCAAAACGCATCGTCTCCCTGAAACGTTTAGAAGGTCAGTGGTCAGTGGACGGATTGCTGACGGCATTTAAAGGAGCAGGGCCTTGAACAAGGGCGCTATCATCATTATCGGTGGGCTGCTGACGTTGGGTCTGTGTTCCTCCGACCTTGCCTACGGACAGGGGAAGGCCGCCCTGTACCTCAGGCAGTCGGTCGCTCCCGGCCAGAAGGACACGACGGCCATGGAGTTCACGGCCAGGGTGGGCGAGACGGTCACGCTGGACCTGTACATAGACCCCGCAGGCGAGGCGATCACGGGGGTCCAGATCCTGATCAGTTATGACGACACGGTCTTCGAGCCGGTCCTCCAGGCCACCCAGGGGGGGCCGCTGGCGCCTTTCAAGGAGGGCACCGTCCTCCAGGGGTCCAGTATCGTGAACAAGTTCGCCGGCGACGACGACGTGGGGAAGCCGAACGGCAACGGGGTTGCGGGCTACCAGCTCACTTATACAGAAAATACTCAGGCCACGCCCCAGGGGCAGCGCTTTGTCAGCGCCAAATTCGTCGTTGCCACCATGAAGGTCAAGGTGCTGCGAAAACCCGCGTCGGGGCAGGGCACGATCCAGGTGGACGCCAATCGAGGGGACGGGGAGACGGCCTACTTCATCAGCGGCCAGGCCGGGCGGCGGATCAACTTCAATCTCGTCCGGGACGCCAGGATCAACATCCTCGGGTTCTCCATCCAGCCGATCCCGGAGGTGCTGCTCCCGCCGGGCGGCTCAAAAACGATCAACCTGAGCCAGTACGTGGTGGACAACGTCAACTGGACGCTTCCCGATCCCACCCCGCAAGACAGCATCACCGCGCAGATCGACCAGCAGACGCAGACCCTGACGGTGCGGGCGGACGTGGCCGGGTTCGTGGGGGTGAGGAACCTGACGGTGACCGGCACCACGGTGGCCGGGGGGGAGACGGCGCAGACCACGGTCCGGGTGGTCGTGAACTCCCCGCCGACCATCTCGAAAGGGGTCTTCCCGGACACCATCAAGTTTGATGAGGACACGGTGAATACCACGCTCGTCCTGACCGGGCGGGCCACGGACGCGGACCCCTCCGCAAAGCTGGCCTGGACGGCGGCCTCGCTGGGGACGAAGATCACGGCCCAGGTCGACACGACGACGAACCGGGTGACGCTGAGGCCGGCCCAGGACTTCAACGGGTCGGAAAAGGTTCAGTTCACCGTGGCCGACCAGTACGGGGCGAAGGACTCGACCACCGTGGTCGTGACCGTGAAGCCGGTGAATGACCCGCCGGAGTTCTACAACCGGTTTCCTCTCCTGAGCGTGCCGCTGGGGGGGAAGGACGAGAACATCGTCCTGAACGCCTATCTGAAGGACGTGGACCACAACCTGTCCGATTCCAATTATCTCTTTTTCACCCAGAACGCCGACAACCTCGTGGTCAACATCCTCCCAGGGGGGCGGGTGTCGGTGACGCCGGCGCCGGGGGCGCTCGGGGACAGAAAGGTGGACATCGTCGCCGTAGACCCGGAGGGCGCGAGGGCGAGGCAGACCCTGACCGTGCGGGTGACGGCCTCCACAGGACCTAACCAGCCGCCGGTCGTGAGGCGTCCGGTCCCGGACAAGACGGGGATGGTCCGGGGCGGGGCGCAGGCGGTTATGGGGCTCGACTCGCTCGTGACGGACCCGGACACGCCGGATGACCGGATCGTGTGGACCGTGAGCCCCGGCCCCTCCGCCAGGCAGATCCAGGTGAACATCGACGCGCAGCGCCGGGCGATCTTCCAGGCCCCGGCGGATTTCGTGGGGTTTGAGCTGATGACCTTCACGGCCACGGACCCGACGAACCTGACGGGGTCGTTTCAGATCATCGTCTTCTCCGTGGAGCCTGACAAACCGGACATCGGGGGGTTGCCCGACCCGAGAGTGGTGGCCGGAGGGAAGACGCCCTACGTGAACTTCAACGACTACATCTTTGACGCCACCGACCCGGACGCGGACCTGACGATCAAGGTCATCCCTCCTGCGGGGTCGGGCCTGAAGGTGGACATCGACCCGGCCACGCGAAACTCGGTCGTCGAAGCGCCGAGCGCGGAGCCTGCGGGAACCAAGCAGGTGGTGTTTGAGGTGAGCAACAAGAGGGGCAATACAGGGCTGGACACGATCCAGGTGCAGGTGGATCCGGCGGGGCAGGTGCGTCTGGCGGACTTCCCGCAGGTCTCCTTCCGGGCCGACCAGCCGGGGAGCCTCCGCCTGGACGACTACGTGCTGTCAGGCGGGGCGAGCCGGCTGTCCTGGACGTCGCAGTTCAACGCGACGCGACTGAGCGTGACGATAGACACCGGCCGCGTGGCGACGCTGCGGGCGGTCGGGGGGTTCACGGGGGACGAGAACGTGCTCTTCACGGCGCGGGACCCGGTGAGCAGCTCGCAGGATCAGAAGACCGTGCAGGTGACGGTCCTGCCCGCGAGCGCGGGGATCAAGCTGAAGCCGCTCCCGGAGGTGACGTTTTCGGCGGGTTCGGTGGACCGGAGCCTGCGGCTGAACAGCTACGTGGAGACCGGGGACACGACCCGGATCTCCTGGCAGGCGCGGGTCGCCAGCGGGAGCACCACGGTGACGGCCTCCATAGACCCGGCCACCCGCGTGGTGTCGCTAAGTAACGCGCCGGGGTTCACGGGGACGGAGACGGTGGTCTTCACGGCCAGCGATGGGAGCTCCAGAGCGGAGGCGAGCGCGCAGGTGACGGTGACGCCGGCCACGGCCGTCGGGGACTTCAAGCTGCTGGTGATCGCCAACCCCATCCAGCGGGCGTTCGTGGACGTGTTCGTGGCGGCCAAGAAGGAGCTGGCCTCCGAGCCGACGGTGATTGTGGACCTCAACCTCACCAAGCCTCAGGTGGAGAGCACACGCTCGCTGGTGTCGCTGAAGAAGCTCTCGCTCGACGGCGCGGGCAATCTCTGGAACGGCAATCTGACCCTCCAGATCGGGCAGGAGGGGAACGGGAACATCCGGGCCTCGGCGGTGACGACGCAGCAGGTCCCCCTGTCCGACGTCGCCCGCTTCACGGTGGGGACGGTGAATCCCGGCTTCGCCCTGACGGTGAACGGTCCCGGCGCGTCGCTGACGGCGCCGCCGGGCGCGTTCCGGGAGGCCGCGGCGGTGGCGCTGTTCCAGAGCCGGGACGGGGAGGTGGGGGGTGGAGCGGCTGCCAAGCCCGCCGGAGGGGAGCCGGTCCCGGTCTCGGAGGCCTACTCGGTGGTGATGACGGCGACGCCGGCGCAGCCCGTGGAACTCCGGTTCGACGTGGGCGGAGTGGATGCGGACCTCGCGGAGAGGGCCGGGGTCTACCGCAAAGAGGGGGATGAGTGGGTTTATGTCGGGAGACGGGGGACGGAAGACGGGGTACAGAGGGCCGTGTCTGCGCCGATCCTGCAAGGGGGGGTCTACCGGGCCATGGTCGCGAGGGACCTGACGGACGGCACGGGCCCCGGCCGGCGGGTCGGAGGGGAGATTCCGGAGGCATGCGAGCTGGAGCAGAATTATCCGAACCCCTTCAACCCGGCCACAGCGATCCGCTTCTCGATCCCGGAGGCCGGCGTCGTGCGGTTGCAGGTCTACGACGTGGCGGGCCGCGTCGTGCGGACGCTGATGGATGGGGCGATGGGCGCGGGCCGCGTCCTGGTGACCTGGGACGGGACGGACGAGACGGGCCGGCGCGTGGCGTCGGGGGTCTATTTCTACCGGCTGGAGGCGTCGGGGGCGACGTTGACCAGGAAGATGATGCTGTTGAAATAATATGTCGTAGGGGCGGGTTTAAACCCACCCCTACAGAGGGTTCCGCCATGAGAGAGACATACATCATCGCCGCAGCGGTCGTGATTCTTTTGGCCGCCGGCTGCGGCGGCGGGACGGGGATCGGGGCGGGGACCGACCGGCCCGCGCAGATCTCCGCGGAGGCGTGGACGGCCTATCGCGCGGGCAACTTTGCGCTGGCGGACTCCACCTTTCAGGAGGCGCTGTCGGTGAATCCCAGCCTGTCCGACGCCCTGAACGGGCGCGGCTGGGCGAACTTCAGCCTGGCCGGCCGGGAGGGGGACGCCAACCGGCGGGCAGGCCGCCTCAGCGCGGCGCGCGAAAACTTCAGCCGGGCCGTGACGGCGGACTCCAAGAACGCCGACGCCTGGGCCGGGCTGGCAGGCGTGGAGCTGGCCACGGACAACTATCAGAAGGCGGTGGACGCGGCGTGGAAGGTCCTCGACCTGGACGCCAACTACTTCTCGTCACACGACAACTTCAACGCCCGGGAGATCCGGATGATTCTGGCCACCGCTTACTTCTTCCTGGGCAAATTCTCGAAGAAGGAGGCGGCTGACCCGAACAACGCGGCCGCGCAGGTGGCGATCCTGGATCGAACGTTCCAGTACACGACCCCCGTCGAACTCATCCTCAGGATTCAGGAGCTGCAGACGCGATGAACAGAGGCGAAAGGCGAAAGGCGAAAGGCGAAAGGCCAGGAGTTGAGAGACGAGGGCGGAACCGCTTCTTTCGTCTCTCCTCTGCGCTATATATCCCCTTCCTGCTGGTTCTGACGGTCAGCTTCCTGCTGGTTCTGACGGTCAGCGACGGCTTTGCCCAGACCCTCACGCCGGCGCTGCCCTACCCCGTGCCGATGGGCGTGGGGATGTTTCGCGTCCGGGCGGCGGAGCCGCTGAGCAGGGGGGGGATGACCGTCCGGTACCTGAACGAGGGCTACACGATCCACGTGCGCAAGCTGGGGGGGGGCGGGTCGTTCACGGGGCACCTCGGCGTGGGGATCGGGCTGGCCAATCTGATGGATTTCTCATTCTCGCTCCCGCTCCTGCTGGACTCGGCGGGGGGGCTGCTGAAGTACGGGTCCGGGGACGCGGTCACGTCGCTCAAGCTGGCCGGGCCGGGCCGGTTCCCGTCGGGGTTCTACCTCGGCCTCGAGACCACGGCGACGCACCCGACGGGTTACAAGGGGATCAGGGCTCTCAACGTGAGGCCGTTCGGCGCGGGCAAGCGAGACCTCTCCACGCGACTGCTGATCGACATCGGCCGCAGTCCGCTCTCGGTGCATCTCAATGTGGGGCAGGTGCTCTCCGGGGGGGGGCGCAAGGGGGGGATGATTCTGGGGGGCGGGGTTCAGCTGGGCAAAGGGCAGATCTTCACGGTGACGGGGGAATACGTGTCGGAACCCGGGGTGGCCGCGCCGCAGACGAAGCGGGCGACGCTCGGCATGCACTTCAACCTGGGGGGATCGTTCCGGCTGGAGGCGGCGCTGGAGCGGGGGATGTCGAAGGACCTGCCGGAGCTGGCGGGCATGGTGGGGTTCCGGATCGTGGCGAGGGGCGGGGAGAAGTCGAGGCGGATCCAGATGACCCAGACCAAGATCCCGGTGGAGGGCCTCAGCGGCGACCTGAAACCGGGGGAGACGGTGCGGGTGGCGGTGGTCAATTTTGCGGGTCTGGAGGACAACGGCGCGGGGCGAAAGGTGGGGGAGCGCCTCCGGTCCGTCCTGTCGGCGTACACCCGGATACAGATCGTGCAGCTGCGCGAAGACCCGGTGTTCCTGGACCTGAACGGGGCGCTGGAGCTGGCGAAGGCCAGCGGGGCGGACCTGGTGATCACGGGGCGCGTCCTCAAATACGACCTGACGCGAACGCCGAGCGCCCAGGTCCCGCTGATCGTGGGGTTCCCCAAGACGGTGGCGGAGGTGGAGGCGGACGTGCGGGTGGTGGAGCGCAAGAAGGGGGCGATGGCCCTGTCGGCGCGGATGGGCGGCCGGGGGGAACAGAAGCAGGGCATCCGGCTGATGCCGACGAGCAGCGACGACCGGATGACCTACCTGGGCGCGCGCGAGAAGGAGCAGCTCCGGGACCAGGCGGTGCAGCAGCTGGTGAGCGACCTGGTGGCCGCGATGGCGTCGAATTTCAAGTGGCTGAAGTGAAAGAAATTGCTTATACTTTATGTCGTTCCGACGTCTCTACATAAGCGGGGGCGCGGCCGTGTGCCTCGCGCTGGCGCTCTGGATGGGGTGCGGGTCGGGGCCGTTTCAGATCACGGCCCCGCTGGCGCCGGATATGCCCGTGGGGTTTGCGCTCATCACGGCGGAGGTGCCGCTCTACATCCGGGGGGTCATCCGCCGGGTCAAGGTGGAGGTGACGGCGGCGGACACGGGCCGCCTGGAGCCGATCCGCCGGGAGATGAACTTTCCGATCCCGGCCGGGAGCCTGGCGGCGGGCGAGGTGGCCAACATCCCGGTGGGGCGGCGGCAGTTCATGGTGACGGCGTTCGACACCCAGGAGGCGCTCAGGTTTCAAGGGAGCGCTGTGGACAGCGTGAAGGTGGGCCAGGCCACGACGGTGTCGGTGCCGCTGGCGCGCGTGGGCGGGACGATCCGCTTCACGGCCACAGTGACGCGGGCGGTGGTGAATGACTCGCTGGCCGTGAGGCTGGCGGCGACGTCGTTGCTGGACATCATAGAGATAGGGGCCAGCCGGGACCTGCCGAGGCTGGCGCTGGCGTCCACGCCGGTGGTCCGCTTCACGCAGGAGGGGAGCACCTTCAGCCGTCAGGTGACCATCAAACAGGTCCCGACGGGGGACCGCCGGTTTGCGGGGAGCCTGCGGGACCTGAGCCGGGGGAGCCGGTTCGTGGCCTTCACGGATACGGTCGCGGCAAAGGTGGACACGGGCGGCGTCGTGGACGTCAAATTTTCGCTGAAGCGGGTGGAGCGGGAGTTGAGCGAGCAGGAGCTGGTGTTCCCCGCCGATAGCACCGTTGTGGTGGTCTCGCCGAACTTCTAAAGTTAGTCCTGAGTCCTGAGTCCTGAGTGCTGAGTATCGTGCTTTTTGACTCAGGACTCAGCGCTCAGGACTTTTCGCTATGGCCTCACGATCTCGAAAGCGCCCGCCGGTTCCCGTGGATTCGCCGCAGATGGCCCTTCCGTTTCCCGGCGGGGACCGGGGGCGGCGGGACGGCGCCGGGCGGGCGACCTGTCTGCACTGCGGAAGGTCCTTCCCGGCGCCGACGTGGTACGTCCGGGAGGGGCTCCGGGTGGTCTTCTGCGGGGAGGCGTGTCGGAGGGCCTGGGAGGAGGGGCAGGAGGAGGGGGTGCTGAGGCTGGACGGCCGGCCGGACCACCGGGGGGGGGACTGGGAGGTCCGGGCGCGGCAGGCGCGGGAGCGGGACGGGTTCGCCTGCCGGGGGTGCGGGGTCACAGAGGAGCGGCTGGGGAGACAGCTCGATGTCCATCACATCGTCCCGTTTCGGCTGTTTCCGCCGGGCGCGGACGCCAACCGTCTGGACAACCTGGTTTCGCTCTGCCCGGTCTGCCACGCCCGCGCGGAGGCCGAGGGGATAGATGCCCTGCCTCTGTTCGGGCACGCGCGTCGCACAGGGGTGGAGGTCCGGCTGGGGGATGGGTGATGGACGAGGGGTGAAGGATAAGCGCAGTGACAGAGACAACCCTTTCGCCTGAACGGGAGGGTTTTTTTGTTGGCGTCGGGGTTAGGGCCTTTGAAATAGGCTTGATTTCGTCGGACAAAATTGGTATTTTTAAACAGACGATTTGTTCGCTATAAAGGGCATGAACCCCCAAACAGAGCATAGAGGGCAGAACCTATGAACAAGGATATCGGCCCTATCTTGGAGGGATGGGATTACCGCGGGTCCGACGAGGTGACGGTGCGGAAGATCGTGGGGCTGGACGGGAGGGAAAAGATTCAGCTCCGGCTGGAGTTGGGGCTTTATCAGATGGAGGTGACCGGCCGGCCAGACGGGGCTCGGCCTCACGGGCACGAATCCCTCCTGGACCATTATCTCGCTGTCCTGGAGGAACATCAGCGAAAGTACGGGGCTGACGAGCAGTTCAAGCTGAACAGCGACGACTGCGCCCGTCTCCGCCTGGAATCGTTACAGTATTACCATCGGCGCATCAGTTTCTTCGAGTTGAAGGACTATGCGGCTGCGGAGCGGGATGCGGATCACAATCTTCAGATCATGGACCTGCTTAAGACTTACGCCGAGAATGAGGCGGATCGCATGCTGTCGGAACAGTACCGGGCGTTTGTCCTGATGCACCGGACGAAGGCCCGCGTCCATCAGAGCGTGGAGCGCAAGGATTATCGTCTGTCTCTGGCCCAGATTGATGAGGGCATTGAACTCATCGAGGGATTCTTCAAGGAGTACGGCCGGGCGGACCTGATTGACAAGGCGATGGAGATCGCGTTTCTGCGCAACTGGCGCTCGGAGATCGCCCGTGAAATCCCGGTGAGCGAGCCGGAACGTCTGGAGCAGTTGCTCCGGGAGGCGGTCGAGCAGGAGAACTTCGAGCGCGCGGCGGAGCTGCGAGATCGCCTGAGGGCATTGCGAAGTCAGGCGGTCGGCCCGAATCGGCCCTGAGTCTCCTGATCGCGGGGCAGAGATTCGGGAGGCGGGATCGATCCTCGCGTGGTCGATGGCGTTTTATGAAACTTTTTGAGGGGACGGGTGTCCAAAAATAAAGAGGTTGCGTGAGCTGTATTATCCTCGGGAGGGATGAGCGCTCGTCATCGCGGGGCTTTCCGGGTGGGTGGCGGAGGAAGGCCACACGGGTCGAGGATCAGGATAATCGCAATATTTTTTTCTATGGAGTGATGAGATGTTCAGATCGAGCTGGATGGCAGGGTGGATTTGGGGACTGGCGCTGTTCCTCCTCCCGCAGGCAGTCCGGGGTCAGTATGACGCGGCGTTCGGGAAGAACAAG
>CAYRZX010000213.1:0-12156 GCA_964428665.1 uncultured Gemmatimonas sp.
GCCCGGCGATTCTATCGCATCAGGCCGACGGGCGATCACATAGGATCGCCCCTACGCCTAACGATAAAATCGCCTGAATCGTGGGCATCAGGGGCCATTGGAACTTACTGACCTTGTATCACACAAAGAACCTGTAGAGCGCCTCCCCGGCCTGTTCGGTGATCCGGTCCGGCACGGCGCCGTCCGTGAACAGGTCCGTGAGCTGCGGCATGAGCTGTCGGATGCGCTGCGTCTGCGGGTTGGGGACCCCGACGGGGTCGTGCCGCAGAAAGGAGATGGTCTTCTCCTCGGTGGCATATTTGCGCTTGTAGCGAATCAGGCCCTCCTGGTCCCAGTCGCTCAGGCCCAGGTCCAGGCGCGCGAACCCCTGCGCCTTTCCGTACTGGATGCCCTCCCACATCAGGAGGTCGTTGGGCCTGAACGGGAGGTCCTCGGCGCAGGAGGCATTGAACTTGTAGTAGAGCCTGTCCTTCCACTCCAGGAACAGGACGCCTCCCACGACTCGGCCCCCGTGTTCTGCCAGCATCAGCAGGCCGCTCTGCGCCTCCACGAAGCGCCGCCAGATATTCTGGAAGAAGCAATAGGGCTGCGCCAGGAGCCGGTACTTGTGCTTCCGCACCCTGAGGTGCATCTCGAAGAAGGCGCGGAGGTCCTCCTCCCCCCGGGCCACGCGCACCGCAACGCCGCTCTGCCGGGCCTTCCGGATGGCCCGCCGGCTGGACTCGTGCAGCCCCTCCCAGAGGGCGTCCAGGCCCGGCCGCAGGTCCAGGCCGTGCCACTTCGCCTGCTTGACGACCGCGAACCGCTCGTCCTCCAGGGGGATGCGGTTGTGCAGGCACCGCGCGGACACGGGGAGGCCCCTGTCTAAGAGTTCGTCGGCCAGGCGGCCCCACTGGTCAGAGTCGCTCACCAGGGGGTCGCAGAAGTCGGAGAACGGCAGGCTGGCGATCCGGGGACCCATCATATCGTCGATCTCGCAGTAAGCGACCCCGGCGGCGGGGACGCCCAACTCGTCCACCAGGACCAGGGCGCGGGCGTCGAAGCCGTAGGTGTCCGTGAGGACCCGGACCCAGCCGGGGGCGTGGAAGGCGTCGCTCCGGTGTTGTTCGACCAGCTCCCCCCACAGGGGGTCGGTGCGGGGGTCCACGTTCAGCACCCGCGCCTCCGCGCGGACAGGCGCCTCCATGCGTGGGGCAAGAACAGCGGTCATAGCCATAAGGATTACCTCGTCTCAGAGAAATAGGGCGCTGCCCGCCCTGCGCGCCGGGCCCGGTCCAGACAGTCCCTCACCTGCCCGGCCACGATGTCCACGCGCGGCTCCGAGAGGATGCCGATGGCGTGCCCCGGCACCTCCCGAATATCCAGCTCCCCCTCGATCAGGCCGTCCCAGCCCAGCGTCGGGTCGGGGCAGATCCCCAGGGGCTGCTTCGCGGCCCGGAAGAGGAGGACGCGGCCCCGGTAGGGGTGGGGCCTGGACTCCATATACGTCCTCTGATGGGCCGCGGCCAGGGCCTCCAGGGTGTGGGCGTGGGAGCGCGGAGGCCGCAGGCCCAGCGGGCCGAGCAGCCTTTCGAGGGCCTTCTCTGCGGCCACCTGGCCGAGGATGAGCATCCGTTTCGCCCTCCGCCAGGCGTAGGCCGGCTTGGCCTGGGCCTCCAGGAAATTGCTGACCTCCAGGTCGAGCCGCTCCGCCAGGCGGCAGGCCAGACGGTGGAGCCGCGTGACCCCGGGACGGTACCTGGGGTAGTCCGGGTGGGCGCTCTGGACCAGGACCACCAGCCCCACCTCTTCCCCCTGCCGCCGGAGCTGCTGGGCCATTTCGAGCGCGATGTTCCCCCCCATGCACCAGCCCCCCAGGAAATAGGGGCCGCGCGGCTGGAGCATGCGGACCTCCCGGACGTAGCTAACGGCCATCTCCTCGAACCGGTGGACGTCGCCTCCGCTCAGGCCCTGCGCCTGCAGCCCGTAGAAGGGCTGGTCCGCGCCCAGGTGGCGCGCCAGGTCGTAGTAGCCCAGCACATTCCCCCCGTGCGCGTGGACGAAGTAGAAGGGCGGCCGCGAGCCGTGGGGATGGATGGGCGCCAGGGCGGACCAGGGGGCGGACCACCCCTTTTCGCGGAGGACCCCGGCCAGCTGGGCCACCGTGGGGGCCTGGAAGAGGGTGGCTAAGGGCAGCTTCCGGCCCAGGGCCTGCTCGACTTGCGCGAAGAGGCGCACCGCCAGCAGGGAGTGCCCCCCCAGGTCGAAGAAGTTGTCCCACACCCCCACGGGCCGGCGGTCCAGCACCTCCTCCCAGATGCGCAGCAGCTGCCGCTCCAGCTCATCCCGGGGCTCCACAGAGGCCCTCGTCGGCGCAGGCGCGGCCCGGTCGGGCGCCGGCAGGGCCTTGCGATCCACCTTCCCGTTGGGGGTGAGGGGGAAGGCGTCCAGAGAGATAAAGGCGGCGGGCACCATAAACTCCGGCAGCTTTTTTCTCAGATGATCGCGCAGCCCCTCCTCCTGGGGCATCCCGTCCCCCCGGGGGATGAGGTAAGCGACCAGGCGCTGATCGCCGGGCGTGTCCTCCCGCGCGACCACGACGGAGGTCCGCACGGCCGGGTGCTGGTCCAGCAGCGACTCGATCTCCCCCAGCTCGACGCGGTAGCCGCGCACCTTCACCTGGTGGTCCAGCCGACCCAGGAACTCGACGGCGCCGTCCATCCGGTAGCGGGCCAGGTCGCCCGTGCGGTAGAGGCGCGCGCCGGGGTCCCCGCCGAAGGGGTCCGGGATGAACCGCTCGGCGGTCAGCTCGGGCCGGTTCAGGTAGCCGCGCACGACCCCGTGCCCCCCGATGAACAGCTCTCCGGGCTGGCCCACCGGCACGGGCTGCAGGTAGCGGTCCAGGATATACAGCCCGGTGTTGGCCAGGGGGTGTCCGATGGGCACGGGGTCCTCGGGGCCGTCCAGGCGGTGGAGGGCGGACCAGATCGTGGTCTCCGTGGGGCCGTAGACATTGAGGACGTCGCCGGAGACGACCCCGCTCAGCTCCCGCGCGAGTTCGGCGGGGAACGCCTCCCCCCCGATCAGGAGCGTGCGGAGGGACCCCAGGGCCCCCCGCGTCTCCTCGTCCGCCACGAGCAGACGGGCCATGGACGGCGTGCACTGCAGGTGCGTGACGCCGTGCGCCGCGATCAGGTCGGGGATCGACGCGCCCGCCGGCGCGGCCTCCGCAAAGGCCAGCTCCCTGAGCGCGTTGAGGTGCTCCAGATGGGCCAGGGCGGCCCCGGTCTCCACGCCGAAGTCGATCAGACAGGCGATCTCGTCCACGTCCGCGGCCCGCAGCCTGCGGACCGTATCGAGACAGGTCTCCGGGGTTCCGAAGAGCCCGCTGGTCTTAAAGTAGCGCTCGAAGGCGTGGTCCAGGAGGGCCCGCATGTCCTCCTCGCTGAGGTCCTTGGACTCTAAGAGTTCAACCGGGCTCTTCCCGGTCTGCCGGGACCGGAGGGTGAGCTGCGGGGAGGAGGTCGCCGCCTGTTTGATCAGGTCCACGGCGCTCCGGAGGTAGTCGGTCATCGGCCCCCGCACCGTCTCCCGGACCTCGTCCTCGTCCTCCCCCACGAAGGTGTGGACCATGAGCGTGACGTGCCCCCTGCCGTGCCCGTGCCCCTCCCGCGCCCTGCGGTAGACGGCGATCTTCTCGGCCAGGTCCTCCACGCCCTGCCCCAGCAGGTGCGTGAGGAGATTGGCCCCGATCTCCCCGGCCATCCGGAAGGTGTCGGGGCTGCCCGCGGCCGTGACCCAGACCGGAAGCTCCGGCTGCACGGGCCTGGGCAGGGTCTGCACCTCCACCTCCTTGCCGTTCGGCCCCACAAACGCCAGCCTCTCCCCGCGCCAGAGCCTCCGCACCGTCTCGATGTTCCGGAACATGAGGGCCTTCCGGTCCGCATAGGTCTCCGGGTTCAGGACGAAGTCGTTGGACTGCCAGCCCGAGGCGAAGGAGACGCCCACGCGCCCGCCCGAGAGGTTGTCCACCAGGGCCCACTCCTCGGCCACGCGGATGGGGTGGTGCAGGGGCAGCACCACGCTCCCCGCCCGGATCTGAACGCGCTGCGTGAGCGCGGCCAGGGCCGCCCCGGCCACGGAGGGGTTGGGGTAGAGCCCGCCGAAGGCGTGGAAGTGGCGCTCCGGCGTCCAGACGGCCGCAAAGCCGTGCCGGTCCGCGAACTTCGCCCCTTCAAGGAGCAGCCGGTACTTGTCTCCGCCCGCCTCCCCCCCGTCGCTGGCGAAGTAGAACAGGCTGAAGTCCACGCAACGGACATCTGAGTCCTGAGTCATAGTCTTTGACCCTGGACTCTGGACCCTGGACCTGTGACTGCCTCTCCGGTCGTGCCCGGCGTAGAGCACCACCTTGAACCCGCGCGCCAGGGTCCAGAGCAGCTCCAGCGCCGAGATGTCGAACGAGAGACTGGTGACGGCCAGCCAGACGCCCGCCCCCTCCTCGGGGCGGAGATGCCGGTCCATGGCCGCGAAGAAGTTGGCCACGTTGCGGTGCTCCACCATCACCCCCTTGGGCCTTCCGGTGGACCCGGAGGTGTAGATGACGTAGGCCAGGTTCCCCGGCGCGACGCCGACCTCCGGGTTGTCGTCGGGCTCGCGGGCGACCCCGGCCCAGCCCGTGTCTATGCAGAGCGTCCGGGCCCCGCAGGCGGAGAGACGCCCGGCCAGATGCCCCTGGGTGAGCAGCACAGAGACCCCGGCGTCCTCCAGCATGAGGGTGAGGCGGTCCTCCGGGTAGGCGGGGTCCAGCGGCACGTAAGCGCCCCCCGCCTTCAGGATGCCCAGCAGGCCCACGACCATGTCTAAGGAGCGTTCCGTACACAGGCCCACCCTCGCATCGGGCCCCACGCCGAGCCTCCGCAGGTGGTGCGCCAGCCGGTTGGCGCGGGCGTTCAGCTCGGCGTAAGTGAGCTGGCCGTCCTCGGCGGCCACGGCCACGGCCTCCGGGGCCTTCGCGGCCTGATCCTCGAAGAGCTGGTGGATACGCCTGTCCGGGTAGTCGCACGCGGTGTCGTTCCACGACACGAGCAGGCATCGCTCGGCCTCCGTGAGCAGCGGCAGCCGGGAGAGGGGCGCGTCGGGGTTGGCCGCGGCCCCCTCCAGCAGGGTCCGGAAGTGCCCGGCCATCCGCTCGACCGTGGCGGCGTCGAACAGGTCGGCGCTGTACTCAAAACCCCCGGCCAGCCCGTCCGGGCGCTCCTCGACAGTCAGCGTGAGGTCGAACTTGGACGTGCCCGTGTGGACCTCCACAGGGCTTACGGACAGGCCGGGGAGTTCCAGGACCCGCGCCGGGACGTTCTGGAGGGCGAACATGACCTGGAAGAGCGGGTTGCGGCTCAGGTCCCGCTCGGGGTGGAGCTCCTCCACCAGCCGCTCGAAGGGCAGATCCTGGTGGTCGTAGGCCCCCAGGGTCACGCCGCGCACCCGGCGCAAAAGGTCGCGGAAGGTGGGGTCGCCCGACAGGTCCGTGCGGGGCGCCAGCACATTGACAAAGCAGCCGATGACCCCCTCCACCTCGGCCCGGTTGCGGTTGGCGATGGGGGTCCCCACCGCGATGTCCTCCTGCCCCGTGTACCGGCAGAGGAGGGCCTCAAAGCCCGCCAGCAGCGCCATGAACAGGGTGGCCCTCTCCTGGCGGGCCAGGTCCTGGAGCGCCCCGTGCAGGGGCCGGGGCAGCGCGAACCCGTGCGTGGTCCCCCGGTAGGTCTGGACGGGCGGCCGCGGCCGGTCGACGGGCAGGTCCAGGGCGGGCAGGTCCCCGCCTAAGTGATGCCTCCAGTAGGAGAGCTGCCCGTCCAGCAGGGCCCCCTCCATCCGGCGGCGCTGCCATTCGGAGAAGTCCGCGTACTGGATCGGGAGGTCGGGCAGGGACGCCTCCTCTCCGGCGGCGAAGGCCCGGTAGAGGGCCGAGACCTCCTCGAAGAGGACCCCCAGAGACCACCCGTCCGCCGCGATGTGGTGCAGGGTGAGGAGCAGGATGCGGTCCTGCTGGCCCGTCCGCAGCAGGAGGGCCCGCAGCATCAGGTCCGCCGAGAGGTCGAACGGGCGTCGGGCCTCCTCCGACAGGAGACGCTGCGCCTCCGCCCCGGCGTCCGGACGCCCGCGCAGGTCGAGCGTCCGCAGGTCCACGGGCCGGCCCGCGACGAACACCTGCGCCGGAACCTCCCCTTCGGCCACAAAGGTGGTGCGCAGCGCCTCGTGTCGGGCCACGACGGCGTCTAACGCCCGGCGCAGGGCGTCCACGTCCAGGTCCCCGCCGATGCGGAAGGCCTGCGGGATGTTGTAGAGGCAGCCCTCCGGGTCCATCTGGTGCAGGAACCAGAGCCTCTGCTGGGCGAACGAGAGGGGCGCCCGGTCGGAGGGCCTCCGCCTGGGAATGAGCCCGTCGCGCGGGGAGCGCTGCGCCCTCAGCCTCTGTTCGAGCAGGGCCCGCTTGGCGGGCGAGAGGCGCGCGACCCGCTCGGCGATCTCATCTCTGGTCTCCACAATGAAAGACATGTCGTTTTTCATGATCCAGTTTCTCCTCACCGACCGTTCAGGCATCCACCCCTGTCTCCCGCGCCACGCACTGTTCCGCCTCCTCGTCCGAAAGCCCCTCCAGCTCGGCCAGCAGCCGCTCCAGGTCCTCCCGATCCGTCTCCCCGGCCCGCCTTCGGGTGAGGGCCAGGGCCAGCTCCGCCACGGTGGGCGCGTCGAAGAGGGCCTGCAGGGGCAGCTCCGCCCCGAACTCCGCGCACAGCCGGGAGACCAGCCGGGTGGCCAGCAGGGAGTGGCCCCCCAGGTCGAAAAAGTTGTCGTGGACGCCGACCCGCTCGACCCCGAGCACCTCCGCCCAGACCGCCGCCAGCGCCCTCTCCACCGGGCTGCGGGGCTCCGGGGAAGGGAGCCCGGAGTCGTCCGGGGCGGGGAGGCGCCGGCGGTCCACCTTCCCGTTGGCCGTGAGGGGAAGGCTGTCCAGGCGCACGAAGGCCTGGGGCACCATGTAAGCGGGCAGCTTCTCCTGCAAAAAGGCGCGCAACTCGTCCGGGCCGGGGGGCGCGCCCGCCGGAACCACGTAGGCCACCAGCCGCTGCCCGGAGACCCCCTCCCTGGCCACCACCGCCGCCTCCCGCACCCCCGCGTGCCGGACCAGCGCCGCCTCGATCTCCCCCGGCTCCACGCGGAACCCGCGGATCTTGACCTGCTGGTCCATCCGGCCCAGGAACTCCAGGTTGCCGTCGGGCCGGTAGCGGACCCGATCGCCGGTCCGGTACAACCGCGCGTCCGGGGAGACGCCGAAGGGGTCCGGGACGAACCGCTCGGCCGTGAGTTCGGGCCGGTGGAGGTAGCCCCGGGCCAGGCCGTCTCCGCCGATGTAGAGTTCGCCGGGCACGCCCACGGGGACCGGCCGCATGTGGAGGTCCAGGACGTAGAGCCGGGTGTTGGCGATGGGCCGCCCGATGGGGGGTTTGCGGTCCTCCGGGGAGACCTGGGCGCAGGTGGTGACGACCGTGTACTCGGTGGGCCCGTAATGGTTGACGATGCGGAAGGGGAATGCCTTCCGCGAGATGCGGTGGAGCCTGTCTCCGCCCGTGAGAAGGGCCCGCAGCGCCAGGTCTTCTGACCACTGCTCCTCCAGGGCCGCCTCCGCCAGGGGGGTGGACAGAAAACAGAGGGTGATCCGCTCCGCGGCCAGCCACGCGACGATCCGCTGCGGAGACGTGCGCGTCTCCCGGTCCGGGATGTGGACGCTGGCGCCCGCAGTGAGGTAGGGCCAGATCTCCCAGACAGAGGCGTCGAAGGCCAGACGCGCCGTCTGGCTCGCCCGGTCTGCGGGCGTCACGCCATAGGCGCGCTGGTGCCAGGCGATGAGATTGGCCAGGCCCGCGTGCCGGACCTCCACGCCTTTGGGCGTGCCTGTCGAACCTGAAGTATAGATAATATAGGCCAGGCTATCGGGCTGCGCACCGCCGTCCGGGTTCGCGGGCTCCGGCGTGGCCCCTTCCGGGCCCTTGTCCAGGCAGATGACCCGGGCCGCGCTTTCAGGCAGCTTCGGCAGCAGCCCCTGGCGAGTGAGCAACGCGGGCACCCGGGTGTCCTGCAACATGAAGGCCAGGCGTTCGCGGGCGTCCTCCGGGTCCAGGGGGACGTAGGCCCCGCCCGCCTTGAGCACGCCCAGCATCCCCACCACGGCCTCGGGCGAAGGCTCCAGGCAGAGGCCCACCGGGACCTCGGGCCCCACGCCGAGGGCGCGCAGGCGATGCGCCAGCCGGTTGGCGTGGGCGTTCAACTCCCCGTAGGTGAGCCTGCGCCCTCCGCCGGCCACCGCCAGCGCTTCAGGTGTGCGCTCCGCCCAGGCCGCGAACAACTCGTGGACGCACCGGTCCCGTGGGGTGTCCGCCCCCGTGCGGTTCCACGCCACCAGGAGCTGGCGCTGCTCGTCCTCCGTGAGCATCTGCAGGTCCGCAAGGCGTCGGTGAGGGGCCGAGGCGATGCCCTCCAGGAGCGTCCGGAGGTGCCCCAGCATCCGGACGATGGTGGATTCGTCGAATCGGCTCCGGTCGTAGTTGATCTTGACCAGGAGCTCCGGGGCTGCGTGCCCGGCCACGGTGATGGGATAGGAGGGGTTCTCCAGGAAGCGGGCCTCCCGGTAGGCCAGGCCCCCCTCTACCGTCCGCAGGAGGGCGTCCCACTCGTAGTTCTCGAACATCACGAGGCTTTCGACGAGCGGAGTACCGGCGGGGACGTCGCTCCACTCCTGGACCCTGTCCAGGGGGGTGTTCTCGAACGCCCGGATCGCGAGGTGCTGGGCGCGGAGGTCCTTCAGCCACGGCAGCAGGCCAGCCTGGGGAGGTACACGGACTCGCACCGGGAGGGTGTTGATGAGCAGGCCGACCATGGACTCGGCCCCCTCCGCGGTGGAGTGCCGGCAGGCCCGGATTGCGCCGAAGACCACGTCCTCCTCGCCGCTGTAGCGGCTCAGGAGCAGGGCCCAGGCCCCCTGCAATGCGGTGTTGAGGGTGATGTCGTGCTCCCGGGCGAGGCCCTGCAGGGCAGCAGTCGCAGAGGCCGACAGCCGGAGTTCTCGCCCTCCCCGCCCCTCCTGCCGTCGCTCCGACGGCGGAGCCACAGGGATATGCGTTGGGGAGGCAAAGCCCCGGAGCAACTCCCGCCAGTGCGCCTCGGCCCGGCGCAGGTCCTGCCCCTGGACCCACGCGACGTGGTCCCGGTAGGGGCGGGGCAGCGGGTGTTGCAGGTCCCGGCCCTGGCAAAAGGCCTCGTAGAAGACGGAGACCTCCTTCAGAACGTCCAGGATGGAGCGCCCGTCCAGAAGGATGTGGTGGAAGGTCCAGACGAACCGGTGGCGATCCTCGCCGGCCCGGAAGAGCGCCAGACGCAGAAGCGGGGCCTGGCCCAGGTCGAAGCCGCGCCGCCGGTCGTCCTGAAGGTACGCCCCCAACCGGGCCTCCTGTTCCTGCGCCGACAGGCCCCGCCAGTCCTGCGCCTCCAGTGGAAGCTCGACGCGGGAGTGCACCTCCTGCAGGGGCTCGTCCAGGCCCGCCCTGAGCCGCGTCGAAGGGCCCTCCCAGCGGAAGTCGGTCCTCAGGATCGGGTGCCGCGCCACGACGCGCTCCCAGGACCGGCGGAAGGCCGGGATATTCAGGTCTTTCACGAAGGTGCAGGCCATCTGCACGAGATATGCCCCGGCGCACCTGTCCCGGAGGCTGTGGAAGAGCATGCCCTGCTGGAGAGGCGTGAGGGCGTAGGTGTCTTCAATCGTTCGCATAACCTTCCTTATCCGAGTTTGAGAGAAATCGAGGCCGGGAGGCCCAGAGGATCTGCCAGGGGGCAGACCCTCTGAGCGAGGCGCGCCGCGGGGCGCCCCTCCCGGAGGCCGTGGAACAACACACTGTTGGAGCGGGGTGAGTGAGTGGGTGTGTTCGACGCCTTTCACAATCATGCCGATCTCTCCCGGAACAAGGATAAATGCTTTTCACGATGCACAAGATTCAGGTGTGGGCCAGCGCGGCGGGGGCGGCGGCCGGCCTCGGCGGCCGCTTCGAGGCCGCGCGCGACCTCACGGCGCTGAAGCACAGGGTCACCTCCCCCAGGTGCCGCCCCATATAGTCCAGGAGCGCATAAATGAAGACGATCACGCCGGTCATCTCCATCAACTCTTCGACGGTCGCGATCATCACGTAGACGGCGTCCCCCTCGCCGTGGCGGGCGGCCCGCAGGCCGCTGAGGGACTCCACGCCGATGGCCCCCCCCACGTAGACGGCGCCGGCCACGCAGAAGAGGACCCGCGTGCGCGGGGGGAGCCGCCACAGGAAGCGCAGATAGGCCAGGGCGAACAGGAGGACGAAGGCAGCGCCGGGGACCACCCAGGCGTAGTAGAGGAGCCCGCCCGTGTGGAGAGCGCTGTGCAGCGGCCTGATCGCCATTTCGTGAAGAATGGCCTCTTCGTCTATGGACATGCCCAGAAAGAGGATCGCCATCCCGGCCCAGTGGCGGACGAAGGGGTCCTGCTGCGCCCTTTTTGCGCAGGCGATCGTCGTCAGGAGGGCGGAGCAGAGCAACAGGGCGGACGCGGAATACCAGGTGGGGACGTTGGCCTCCGCGTCCAGGTAGAAGAGCCGGACGAAACTCTCCTGCGCCTCCTTCAGCAGGCCCTTGCCGGGCGACAGATAGAAGGCAGACAGGCTCCCGGCCACGCTCGCCAGGGTCAGCCCCAGCGCTGCAATAGATAATATCTGCGCGAGTCTCCGCGGAGAAATGACCAACTGAACGCTCATCTCATGATCTCTCTTTCTCCTCCAGGGGGGTGTGAGAAATGCTCCTGGCGTTTGTGCGGATGCGATTCAGCGCCCTGTGGGCGACCGTCGAGCCCTCCAGCCTGTGGAACACCGAGCGGCGCATCCACCGCAAAAAGGGGTTGTAAACATAATCGTAGGCGTCCGGGAAGAACGCCACCTCCCCGCCGAACCCGAGCTTGAAAGAGGTCACGGTATGGCTCAGCGATTCGGGGATGGGCTCTCCGCGCATAACCGCCCTGGCGCACGCCGGATCGATGCCCTCGAAATCGTAGGTGCGGTAGCCCTGGGCCTTCGCCCACCGGATGATCTCCCACTGCAGCGCCTCGTTGGGACGGTGTTTTCCGTGGCGGCCGGACCAGGCCCCCCGCTTGTAGAAGACCGTGTCGCCAAAGCAGATCGCCAGCCCGGCGGACACGGGTTCGCCCTGGTACTCGGCGATGAACAGCCTGAGCCAGCCGCGCGGGGCCAGGATGCGGTGCATCTCGGAGAGGTAGGCCTCGCCTTCGGGCGCAAACCCCTGCCGCTGCCCGGTGGTCTCCAGAATCCGGCAGATGACGGGCAGGTCGCGCTCCGTCCCCTGGCGGACGACCACGCCCCTGCGCAGGCCCAGGCGGATGTTGTAGCGCGTGCTGGCGTGCATGCCCGCCAGGAGGGTGTCCAGGTCCCTGTCCAGGTCGAGCAGAAGAGTCGCCGTGGGCTGCGCCACCGGAATGGCGCTGGGCCAGAAGCCCCAGCCGGGCAGCCTGCAGGCGAGCGCGTGGCCGTCGTTGGGGGGCTGCACCACCAGGCAGCGCACCCGGCAGGTCCGGGCGAGCCGGTGCAGCTCACGGAGGACGAACCCGGCCAGGTCGGGGTCCTCCTCGACGCACACCGGCCCTTTGGACACGTAGCCGACGGCCCCGACCAGGGGGAGGGGGCGGATCAGCATCTGGGCCCCGGCCACGATATGCCCCCCCCAGGTGACGATGACCCGCGCCGCCCCCCAGCCCAGATGGGCCTTCACCTGCGCCCACAGGCTGGTCTGCGCGTGGTGGCCGCCCGGCGTGCGCTCCAGGAAGGCGTCCCAGTCCGGGTGCTCAACATCGCGGGAGATGTGAACCTGATAGACAGCCTCCCGGGCCGACGCGGCCGCTGTCTTCAAAGATGGATGTGTGGACATGTCCCCTCTCCTTCTCGACCCTGCGCCGACCGTCACGGACCCTCTGCTCGCGAGAAGCCCTTCCTGCCCGCGATGAGGACCCAGGGGCTGAATCTGGGGAAGCGGCCGAGCCGCAGCCCCCGTTCGACCGATGATGCGACGGACACCAGAAGGCGACTGTCGCTG
>CAYRZX010000214.1:0-12116 GCA_964428665.1 uncultured Gemmatimonas sp.
ACCTCGAATCGCCGCCACCTGCTGCTCATAGGTCGCCTTTCCCTTGACGGTAAACGAAATGTTCTGGTCTGCGAGGGCCTCCAGAGCGGCCTCGGGCACCAGATGCTCGCCGGATCGAAGCACTCGGCCTGAAAATCGGCCCAGCAGAAAGGCGAGCGCCTGCTTCTCCGTCTTGCGGTCAGGGAATGTGATGGTTACCATTCTGCGGAACCTCCGAAAAATAAGAGTTTTGATTCACAGGATACTCTCCACGATCCTGACCTCCCGTTCGGTCAGGCCGTAGAGTTCGTAGGCGAGCCGATCAATCTGCGCGTCCGTCGCGGCGATCTGCCGGGCGAGGGCCGTCTGCTCCGCCGGGGTCCTCGCCGCCGCCTGCCGCCGGTGCAGGTCCAGCATCTCCCCGACCAGGGACACCGTGCGGTCGTAACGCACCTTGTCGATGCGAACTTTATGGGATGGCGATTTGGAGCGTCACTCTAAACTACTTTGAACTTCTTCTTCCGGTTCAACCGAAATCGTATCTATGATATTCGGTTGAACATAACCTTCGAGACCTTCGACCTTCGAGATTAATTTGTCTAAATCTTCGGATGGGATAAATCTGCAAAACTCACTAAGGCCGATTTTCTGAAAAGTGGGCCGTGAAAATTCGCTCATTACTTTTTCTTGACGTTCTCTTGGAGCAACAATAAATAGTTTGACGTTGAGAGCAGGAACAACGGAAATTAGATCAGACATTCTGAGGAGTCCAGAATAGATGGATGTCGTCGTTTCAACCTCAAAAGCGCAGACGGGAGCGTTCTGCCGAATCCAGATGATGTCAATAAGGGAAATTCGGGTTGTTGCCTCTTTATTCAGGCCAAGATTGGGAAACGCCTTCAAGCAGCCATCGCCTAGCGATTTACCTTTGAATTGCCGATTTCGATCATTGGATGCAATCCAGATCGAGCACCCGGTTGCTTTACCAAGCCGAATTAGAGCACTTTGGGCCTTTGAATGAGCAGATTCCTCCTCTTTGGAAACAATCGGTTTTTCATCGGCAGATGGATCAACTTGTATTTTGGGCGGTCTTCCACGTTTGCGTTTCTGAGTGGTAAGCGTATCTCGTTGAGATTTTGCCTGGTCTAAAAGCTGATCAAGAGTAGATTGTACCTCAGGGAGATCATTATGCCCGGATCGAATAGCCCTTAATATTATCTCAGCAGGACGACCTTCAAGGACTCGTTGATTGCGAATCCCCCACCCATAATTTGGTCCCCAGGCGGAAGTGAGGACATCTCGGATTTCGCCCAGTAGTGGGTGACGATTACGATGGAGAAACACATGGGTAAATTTGAGGAGGATACGGTGAGGGAAAATACCGTTATCCCAAACAGGCTTCTTTGAAAAGTAAGGTTCGCCTGCAACCTCCGCTAAACCAGCTATTGCTTTCTCGGCAGTAATAGCGAGAAAATCTCCAATCTTCCAATCACTGAACCGTGCTGCTTCACTTCCCCAAACGGCATTCTTGACACAGGTAAGAAATTGGTATTCGTCGACCTTGGTTATTCGAAGACGCATTGGTTCCTCTCCAGTATTTTAACCTCTGTATACCTTGGTTTATGGCTCATTCTCCATCCTCGGAAAAGGCTCCGGGCTGGTGTCCCGTACAGCCTGGAGGATGCGGCGGGCGGCTTCGATGGATTCCAGGGCCTCTTCCCCGGATATGTGGGTCGGTCCCCCATAGTCTCCCGTCTCACGAAGTTGAAGCAGAAAGGAGTAGTCCTTCCCCAAATCCACAGGCCAGACACCCGCGTGGACCAAGTCCCGGTGAACGGCTGCCTCCACGGCAGAGTGTTTGGAAAATGTTTTCCCCTGAAGGGCAAACAGGGCAGATACCGCATAGAAAGCGGCATAGTAGGCGCGTGAGGCGGCTGCATCCGGGTCTGTGGATACCGTGCTCCGGGCTGTCCGAAGGGCCTGAATGGCGCGGTTCCAGAGAGCAAGCGTTTCGGGGCTCATGCGAGAATCCCCTCCTGCCTGACGTTGCGGTAGAGGGCGAACTCCCCGGCCTCGTAGATCTTGACGTCCACCGGCGTGGCATGGAGGGGACGAAAGACCTCCAGTTGCAGCGGGTAGAGCGTGTCGATGATGACCCTCAGCTCCTTCCCGAAGGCCACCGGCCCGGCCAGGAGCACCAGGACGTCGATGTCGCTGTCCGGCCCGGCGTCCCCCCGCGCCTCGGAGCCGTAGAGCACCACCCCGCGCAGGCGGTCTCCGTACACGGCTTTTAGGCGGGCCTTGATGCGACCTAAAAGGCTATACTTGTCCATATCCGTCTCTCAAGCCCGGAAATAAGTGGGTCAAGGAATAGACCGGTAAGGTCCTCTGGTCAATGGTGTTCCCTGAAGATCAAAGTGATGACGAATGTACGTCCATCTGCAGAGCTTGTCAATAGGGCTTTTCCGGCGGCTGCGATGCCGGACATCCCAACGATTCTGTAGACATGCGAAAGCCAGCGCATTTCCGTGCGCTGGCTTTTGTGTTTGACCCGGTTTCCGAAGGCTTGCCGTGGTTCGACCGGCATCAGGGCCTGTCCGTCCCCCTCTCGCTGGTCTTCGAGTTTCTGCTTGGCCATCTCCGCCTCGACCCTCTCCGCAGCCTCTTTTCTGAGCCGTTTTCACCGCTCAAATTTAAGCACCCCCTGTCTTTATCAAGGGAAACTTCGTCATAGCTCCAATATTTTCCAGGACATCTCTCTGTCTTATCCCCGGCGGGAAGGGGGCTCCAAAAAATCTTACATATATATAAAAATTATATTTGACATTTTTATTACATTATCTTATATTTTGCATAAATTTTCTAATAGTCATATTCAGAGGTTCTTCAGGTCTCAGTCTCATCCCACCATCTGTGTCACAACGGAGGTTTGCGATATGGTCGCTCACGAGCGCGAGTGCAAGAGATGCGAGAAGCCCTTGAATGGCCACCGAAACCTGAAGTACTGCCCGGATTGCGCCCAGGAGGTCCATCGAATTCAGGCCAGGGAATGCTCGCGCAGGTACAGGGCCCACATCAGCCGGGGAGAGCCCATGGACTGGCTCGGGGAACTCTCTGAGGCCGAGAAGACCATTCCGGTCAGGATGCAGCGGATCTACGGGGAGCACTTTGTGCAGATCGCCAACGAAAAGATAAGACAGGTGGAACGGCTTGTCGAGGCGGGCCTGACGTAGAGGAGCGCCGTTCTGACCGCTGACCAGGGGTCCGACCGATAGGGAGGCCGATCAAGATATCCTGGCCCGTCGGGTCAGGCGCACTCCACCCCGATCAAAAGACAGACGAGGGTGGTGAGCAAAAATGATTTTTCTACACAAGTGCACATACCAGGCGTGTGGTCGCATCTGGAACGGCGCCTTTGAGAGGTGCCAGAAGTGCGGCCGCCCCACGGTGATGGTAGATAGCCGGGGGAATGTCGTGGCAGATGCCAGGAAGAGGCGTCGGGATTGACACCGGCAGAGGGGGCAGGTATCCAGAGAAGGCTGTTGAACGGATGCCTGTCCCCATAGCGGCCCGGGACGACGGTGGCGAGCCACATCTGAACAGGTGTGGCTTTTGTTTCTGTATTACACGGTGGTGAAGACGATGAGAACTGCTCAAGGGAATCTGCTCCTTCGTGTTATGGCGGTGTATCTGCTGTTGGCGCCGGCTTTTACGATGGTAGCAAATGGTGAACTGAATGAATCGCCGGCTGGTGCAGCGGATATAACCGTAGGAGGGATGAGGTCTTTTCCTCCGGATTCCACCCGTACGCAAGGTGTTTCTGAGAGGCGATTGGCAAAAAAGACAGGATACAGGGCCGCTCTGGTCTCCGTGGTTTACAGCACGATTCCAGGCACGTCCGAAGGGTTTGTCTCGACGTTGTCGAATGTCAAAGCAAGTCATCGAGACAGCTTCGTGGTGGTATCTGTGCCACCTGGCGAACCTGCCCCTCCTGCCTTTGTTTCGCATATTACCATATCCATCACCACGCCGTCGGCAGGTGTCGGGGCTCCGAAAGTGACCCACGGGATCATCGTCGCCTCCAATGCCACTCCTGGGGTCTACTCATTTGTGATCGAATATGCGTTCTTCTCACCGGATGGAACGTTTGTTGGCCTCGAATGGATTCGTTTCAGCCTGGCCATTCGAGGGAGTGCCATTGAGGTCAGTCCTTCTGAGGTCGATTTTGGAGAGATCGCAGCGGGAAGTATATCGCAGAAGGGCTTTAATGTTATAAATAGAATCTCCAGGCCTCTCAGTTTCACGCTTTCATCTCCTCCCGGAGTATCGATCGAACAGGACGATAAGGCTTTTGCGCTCTCTCCAGGGGAGACACGAGAGGTCAATCTGATTTTCTCGCCGTCCGCGCCGGGTGAGCTGAGGGAGAATATAAAGGCGGTCTATGTCGATGGCCCTGATTATAAGGAGATAGCCAAAGAGAGACTCATCCCATTAAAGGGGAAAGCAGTTTCTCCCCCTGCCCCTGTCGTCAGCCTCTCGGCAGCGAGTCTGTCTTTCGGAGACGTTCAGGCCGGCCAGAGCAAGGCCCTGACGTTCACGGTGGGGAACACGGGGAATGCGCCTTTGACGGTGTCCGGCGTCACCGTATCGGGGACCGATGCCGCGCCGTTCACGGCCTCACCGACGACGGCCACGGTTGCGGCAGGGGGGAGTCAGACGGTCACGGTGACGTTTGCGCCCACGTCTGTCGGGGCCAAGTCCGCCTCGCTGTCGATCGCCCACAATGCGGCGGAGAGTCCATCATCTGTCTCCCTGACCGGCCGTGGGACACCGGTCCCCGCGCCTGTCATCTCGCTATCGTCGTCATCGGTCTCCTTCGGGGAGGTCCAGGTCGGCCAGAGCAAGGCCCTGACGTTCACGGTGGGGAACACGGGGAATGCGCCTCTGACAGTGTCCGGCGTCACCATATCGGGGACCGATGCCGCGCCGTTCACGGCCTCACCGACGACGGCCACGGTTGCGGCAGGGGGGAGTCAGACGGTCACGGTGACGTTTGCGCCGGCCTCGGCAGGATCGAAATCCGCTTCTGTATCGATCACCCACAATGCAGCGGGGAGCCCGTCATCTGTCTCCCTGAGTGGCAATGGCGTGTCGCCGCCACCGCCACCACCGCCGCCACCACCGCCACCACCTCCTCCGGCTCCGCTGTCCCCCCCCGCTCCACCTGCGCCCCCTCCTGCTCCGCGCATTGTCGTCGCGTCGACGTCCGTCAGCTTTGGAGCGGTTCGGGTCGGGCAGACTCAAAAAACCACTCTGACGATTGAGAACCGTGGGAACGCAGACCTCTCCGTGGGCAGCCTCTCTGCGGATAGCCCATCTTTCGCCGTCTCTTCAACGGGCTTCAAACTAACGCCAAACGCCAGACGGGAGATCGAAGTCGCATTTACCCCCTCTGTGCCGGACAGCGCCAAAGGTACGCTGAAGGTCACCAGCAACGACCCCAACCAGCCCATCTTGCACATCCCGCTGGTGGGTGCCGGCCGGGCCCCGCAGATTGCCGCGATACCTGCCTCTGTGGATTTTAAACGGGTGCCTCTGGACAGCGCCGTGTCACAGGTCGTGACGATCAGGAATACGGGCACATTTGACCTTTTCGTAGACAGTCTCGTCACCGGTGGCGAGGGGCCGTTTCAGGTTTCAAGTCGTCCCTCTGTCCTCAAGCCAGATTCTTCGCAGAAAGTGACCATCCGTTTTACCCCCTCTGAAATGGACAGCCTGTTCGGGAGGCTCACGATTTTCAGCAATGCCTTTAACAACGCTCGTCTCACCGTGCAGATGAAGGGCATCGGCGCATCTTCGAGGATCGTGACCTCGCCGGAGAAGATCGACTTCGGCGCAGTGGCGGTCGGAGATACATCGAGCGCCGCGTTGACGGTACGGAATGAGGGAAACGACCCGCTGGTGGTTCAGAAGGTCGCGGTGAGCGACGGGAAAGCCTTCGGCCTGTCAGACAGCGCGTTCACCCTGGCGCCCCGGACTGACCGGGAGATTCGCATTCGGTTTAAGCCTCTGACAGCCGGGGAGGTCGCGGCTGAGGTCCACATCCAGAGCAACGATCGCAGGCGCCAGACCGTCACGGTTCCGGTATCGGCCAGGGGGCGTCCGATTCCCGACGTTGCCCTGTCCGATACAAGCTATGCGTATGGGTTAGTAACCCCCGGCATTTCGATCCCGTGGGCGCTCACGGTCCGCAACTTCGGTACTGAAAAACTCACGATCACTCGCGTCACATCAGACTCGCCATTTGTCGTTCAGGGCAAACCCCCAAAGCTCATTGCTGCATCGGACAGCATCCGTCTTGTCGTCTCATTTTCACCCTCTGAATCAGGGGATTTCAAAGGGCGGCTGACGATTTTCACCGACGACCCGGATGAACCTGAGGTCCGTGTGGCCCTGTCTGGGTCGGCAACGAAGGTCGCTCTTTCCCTCGACCTCAACCCGACACCCGGCGACCAGAAGGCCTTATCAGGACGTGCGAGCCCTTCAGCGCCCATCCAGGTCACCGCCTACGTGGAGGGGGTCTCCGGGATCAGCGCCTATTCCTTTGTGATGGAGTTCGATTCAACGGCTGTGCGTTTCAAAAACGGGTTCGAGAGGACCGATCGGGAAGACAACGTCCTGAAGCGATCGGGAGGCAACGCCTTTTCTCCGCCTCCTATCGCTGCGGGCAACACCGTCTCTTTCAGGGCGTCTATCCTGGGATCGACCGCGGACAATATCGTCAGCGGGGACGGGCTCCTGGGCGTCCTGGTCTTCGAGGGCCTGGAAAAGTTCAGGGTGTCCGGGGGGACCCGGTTTATCCTGAGACAGGTCAACCTCAAAGGACTTCGGGGGGACTGGCAGCAGATTCTCACCCGTGTGGTGGCTGAGGTCCAGTCCGGCATCCTGGGGGACTTTGACAGGGACGGGCGGGTCGACTTGTCGGACTTCTTCACCTTTGCGGAGGGCTTCGGTCTGCGTCGCGGAGCGCCGGGGTTCGACCCCCGGTATGATCTGAATGCAGATGGGGCTGTGGATCTCGAGGATTTCTTCATTTTCGCCGATAACTTCGGCAGATCCGGATGACCCTGTGTCCTGCGAGGGCCGTCGGAGGGCAGGGGCCGGGGACGAAGAAGTTTTTATACTTGACACATATCTCCCGAAGTTGTATATTTGACATAAAAGTTATAATTATCATAAAAATTATATATATCATAAAATTGTTGATGTGGATTTTTACATAAATTGGGTGGATATAAAGTCTTGGACATGATGCGGTCCTGTGGGCTTGAATGTGGGCGCGGGGCGTCTATCGGGAGGTCCGGAAAATGCAGAACAACCTGAAAAAACTGGCGCTTACGTGCATTCAGGACAGGGGGGTTCTCCAGAGGACAAAGGCGGACCAGGTCTATTGTTCCCTGCTCCCTCTCGAAGGTGAGGCCTTCCCGTGCCCTTACAGCGGAGGGTTGATGGACACAGGGGAGGCCTTTGAGAGATATCGGTGTTTTTATCAGAAGGAAGGTCTGGAGTTTTTGTCGGAGGGGCGATCCGGGGGCGCCGCTCTGCTCCGGGCGGAGAGCCATCTGGAGGTCTATTCGGGGGGGCTGGTTCAGGTCTCGTTGGGCCGCGACGATTGGGGCTATTCGTTCCGGCGAGTGAACGTCTTCAAACGGCTCCACAACCCAAAGGAGGGTGTGTCATGAAGAGAAAGATTTTCGTAGTCCTGCTGGTGGGCCTGGGATGGTTGACAGGCGTGGCCGAAATGGCCTCTGCCGGCGCGGTCTCGCCGGTGCAATCGCCGGCGCGTCCTTTCGGCCTGGATATTGTCGGTCTGGTGCAGCTTGCCGGGTCGGATGAGAAGGCCGCCCAGTTCCAGTCCGGGGTGTTGCCGGCGGTGCAGAACCTCGTCAACCTGCGTCTGAGCGAAAGGGAGGCCCTGTCGGACGTGTCCAGCGTCGCCTTGGACCCTGCGCACCTGAGGCTGGCCACCGAGGCGGATGCGCGGGTCTATTTTGTCGGGGAGGGGGCGGGGTACCACAACACCCTGGGGTTCAACACGCAGGGAGGAGGGGTGAATGGGGGAGATCCGAATCTGATCTTTCCGGACGCCTCCAGCGCCCAGACGTATCTTCAGGATATCAATTATGTAGCAACGCGGACGTCGAACGACCCGTTGCTGCCGGGGGACTTCGTGGACCTCGGAAGGCTGGCCGCGGGGACGAGGCTGGACTTTTTCCTGATCGCCAACGGGGTATACGGGGGCAGGAACGTCTATTCCACAGACGCCTCCGTCAATCAGGACGGGCTCGGACACGTCGTCTCCCTGCACGCGTCGGCCTTTGCGCTGAACGACAGCCCCTACCTGCTCTTCGGCTTTGAGGACCTGTGGGGGGGAGGCGATCAGGACTTCAACGACGTGGTCTTTGCGGTGGATGTGGGGGCGGGGAACGTGAACGGGCTGGTGCAGGGGGATGAGCCTTCCACCGTTGTGCTGCTGGGCTCCTTCCTCGGTCTGGCCCTCTATCTGATGAATCGTCGCACGAACAGAGGGTGGAGCGTATGAAATCGAAGCGCAGGATGAAGTCCAAATACCTGGCCATTGCGGGCGCGGTCGTCGCCGTCGGGGCCGCCGCGGCCTTTGGGGTGAGGATGTGGCGGTCGCGCACGGCATCTCACCCGGAGGGACAGAGCGGCCAGTAGGCCTCTGATCTCCGGCCTGCGGGTCGCAAGGAGGGGACTGCGTGAAGCTGAAATACCTGGTCATTGCAGGCGTGGTCGTCGTCGTCGGGGCCGCCGGGGTTTTCGGGGTGAGGGCCTGGAGGTCCCACACGATCTCCCATCAGGCCGAGCGAAACTACCAGAAGGCCCTGAGGCTGTGCGATGCGGGCCGTTATGGCGAGGCCCTGACCGTGATCGACGCCAACACACCCTGGCGCCGCCTTTCGGGGGAGGGGCCGAAGGCGGGCGCGGAGAGATGGGTCGACCTGGAGGTCGAGGCGCTGGCCAGGCTGCGTCAGGTCCCGCGACTGCTCTGGCTCTACTCCCGTTTCCCCGAGCGGTTTTTGAGGTCCGAAGAGGCGTCGCTGCTGGCCGGCCGCGCCCTGATGCAGATGAGGGAGGAAGAGCGGTTTTCGAGGCTGCGGGGCGCGTGGCAGGGGCAGGAGACGCAGAAGGCCGCCTGGCTGGCGCTGGACGCGGATCGCGCCCTTTCAGAGGGCCGGCGCGGGGATGCGCTGGAGTTGCTGCAGTCCAGGTCCTTCTCCGGGCCGGAGGATTGCGGGCGGCTGGCTCGCCTGGCGCTGCTGCACGCGAAGGACCTGCCGAGGGCGTGGGGGTACCTGCAAAAGGCGTTTGCGGCGGACCCCAAAAACCCGGATGTGCGCTCCTTCCGGGGCCAGGTGCTGGAGGCTGCGGGCAGGGTCGAGGAGGCCCGGGTGGAGTATGTGGCGGCGCACCTGGCGGACCCCTCCGATCCCCTGTTGCGGGATCAGCTGGGGGAGTTTTACCGCCGGTGGGGGAACTATGATCTGGCCCTGCGGACGTGGGCAGGGGGGCTGACGCCGCCCTCTTTCCCCTTCCTCTGGGTCAAGACGTGGTTCTGGAACCGGGTGGCGTCTCCTGCCGCGGTGAAGTGGGATTCCACGGCGCCCCCGGAGGGGGAGTTGCGCCCGCTCCTGGACTATCTGCTTGCCCTGCCGGAGGGCCGGTACTGGGACGAGGGGGCCTTCGAGAAGGTCGCGGGGGCTGGCTGGCTGGGGCAGAGGCGTCAGGAGGTCTTCTGGCTGCGGCTGCTGCAGCTGCTCCGGGACGGGAAGGAGGAGGAGGCCATTCACCTGCTCGATCTGAACCCCTTCCACGACCGCTCCTGGCGCCCGGAGATCGAAGGGGCCATCGCGAAGGTGTTGAGGTACCGGAAGACGCGCAGCTTCAGGCCGTTTCGCGAGTTTCCGTCCGTCTCCGGCCCCATCGCGGGGAGGGTGCGCCATCAGCTCTTTGAGGAGCTGGACCGGTTGACCGACAGGAGAAGGGTCGGCACGAAAGGGGCAGGGGGCGTCCCGGAAGCGCTGGCGCGACTGATTTTGAGCGAGGAGGCCTTTGCCGCGGTGTTTTTGGCGGGGGGGTGGACGGAGGCGGCCCTGCATCTCCATCGTGCGAAGGAGATTCCACCGGAGTTTCCGGCGTGGGTGGCGTATGGTCTGACGCAGGGGGTGCGCTTCAACCGGGGCGTTCCCCAGGCCCTGGAATTTGCGCAGAGGCAGCCGTCCACACCCCCCCTGGACCTGTTGAAGGGGGAGCTGTGGCTGGAGAGTGGGGACCTCGCAGAGGCCAGAAGACAGCTGGAGCCTTTGAGGAGAGGGGGCTCTGACCTCGGTTATCGGGCCGCGTGGCTGCTGAGTCTGGCGAGCCTGGGGCGGGGAGAGGGCGAGGCGGCGAGGCGCTACGTCCTGGAGAACCCCCGCCTGGCCAGGGGCGTGACCGGGCAGGAGGTCCTGGCGAAGGTCGCCCTCTGGGAGGGGAGGCAGGGGGAGGCGGAGCGCATCTATCGGGCCATCGCAGAAGACTCCGCCGAGGCGAAGGCGTATCTGGCCCGGCGGGCGTTTCAGGCGCAGGACTGGCGGGAGGCCAGGCGGCTCACCCTGGAGCTGATGGATACCTTCCCCGCCAACCTGCAGGTGCGCGCCAACCTCAAGGCGATCGCGCAGGCAGAGGCGAAACGGAGAGGCGGGATGTGATGGGCGCAAGGGACTACGGATTTGCGGGTCTGCTGCTCGGGCTGGCCGCCTTTATCTGGGGGCGGGACCTGAGCTGGACGGCCACGGCGGAGAACACGGCGCCGGTTGCAGCGGCCCTGCCGGTCTTCTATTGGCTGGGTCGCCCGTGGCGCTTCCGCCCCCAGGGGGAGGGCGAGCCTTCCGTCAGGGCGCTGGGGGCAGGGGCCCTGCTCTTTCTAACGGGCGTGGGCCTGGGCTTGACCTTTCTGCTTTCGCTGGGGTGGGTCCTCCTGCTGGCGGGGTGGCTCTCGGCGCGTCTGGAGGCCGGGCGGTGGAGGGCGGTGCGGCGGCTCCTCATCCTCCCGCTGCTGGCCTTTCCGTGGATCGCGCTGGAGGGGGACAGGATAGGCTGGTGGTTCCGGCTCTCCGGCGCGTGGGCGACGGAGTCTTTTTTCTCCTTAGTCGGATTTGCCGTGGAGCGAGAGGGGACCTTCCTGCTGGTGCAGGGCCTGCCGATGCGTGTGGACGCCGCCTGCGCGGGCCTGAATGAGCTGCAATCCATGCTGATCGCCGGCACCGGGGTCGCCTACCTGCATCTGGGGGGCCACTCCCGGTACTGGTGGAGTTTTCCGTTGCTGATCTCCCTGGCCTGGCTGGCCAACGCCCTGAGGATCGTGGCGCTCGGGGCAGCGGCCCTGACCGTCAGCCCTGAATTTGCCGTGGGGGCCTTTCATCCCTGGGGCGGCTGGCTGGTCCTGTGCCTGATGTTTGCGCTGTGCTGGCTGATGTTCGCCAGGCTGCGACGCGAACGGGGCGCTCTGGCCCCTGACGGAGCTGACTGATGCGCGCCCTCCCTCTCCCCCCGGTCGCTCTGGGCATCGTCCTTTTCTGCGCCTGCGGGTGTCGGGACCTGCTGGACGCCTGGAGAGACAGCCCGTTTGACAGCCTCGGCTGGATCGCCCTGTCGGTGTGGGGGCTGCCCCTCCTTGTCCTGAAGCGGGAGGAGGGGGGAGCCGGGCGCGAGGGCGGAAGGGCCTCGTCCGCGTTGCTGGGAGGGGGGTTGGGGATGGGCCTGATCGGGGCGCTGGGGAGCCTGAATGCGCTGCAGCACGCCGGGCTGGCCCTCTCCCTGGCCGGCCTGCTGTCGTGGCGGTGGGGGCACGCGCTGTGGCTGGCGACGGCGGCGAGCTGGATGCCCGTCTTCGGCTGGGCGCTGGGGCGGCACTGCGCCGTCGAAGTCGTCCCCCTGGTGCGCATGGGGGTCGCGGCGGCGGGCGTCCTGTGGGTGGGGTACCGGGTACCGGGTACCGTGAATCGGGTACCGTGGATCGGCCCCCCCTCTTATCCCCCCGTGAACGGGGGGAAGATAACTCCCTCCCCGTCCAC
>CAYRZX010000215.1:0-12019 GCA_964428665.1 uncultured Gemmatimonas sp.
AAAAGGCCCTGGGGATGATTCCAGGGCCTTTCTCGTTTCAGAAGTAGCGCCATTTCTGACCCGCTCCTCGCAGACAGGGCGCTCGCGTTTAAAACGCCGGAAATGGCCTTTCTTCGCGTCCGTCCAGAAACGCATATCGGAAGTGCCCCGGAGGTTCCGCCCCCGCTCCGTGCCCCGGCCCTGCTCGTGCGCCGGGCCTTCTCGCCGTCGCCCGCGCTCACGGCGCTGCTCTCAACGTCGGCCCTGCTCCGGCCTGCGCCGCCTGCTCAAGCTGCTCGATGCGCTCCTCCAAATCGGACACCTGAAGGCATCCCCGCAGAACGTTTGCCCCATAGATCAACACCCCGGCCCGCCGTTCGTCCAGCGTCCCCTTGTAGACCTCCCGCAGAACTCGCGCAAGGAAGACAGACACGTCTCTGACCGTCTGAAGTTTCGGGCCTCGCATTGCCGATCATCCTTTCTGTTCTGCCGGGGGATAGTCTTCGGATTCAACATTCTGCGCCTCAAAGCGATAGACCACACGAAACATGCAAAAATCAGCCCCCAACGCCCCGAAACCCGGCCTTCCGCGCAAGTTCTAACATCCGCCGCGTCTCCTCCGGCGTCAGGGCCTTCGTGCCCTCGTCGTAGGCTTTTTCCAGGAGCGCCCGGTATTCGTCAAGCTCCGCGTCGCTCAACCGCGAGTAGTCCAACCTTGACGGGCACTCCTCCGGCTGAGTCCCCATGCGACCTTCCAGGACTTCGACGCGCCGCTTCAGGGTCACGCTCTCGCCCGCCTCGCCCGTCGCCTGCGCTCTGCCCGAATCTCAGACACGAAGTCCCGCAGGGCAACGCCGGGCGCTTGCCCGGTCAGTTGGCCGCAAAGATTCGCAATGACCGCGACCAGACACTTGCAATCGGGGCACTTCGGCCCTCTCGTTCGGACCTTCTTCTTCGACGCCATGTTTCGTCTCCTTGTTCCCGCTCCGCCTACGCGGGAAGCTCCATGTATTTGTCAACGCCGTGCTCCCCGATGAAGCTCGCCTTCTCTGCCGGTGTCATCTCGGATCGGCGCATGCCTGTCGCGCTGCCCCCGTGGTGGTCGTCGCTCCCGTGGCCGTCGCCCTCAGCCTTCGCCTCGAACAGATGGGGGGCGGATGACTTCAGCCCGGCCAGCCACGAATGGGGCGTCCGGTAGCCCTCCCGGTCCACGAGTGCCCCGTCCTTCGTCGTGAAGATCGCCCGCCCCCGGTTCACGGCGTCTGTAACGGCCTCTCCTTTGACGCCCGCCCTCCTCACCGCGTCGCGCAGCTTATACCCCGTCTCGATCTCGTCCAGCCGGGTAAGCGCCGCGTCGCGCTCACTCGTGCGCTCCGCAAGCTGGCGCTCAAGTTCTGCGATCTTCGCTTTGTCGTCCATGTTCGATCTCCTCTTTGAAAGTGGGGTTACTTCCCATCGTCAACGTCTATGATGCTTTCCGTGACAACCTTTGCAAATACAGGACGTGTCTTTCAGCACGTCCTCCCGAAACAAAGTCTTGTATGTCCGGTGGTGGGCCGTCAACCGCTTTCGGAATCGACAGCCGCACAGACAGCAGCCCCCGTATGTCTCGATGACCCCCTCTCGCAGACGCCGGAACCAGGGCGTCCGGTAGTAAGCCGTCAGGTCTTCGCGCTCGAACCTCCCGGCCAGCAGACGCAGGACGACAGGCCGGGGCAAGCCCTGCGCGAACGGGTCACAGGCGTTCGCCTCATTTCTGCGCTCACAGATGCCGGATGTCTCCACGTTCCGGGGCCTCCTTCCAGGGCCAAATTTTTATAACCTTTAAAACAAGGGCAGATCAAAGGCTCAAAACCGCCATGATGCCATGCTCATGGTCGAACCTCCGGGCCGCACTCAGGGCCGGGCCTCTGCGCCGGACCCGCGCTTTCGCGCAGAGACCTGGTAAATCTATAGACCGCTATCGCGAACGTATGCAAAGGGGCCGGTTTTTTGGGGCGGGCGGCTTTTCCTGTGCAGCGGCAACAGCCCCAAAGGGATAGAAGAAAATCGGGCCGTCTTTCTCGCTTACGTTGCCGTATGCGACCTTTCCCCCATCGCTTACGTTGCCGTATGCGACATCGCTTACGTTGCCGTATGTTGTCTACAAGCTTCAACGGGCCTTCTTCCTGGGGAAATGCACGTGTCCCGGCTCAAAGCCGATCCCCTTTCTCCAGAGCCCTTGTCTACGCCTCGGATTCTCGGTGAAGCGGTCCGTCCCCCACTCCCGCCAGCGTTCCGAGAATCCGTAGAGCGTCGGCGTTTTGAGAAGTCCGGCCCCGCTCGCGTGGATGTCCATGAAACCGTGTTCAACAAGGTCGTCAATCGCTCGCGTGAACGCCGGAGGAGAGATGCCGCGCTCCTGGGCCTCGGTGTAAGGATATGCGATCTGTCCGTCATTCAACACGCTCCACACGTCGCGTTTTCCAACCCTCCGCTCGCCCATCTTGCGCCTGAGCATGAAATCCAGATAGACCAAGATCGACGTGCCGTTGAGGTCCCGGAACGCCGATGACCCTATGATCTCCGTGAGCAAGAAAACGCCTTTTGTTTTTTTCTCTTGCTTCAATCAACCCGCCTCCTGTCGGCGAAAGTGGGCAGGAGGTCCAGGAGACCACGCAGGAGGTCATGATCGTCCCGGACCTCTGCCCGAAGATGCGTTCTCGCGCCCGTGCCGTCTACTTCAGCCCCCCGGCCTTCGCCGCGTTTAAGAAGGCGTCCATGTCCACGCGAATCAACCTGCCAATCTTAAACATGCCCGGCAAGCTTCCATGCCTGCTGCGTTCATAGAGGAACGACCTCGGAACGCCAAGCGCCTTCGCTGCGTCCCGGATGCTGCCGATCTTCGGGCTGTCGATCTTCTGCGTCTCGCTCATGTCGGCCTCCCTTCAGGGGTTTCCGTGTTCATTCGTTCGGTCCATGTTGAATATCGGTTTTTTCTCCCTGTTGTCAAGCTTTTCTGTCTGTTTTTTTGAATATAACCAATTAAAAAACCAGAAGTAAGGTTACTTCTGGAACCCCCCTCCCCTCCCGCCGTCCCGTTCCGTGTCACTCTGGCAGTTTTCCGGCTCCCGTTAGCACCCTGTTAGCAAAATGAAAAAGGGGTTGCGGAGATTATCCGCAACCCCTTGTTTTCATTGGTGGGCGATGATGGACTCGAACCATCGACCTCTTGCATGTCAAGCAAGCACTCTAGCCACCTGAGCTAATCGCCCACACTCTTTTATAAGCGCGTTATAGGGGCCTTTCGTGTGTCCAGCGGAGCCCTTGCTCGGCTCCCTGCTATCTTTCGCCCGGCTTAATCTATATGAACGAGGCCGGATTGTCAAGTTTTTTCCCGACCCTCTCCCCCATCCGGCCTGACCCTGAGCCTTGCGTTACGGCTGATGGAGAGTTGTGCGCAATATTTGAACATCCTGTGCGCGATATTTGAACACATCGTTGTGCGTAGTGACACGCAGCGTGTTTTATCGCACATTCATGGATGGCTGTATGAGGGGAACCGGAAGCGACCGCCCACCCCTTTTCAGTCCCTTTTGAAAAAAATAGGATATTGAAAAATAACGTATTATAATGGACAGCCCTGTGACGTCCAAAAGAGAAGGGGCATTTTAACTTTCCTGGCATACCCTTTGCAAATCAAGGATCCGGGTTTCAACATATCCTTCATCCTGAAGATATTATCCATACAACCTCTATCCTGAGGATGATCGTATGTACGTGCGTCGCAGGCGTATCCACATGGAATTGCTCTACACCGCACTGGCGGTGTGGGGAATCACCCTGGTCCTCCTGTTGAATGGCTGAGAAAACCTGAGTCGGCCCCCCATCTCCTAAGAAGTTATTCTTGAACCCTCCAGGGTAGTTCCATCCTCCGGCTCTCCATCTGATAGAATGCCGCGCAGGGTCCACCCATCCCCGATCGCCGGAAAGCTCGTCCTTTATATCCCTCCTTCGCTGTTGGATTTGTCCCCCTCCTGTACTCAACTTCGTAGAGCACTGGCAAGCTTCCAGATCGAGCGTCGGATGCGCCGGGCAATCCGCATCCGGGGCCGTACGGGCGTGCCCGGTTTTCCAGGTCTCCCTCCGTGCCCTGGCGCCGAAATTGGGCTTGCCTCTCGCGCAAAATCTGCGTACACTACCTGGGCCCTGGGCAAATAAACCCTTCCCTGAAAAGGAGCATCGCGTGAAGATCGATCCCCTCGTCCCCCCCTCCGAGTTCGTGGGACTGGACGGCGTGACACATCTCTGCACCGGCGGGGAGGCCCCCTGGCTGAAGGCCCAGGAGGAGGTCCACGCCGAGTTCGCCCGCTATAAGAGCGCCGGCTTTGCCGGCCGCGCAAAGGTCTACGAGCGGGGGGAGCGCTGCCGGGAGCGCCTGGGCCGGCTCTGGGGCGTGCCCCCGGACCGCATCGCCCTGACCCCCTCCGCCGCCGAGGGGATGAGCTATCTGGCGCGCGGTCTGGACTGGCGCGAGGGCGACAACGTCGTGACCACCAACCTGGAGTTCCCCTCCGTGGCCTACGCCTGGCGTCTCCTGCGCCGGCGCGGGGTCGAGGTCCGCCTGGTCCCCCACCGGGACTGGCTCGTCTCCGAGGCGGACCTCCTGAGCGCCGTGGACGCCCGCACCCGCGTCCTGGCCGTCAGCCACGTCAGCTTCTACACCGGCCAGTGCCTGGACCTGACCCGTCTGTCTGAGGGCCTCCGCCGCACGGACACCCTCCTGGCCGTGGACGCCACCCACGCCTCCGGCGTCCTGCGCGTGCCCGCAGGACTGACCGACCTCACCGTGAGCAGCAGCTACAAGTGGATGCTGGCCACGCACGGCGTGGCCCCCTGCTACCTGAGCGCGCGGGCCGAGGCCCGGACCGAGGCCACCTCCTTCGGCTGGCGCAACCTGAGCGTCTGGCCCGGGCAGCGCGCCGAGCGCGCCCCGGACGCCGACGTGAGGCCCATGCCCCAGCGCCTGGAGCCGGGCAACCCCGCCATGGTGGCCGTCATGTTCCTGGACAAAGCCCTCGAAGTCCTCCTGCGAATCGGCGCAGAGCGCATCGAGAGCCACGCCCGCGACCTCTCCGAGCAGGTGAGCGCCGGCCTGAAGCGGTTGGGCCGCACCGTGATCTCGCCTGAATTCCGCGCCGGGCGCTCCGGCAACACCTGCTTCCTGGCCGACGACGCGAAGGGCGTGCAGGACCGGCTAACCGACCGGAACGTCCTCTGCTGGGGCGAGTACGGCCGCGTCCGGGTCTCAACCCACCTCTACAACGGCAGCGAGGACGTGGAGCGCTTCCTGAAGGCGCTCGCAGAGGTATAGACCATGCAGGACCGAGCGAGACTGGTCGTGATCGGCGCGGGCATCGTCGGGTGCAGCGCCGCCTACTACCTGACCCGGATGGGCTGGCGGGACATCCTCGTCCTGGACCAGGGGCCCCTGTTCGAGACCGGCGGCTCCACCTCTCACGCCCCCGGCCTGGTGTTCCAGACCAGCTTCGCCAGGATGATGACCGAGTTCTCGAAAGACGCGGTGAAACTCTACAACGACCTCCAGCTGGACGGCCAGCCCTGCTTCTACCCTGTGGGCAGCGTGGAGGTCGCCTGCACGAAGGAGCGCTGGGAGGACCTCAAGCGCAAGCTCGGCGTCGCCAAATCCTGGGGCATCGAGGCGGCCCTCATCTCCCCTGAGGAGACCCGGCAGAGGCTCCCCCTCCTGGACCCGAAAAAGATCCACGGGTCCTACTTCGTCCCCTCCGACGGCATCGCCAGGGCCGTGCGCGCCTGCGAAGCCATGTCCAGGGAGTCGCAGAGACAGGGGGCCACCTTCCACGGCCACACCCCCGTCACCGGCGTCGAGGTCAAAGGTGGCCGCGTGCGCGCCGTCCTCACCCCGGCCGCCCGCATCTCCACCGAACAGGTCCTCCTCTGCGCCGGCATCTGGGGCCCCCGCATCGGCCGGATGGCCGGCGTCCCCATCCCCCTGACCCCCATGCAGCACCCCTACGCCTGGACCGCGCCCCTCCCGGAGCTGTCCGCCGAGACGCGGGAGGTGGCCCACCCCATCGTGCGCCACCAGGACGCTGCGATGTACTTCCGCCACCAGGCCGACCGCTACGGCATCGGCTCCTACAAACACGAGCCCCTGCTCGTGGACCCCGACGACCTCCCCGCCTGGAGCGAGACCCGCAGGTCCCCCGCCGTCATGGACTTCACCCCGGAGCACTTCAAGATAGCTCACGCCGCCGCCGTGGACCTCTTCCCCCCCCTGGGCCGGGTGGCGCTGACCGAGAGGATCAACGGCATCTTCTCCTTCACCCCCGACGGCTTCCCCCTCATAGGCGAGTCCCTGAGCGTCCGCGGCCTCTGGGTGGCCGAGGCCGTCTGGATCACCCACGGCGGGGGCGTCGGAAGGGCCGTGGCCGAGTGGATGGCCGAAGGGACCCCGGCGCTCGACCTGCGCGAGGCAGACCTCAACCGCTTCCCCCCTCACGCCCTGACCCCCGCCTACGTGAGGGCGCGAGGCGCTCAGAACTACCGGGAGGTCTACGACATCCTCCACCCCCTCCAGCAGATGGAGCATCCCCGCCCCCTGCGCCTCAGCCCCTTCTACCCCCGGCAGAAGGACCTGGGCGCCGTCTTCTTCGAGGGCGCCGGCTGGGAGCGGCCCCAGTGGTTCCAGGCCAACGAGGCCCTGCTCAAAGGCCAGGACAGGCCTTCCCGGTCCGGCTGGGAGGCCCGCCACTGGTCCCCCATCCAGGCCGCCGAGCACCGGGCCGCGCGCGAGCGCGCCGTCCTCTATGACCTGACCCCCTTCACCAAGATCGAGGTCGCCGGCCCCGGCGCGCTCGCCTTTCTGCAATACCTCGCCGCCAACGACCTGGACCGGCCCGTCGGCAGAGTCGTCTACACCCCCCTGCTGAACCAGAGGGGAGGCATCCACTGCGACCTCACCGTCGCCCGCCTGGGCGCAGACCGCTTCCTGATCCTCACCGGAGGGGCCTCCGGCCCGCACGACCTGGCCTGGATCAGGACCCACGCCCCCGCCTCCATCCGCGTCACGGACCTCACCTCCGCTTACTGCGGCCTCGGCCTCTGGGGCCCGAAGGCACGCGACATCCTGCGGAAGGTCTGCCCCGACGACCTGTCCAACAAAGCCTTCCCCTATTTCACCGCGCGGGAGATCGCCGTCGGCTTCATCCCCGCCCTGGCCCTGCGCGTCTCCTACGTGGGCGAGCTGGGCTGGGAGGTCTACGCCCCGACGGAATACGGCCCCCAGCTCTGGGACGCCCTCTCTGAGGCCGGCCAGCCCCTCGGCCTGGCCCCCCTCGGCTCAGGCGCGTTCGACTCCCTCCGTCTGGAGAAGGGCTATCGCCTCTGGGGCGCGGACATCCACGCGGACGACAACCCCTATGAGGCGGGCCTCGGCCGGACCGTGAAGCTGAACAAGGGGGACTTCCTGGGCCGGGAGGCCCTGCGCCGCATCCAGGCGCAGGGCATCTCCCGCCGGCTCTGCTGCCTGACGCTCAACGACCCCGACGCCGTGGTCCTGGGCAAGGAGCCGATCCTGGACAGAGATCGTGTGCTGGGCTACGTCACGAGCGCCAACCACGGCCACACCGTGGGCAGGTTTATCGTCTACGGCTATCTGCCCCTGTCGCACGCCGTAGAGGGGACCCGGGTCGAGGTGGACTATTTCGGCAGGCGCTCCGCCGCGACCGTGATGAAGGAGCCGCTCCACGACCCGGAGGGCCTCAGGCTCAGGTCATAAACGCACACTCAACCATCCTAAAATAAACCGGAGGTATCTTCATGCCGAAGTCGATTCTGGAGAGACTCAAGGAAGGCGTGGTGCTGGGCGACGGAGGCTACCTGCTGGCCCTGGAGAACCGGGGTTACGTGCAGGCAGGCCCCTTCACGCCGGAGGTGACCATCGAGCACCCCAACGCCCTGCTGGCCCTCCACCAGGAGTTCCTGAACGCCGGGGCGGAGGTGCTCCAGGTCCTCACCTTCTACGCCAGCGAGAACAAACTCGCCCAGATCGGCTACGCGGGCAGGCTGGCCGAGATCAACCGCGCCGCGGTCCAGATCGCGCGCCAGGCCGCCGGGGACAGGGCCCTGGTCGCCGGCGACCTCTGTCTGACCTGGAAGTATAAAGAAGGCGATTCCAAAGCCGCCGACGACTGCCGCCGCCTCTTCGACGCGCAGATCGGCTACCAGATGGAGGTGGGCGTCGACTTCTTCATCTGCGAGACCTTCCTCTACGCGGGGGAGGCCCTCATCGCCCTGGAGCGCGCTAAAAGGACGGGCCTGCCCGTCATGGTCACCCTGGCCTTTGAAGGCCCTAAGACGCGGGACGGCAGGACCCCGGGGGAGGCGGCCAGGATGCTCGAAGGGGCGGGCGCGGACATCGTGGGGACCAACTGCTGGCAGGACCCGACCTTTATGCTCCCCGTGGTGGAGGAGATGCGCAGGGCGGTCAAGGGCTACGTGGCCGCCCAGCCCGTGGCCTACCGCTGCACCCCCGAGGTCCCCTTCTTCACGGGACAGAAGGGCTTCCCGGACAAACTCAACCCCTACCACCTCACCCGCTACGAGATGGGCGACTTCGCCAAAAAGGCCCTGGACCTCGGCGTCAACTACATCGGGGGCTGCTGCGGGTGCGAGGGGGCGCACATCCGCCAGATGGCCCGCGCCATCGGCAAGATGCCCGTCGAGGAGCGCGAGTGGGCCGTCGACTACGAGCGCCCCCAGTCGGCCACCGAGGCCTACAAGCGCCTGCGGGACGGGTCGCGATAGCCCGCGCGCGAAAGGTCGCCGCAAAGACAAGAGGCCCGGCGGTTTCTCGCCGGGCCTCTATCATGCCTTGTAGGGGCGACCAGGGCAGGGGCCGCGAATCATTGCAGCGGCAGGTTGGGTGGCCGGTCGCCCCTACATTTTTATTTCGCATGCAATATTACACATTCGACCGCTGATTTTCTTGCCGCTTCTGCGGGAAACCGATGCCGTGTTTGCGCATCCGATACATCAGGGTGTAGCGGCTGACGTGCAGCAGCTTGGCTGCCCGAGAGACATTCCCCCTGGTGTGATGCAGCACCTTCTCGATGACCTGCCGCTCGACATCGTTCAACGACAGCCCCCCCGGCGGGAAGGCGATGTGGACCGCCTCTTTGTCAAAGGCCTCAATGGAGACAGCCCGGCCCGGCCCGCGCCCCCGGGCGCGTCGGTCGATGGACAGGTCCGACGCCCGGATCATGGGCCCGTCCGTCAGCAGCACCGCCCGCTCGATCGTGTTCTTCAGCTCCCGGACGTTCCCCGGCCAGGGGTAGGCCCTCAACAGGACCCTGGCGTCTTCCGACATCTCTCGTGAAGGCTTCTGGTGCCTGCGGCTGTATTCGTCCAGAAAATGTCGGGCCAGCAGGAGGACGTCGTCCCCCCGCTCCCGGAGGGGGGGCAGATGAACCGGGATGACGTTCAGGCGATAGTAGAGGTCCTCCCGGAACTCCCCCGACTTGACGGCCTTCTCCAGGTCCCGGTTGGTCGCGGCGATGAACCGGCACTCCGCTGAGATCTCCTCCGTCCCCCCCACCCTCCGGAACTGGCGGGTCTCCAGGATCGTGAGAATCTTGCCCTGCAGGTCGAGGGGCATCAGCCCGATCTCATCCAGCAGGAGGGAGCCGTTGCCCGCCACCTCGATCAGCCCACGCTTCTGCGCCTTTGCGTCCGTGAAGGCCCCCTTCTCGTACCCGAACAGCTCCGACTCCAGGAGACTGGCCGGTATCGAGACGCAGTTGATCGACAGAAACGGCTGGTCCGCCCGGTCGCTGGTCAGATGAATCGCGCGGGAGACCAGCTCCTTGCCCGTCCCGCTCTCCCCGGTGATCAGGACGGTCGAGGAGGTGTGCGCGATCCGGCGGATCATCTCGAAGACCTGAGAGATCGCCTGACTCTCCCCCACGATCTCCTTCAACCCATTCCGCCCCTCCGGCCTCTCCGAGGCAGGCTGCCCGGCCAGTTTGCTCACCAGCACAAGGAGTTCCTCCATCGGCAGCGGTTTGGTGACATAGTCCTCTGCGCCGAGCCTCATCGCCTCCACGACCGACCTGGCCTTGTCATAGGCCGTGATCAAGACCACCCGGCAGGCCCTGCCCATCGCCTTGAGCCGTCGCAGGGTTTCCATGCCGTCCATCCCCGGCAGGTGGAGGTCCAGCAGGACGAGAGACGGCATCTCCTGCTCGCACAGGGCCAGCCCCTCCTCCCCGGAGTGCGCCGCCCGGATGCGATAGCCCCGGTTGCTCAACAGGCGGCTCACCGCCACGCAGAGCGCCTCATCATCGTCGATGATCATCACGTTCGCAGACATCGCGCCCTGTCTCCCTCCGTGCGAAAAATCTGTCAACTCAAAAAGAACGGATTGTGCGCCAGCTCTTCAGCCACGGTCGTGGCCGGCCCGTGACCGGGAAAGACCGTGGTCCCTCCCGGCAACCCGAGCGCCTTCTCCCGCACGGCCCGCATCTGACCCGTGTAGGCGTCCAGGCTCCGCGTCCCCCCCAGAGACCCTGCAAACAGGGCGTCGCCGGAGAACAGGACGTCCTCCACCACATACCCGATCCCGCCCGGCGTGTGGCCGGGGAGGGCCATCGTCCGCACCCCCAGCCCCCCGACCTTCGTCTGCCACCCCTCTTCGACCTTCCCGTCGATCAGCGACGTGAGCCCCCCGATCAGCGAAAAGTCCTTCTCGTTGATAAAGGCCGGGATGCGATACGCCTCCTTCACCTGCCTCAGCGCCCCCGTGTGATCCCCGTGGCCGTGCGTCAGCAGGACCTGAACGGGCCTGAGCCCCTTCTGGCGGACCGCGGCCAGGAGACGGTCCCCCTCGTCCCCCGGGTCCACGAGCGCCGCCTCCTGCGTCTGCGTGTCCCAGAAGATATAGCTGTTCATCTGCACGGAGCGCCCCACCACCAGCCGCTCGACCCCGACCCGCGCGCCCCCGGACGCCCCGTCCGGCGCCTTCGGGAACCACGCCTGATGGGCGCTGTCAACCAGCCGCTGCCCGTGCAGGCCGAGCGCGTCGGCCAGCGCCTTCACCCGCGCGTCGTCGGGGATGAACCCCGCGCTCGTGATCTGCTCGACCTCCGCCGCCGACAGCCCGGACCGCCGCGCCACCTCCCGCGCCGACAGCCCCTGTCCCCGCACGGCCTTTCCGACCACGTCTCCGAACAGGTCTTCCAGCGATGTATAGCAGGACATGACTATGTCTCCTTGCAAATCGACGCCTGTGCCACCCGTCAGTGAGGTCACAACCATGGGGAATGTAACATTGTCAGGCCAAAAAAACAAGGGGCGTATTGTCCATACGCCCCGGCAAAACCTCTAGACCTCACCCTCCCCCAGCCAAGGAGAGAAGCCCTTATCTGCCCCTCCCTCTCCGTATACGGAGAGGGAGGGAATGGGTGGGTGAGGTCTAGAATTTCCGATTCAACTGCACCTTCACCCCGCGGGCCTGAACGTCCCCCTGCACGTCCACCCCGACCCCCTTGAAAGAGAGCTGCCTCTCCTTTTCTTTCACGGCCTTGTCCAGGTCGTCTCCCCCCTTATCTATGAACAGGAGATAGACCCCGTAGACCATCGTCCCGGCGCCGAGCCCCAGCATCAGGGCCATCCGGGTGTCCCCCCGCTTGGACTCGTTGTAGAAGAGCGTCGCCTGCTGGGGCGTGTCAGCAATCTTGTAGGACTTGTAGTTCCGGCTGGCCTCCTTCCGGGCATCATACGCCTCTTTGAAGAAGAAGGCGCTCGACCCCAGGGAGAGCACGCCGTAGAACTTCTTGGAATACAAAAACGACCCGGCGTCCGCGCGAGCCGGGATCGCCGTGGACAGCAGCACGGCCCCCGCCAGGATCGCGGCCACCGCCGCCCGGAGTCCAAGAGACATGGGATCATCCTCCATAGAAAAAGCCACATAGTCTCAGAATTTTATGCTTGACGTAAGGCACAGGATTTCTGACAGCTA
>CAYRZX010000216.1:0-6964 GCA_964428665.1 uncultured Gemmatimonas sp.
GAACCGGTAAATTTTGAATCTCTCTCACGACATTACCACGGAGGTTTTCGATGTCCCTCAGATGTGACGTGTGCGGAAAAGGCCCCCTGGGCGGCAACAGCGTCAGCCACGCCAAGAACCGGACCAAACGGCGATTTCTGCCCAACCTGAAGCGCGTGCGGGCGATGGTGAACAGGACCCCGAAGCGCATCTGGGTCTGCACCCAGTGCCTCAAGTCCGGCCGGGTCGCCAAGGCGGCCTGAGCTTTTCGCGAGCCGGTTCCGTCAAAGCTCATCCGAAAGGGTGGGCTTTTTCGTTGGGGTCGCGCCTCAAATCTCCGGTTGACAACGGGCCGGGGATCATATATCTTGCTCTCGTATCCGGGTACCGTGAACCGGGTACCGTGATCCGTAAAACCGGACCACGGACCACGGACCACGAATCACGATTCCTCACTCCTCAAGACTTCTAAACCTATGCCTTTCCCTGTAACCCGCCTGCGCCGCCTCCGGCGCACCGAGACCCTCCGCCGGATGGTCCGGGAGACCCGCCTCTCCGTCCAGGACCTGATCATGCCCCTCTTCGTCTGTCCCGGAGAAAAGGTCCGCAGGGAGATCAGTTCCATGCCCGGCAACTATCAGATGTCCATCGACACGCTGGCCGAGGAGTGCCGCGCCGTCGCCGACCTGGGCATCCCGGCCGTGATCCTGTTCGGCCTGCCGGAGCGCAAGGACGAGGCCGGGTCCGAGGGCTACGACGACCACGGCATCGTCCAGCGGGCCATCCCGGAGATCAAGGAGCGGACCCCCGGCCTCTGCGTGATCACCGACGTCTGCCTCTGTGAGTACACCAGCCACGGGCACTGCGGCGTCATCAAGTCAGGGGACGTGGACAACGACGCGACCGTGGACCTCCTCGTCAGAGAGGCCCTCTCGCACGTCCGCGCCGGGGCCGACCTGGTCGCCCCGTCCGACATGATGGACGGCCGGGTCGGGGCCATCCGCAATGCCCTCGACAGGAACGGCTACGCCCACATCCCGATCATGGCCTACGCGGCCAAGTTCTGCTCCGGGTTCTACGGCCCCTTCCGGGAGGCCGCCGAATCCGCCCCCCAGTTCGGGGACCGGCGCTCCTATCAGATGGACCCGGCCAACGCAGACGAGGCCCTGCGGGAGGTGGCCCTCGACCTGGAGGAGGGGGCCGACATCGTCATGGTCAAGCCCGCCCTCGCCTACCTGGACGTCATCCGCCGGGTGAAAGACCGGTTCGGCGTGCCCGTCGCCGCCTACAACGTCAGCGGCGAATTCGCCATGATCAAGGCCGCGGCCCGGCTGGGCTGGATCGACGAGGCCCGCATCGTGGACGAGGTCCTCACCTCCATCCGACGCGCCGGCGCGGACCTCATCCTCACCTACTTCGCCAAGGACGTTGCAAAAAAAATAAGTGCTGAGTGCTGAGTGCTGAGTGCTGAGTAAAAACAAAGGGCTTTTGCCTTTACTCAGGACTCAGGACTCATTACTCAGGACTGTCTTTAAGGAGGCCCGCCATGGACAACCATCTCAAAGTCTTCTCCGGCAGCAGCAACCCTGCCCTCGCCAAAGAGATCTGCGACCACGTGGACGTCAATCCCAGCAGGCTCACCATCACCCGGTTCAGCAACGAGAACATCAAGGCCAAGATCGAGGAGAACGTCCGGGGGGACGACGTCTATGTCGTACAGACCTCCTGTCCGCCGGTCAACGACAACCTGGTGGAACTCCTGATCATCATAGACGCCCTGAAGTACGCCTCCGCGGGCCGGATCACCGCCGTCCTGCCCTACTACCCCTACGTCCGCTCCGACAAGAAGGACGAGCCCCGCATCTCCATCACCGCCCGCCTCGTGGCCGACCTCCTGGAGACCGCCGGGGCCGACCGCATCCTGACCATGACCCTCCACGCCCCGCAGATCGTGGGGTTTTCACGTATCCCCGTCGATCAGCTCCTGGCCACGCAGCTGATCGCGGACTACTTCTCCCGCCGGGACCTGACCGACTACATCGTCGTGGCCCCGGACGTGGGCAGCGCAAAGAAAGTGGAGGTCTACGCCCGCCGCCTCGACCTGCCCATGGCCATCATCGACAAGCGCCGCTACGCCGACGACGAGAAGGCCGTGGCCAAATACATGTTCGGCGACGTGGAGGGCAAGAACGCCCTCCTCTTCGACGACGAGGTCCTGAGCGGAGGAACGTTATTACAGGCCGTCCATATCATCAAGGAGCACGGCGCTCGACGAGTCTTTGCAGGGTGCGTACACGGCATCTTCTCCGGCCAGGCCATCCCCCGGATCGCAGAATCCCCCATCGAGGAGTTCGTAATCACGAACACCATCCCCCACGCCTCCAGCAAGCTGGGCCCCAAGTTCACCGTCCTCTCGGTCGCCAAGATGTTCGGAGACGCCATCAAGGCCATTCATCAGGGGGATTCGGTGAGCAAGCTGTTCAACTGAAAAGTCTTCTCACGCCTAATAAAGAAGGGCCAGCCCTGGCTGCTCAGCAGGACTGGCCCCGGAGGGCGACGCGCATGCCGACAACGTCGCCTTCGCTATTTTTAAAACGTATCCAGTACCTTGAAGTTCCCTACCTTTTTGATCTTCCTCCCACCAAATATACTGCTCTTTTGTTCATCTGTCAAGCGTAAAGTTTGAGCCATAAACCCCAAGTAAAAAAGCGCCTAACCCGCCAGGCGCCGAAAATTATTTGTCGAAGTTCCACTTTTCAGTGGAATAACTTCCGGTTGGGTCGCCCTACGCAGATTCAAGGCACTTTTCGGAGAAGCATCTCCTGCGCCCAAATATACACAATGGGTGGCAAAAGTCAAGTTCAAACATGTCACAAAAAATGGGATCAGGGATCGGGGATCGGAGATAAGGAAAAACAATCCCTGACCTCTGACCCCTGACCCCCGATCCCCGTCCTTAATCTTACATCTTCAATGCAAAAAGTTTTCCATCTTCCTCCGCTGCAACAACTTCTAAAATACCATCTCCATCCAGATCCGCTGCCCCCAGGGTCAGGACTGGCCCCTTCGCCGCAAACCGTCCGGCCTCCCGACCGTCCCCGTTCGCCAGCACGCGCACGACCCCGTCCTCACCCCCCGCCGCCACCTCCGGCCTCCCATCGCCGTCGAAGTCCCCAACGGCAATGCACGTGACCACATCCCCGGTGTCCGCCCGCCAGACCCGGCTCTTTCCATCCCCCTTGAGGACATAGATATTGAAGCTCATGGAGGACGCCACGACCTCCTCCAGCCCGTCCCCGTCCACATCGGCCATCACCACCTGCGTGACCTCATCCCCGGTATTATACTGCCACAGGAGCTTGCCGTCGGCACCCAGCAGGTGGATATTCCCATCCGCCCCGGCAAATGCCACCTCCTTCAGCCCGTCTCCGTCCATATCCCCGGCGGCTGCGGAATTTGTCCGGGGCCCGGTCGCCGGGTGATAGGACCACCGGATCGCCCCACCCCCGTCAATGCAGTGCCACCGATGGTAATCCGTCCCGGCGATCACCTCCGCCTTCCCGTCCCCGTCTAAATCCGCCGCACACCCCGTCGAGGACGGCCGCACCGTCATCTGGTGCCACAGCTCCCGGCCGTCGTGCGCGAAGGCGTAGTAACGCCACGACTCCACCGCCGCCACCACCTCCAGCATCCCGTCCCCGTTCAGGTCCCCCGTAAACACCGACCGCACGACCGGCGTCTGGAAGTAGAACGGGATCGCAAAGCGCCACCGCTCCGACCCACCGGCGTCCAGGACGTAGACGTGCGTGTCCGCAGACCCGGCGATCACCTCCGGCCTCCCGTCCTTCTCCAGGTCCGCGGCCCAGACCGACCGCACCTCCCCCCCGGTCTCGAACCGCCAGAGCGCCCGCCCATCCTTCACCGCGCAGACCGAGGCCCCCCGCCCCCCGGCGACCACCTCCGCCCGCCCGTCCCCGTCTAAGTCCGCCGCGCAGACGGAGAGGAATGCCCCCCCATCCCGGTAGGCCCAGACCTCCCTCAGCGAGGGGACCTTCCCGCCCCGACGCCTGACCGGCGTCAGCGGCGTCACGCTCGGCCTGGCCTTCCCCGACGCCGTCCGGCGCAGGCCGGAGGCCACGTTGGAGGTCAGCCCGACCCGGCGCCTCCCCTTCGGGACCCTGAACGCCAGGCCCCCCCTCGACGAACGCGCCTGGGCGCGCTCCCCATCCACCGTGACGCCCTTTCGCCCGTCGCTCGCCAGCGAGACGCTGACGGCCCTCGACGCCACGATCACGCCCTCCCCCCTCACCGCATCGTACTCCACCGAGACCGGGACATCGCTCCTAAAGCTCAGCCCTCCCCACGACAGCGCCGTCCCGTCCACCAGCGCAAACCCCGACGGGGTCGCGTGGAACTGCGCCGCGGCCACGGCCGGCCCCGACGGGATCTTCTGAATCACGTCCGCCTGCCCGACCCCCGCGAACGCCGCCTCCTCCCCCCCCGTGATCCGGACCGCCCCGTCCGTCAGCCGCTCCATCTTCAGGTTCTGAGGCTGCTCCCGGTCGCTGCAATACAGGAGATTGAAATACCTGTAATTCTGCCCCCTCTCCAGGCGCACGTCCGCGATCTGCTGGAGGATGCGCACCACCGGCTCCGCGTGGGGGTAGACCGCCCAGTTCTTCCCCGTGACCGGGTCGTCCGTCAGCTTGAGCGCCGGGCCGGGCAGCCCCTTGATAAAGAACCGCGCCCCATCCTGCTCCACGGCCAGCCCCCCCTCCCGCACCTTCACGTCCCCCAGCGTCTGCCAGATGCACCGGAAGGCGTAGTCCCCCGGCTCGACCGCCTCCATCTCGTCCACCACCAGGAAGTAGCGCCCCCGGCTCCAGAGGACGTTCCGGCGCCAGTCCACCCCGCTGTAAGCCCGGAGCGTCGTCTCCGAGAACCCCGACCGGTCGAAGTCCGCGGCCCGCTCCAGCTCCGCAAACGGCGGGATGGGCGCTGACTGCCCGTCCTTGAAGATCAGCACCCCGTTGTGGAACTTGGGCAGGGACTTGATGTAGTCGCAGTCCGCCAGCCAGATCCGGCGATTCTCCGTGATCCGGCTGATGGAGTTCCCGTCGTAGTGCTTGTGCCCCCCGTTGGACAGGCCGTCCAGGAACAGGTACTGCGCCTCCGGGTCGTAGCCGTCCCGGAACACCACCTTGTCAAACGTCTTCTTCAGCGGCAGATCCCCCTCGTTGGACGCATAGTAAAGGGGGTCCACCGGAAAGACCTGCGTCCCCGACAGGTCCTCAGGCTCGACCGGGTCCACGCGCCGGTGGTACTCATACGCGGCCCAGCGCGGCTCCACGGCCGTCTTCTTGTCCAGCATCCACTGACACCTCCCGTCCCCGGTGGCGCAGACCACCGCCCGCAGGAACGGCAACTCGCTCCACCACCCGAACGGCGAGGCGTTGTCCCCGTAGGGCAGGGCGTAGCCCAGGTTGTCCGTCGTCAGGATCGAGTAGTTCGCGTCCCGCCGGGCGTTCCCGTTCTCGAAATAGGTCAGGTCCCCGCTCGAAAGAGAGTACTTCACCAGGTGGTAGTGCGTCAGCCACTGGTAGCCGCTGCAGTCCTCGCTCGGCTTGAACGCCTTCGCCTGGAACTTGAAACACCTGTCCGCCAGCGCCAGCCACCCGTCCGCCTCCGTCGCATTGTAGTATTTGTGAAAGTAGACCCCGCAGTAGTGCAGGGCCAGGGCCGCGAACGTCGTGTGGTTGTGTCGCACGCGGGGCACATCCACGTTCCCGACGTGCGGGATGCAGTCCGTGATGAACTCGAACAGGATGCGCGTGATCCGCAGCCGGTCCTCGTCATACAGGACAGGGCTCTCCTCCACCAGGTCCCACCCCGGCATGACCCTGTGCAGCGCGAAGTCCGCGTCGAACCCCCAGACCCCCCCGTAGTTGTCCGGCTTCGACATGGCGTGCTCGTACATCCGGTAGACCAGCCGCTTGTATAGCTCCGCATAGACCTCCTTGCCCGTCAGCCCGTAGAGCAGCCCCTTCTCCCCGATCCGGCCCCACAGCCCCGTGTGCTCCCCCCGGCGCAGCGCCTCCTCCGCCCCCGCCATCTCCGCCGCGATGTCCGGCTCGTCCAACAGCTTCGGGATACGCAGGGCCTCCGGCCCGAACTTGACGTCGAACAGCCGTCCCACCGAGATCGTCGGCCCCCCTTTCAGGCCACTCAGGAACCTTCCGACCGCCGTCCTCACCCCGTCGAAGTCGCTCCCGAACAGCCCGACGGCGTTCCGCCCGTTCCCCCACGGGTCGTGGATCGTCTGGACGAGATACCCCCCGCGCCCCGGGTACAGGTCGTCCGCAGGCGTGTAGTTGTAGCCGTAGAGCCGGAACGCGACCCGGTTCGTGTTGAGGTTGCCCAGAAGGATCAGGTTCGCCTTCGGGGGCTTTCCGTCCACCTCCTCGTCTGTCACGACCGGGACCTTCGCGCCGGAGAGTTCCTTCAGGCTTGCCTGCACCTGCTCCGCCAGGCCGGCATAGCGAGCCTCGCGGGGCCGGACGATGACCGAGGTCGCCTTCCCCGCCTCCACCAGGGTTGTGTTCGGGTAGAGCCGCTTGGGCTCCTTCAGGTCCTTCAGAGACATCTTTCGCGACGACATGGCATCCTCCCAGCTAAAACCCACCGCGCTTGAGCCGGATCACCTCCCGGCGCTGCTTCTTGGTCATCGGCCCCCTGTGCGGGATCGGGGCCGGTTGCAGGCGCATCTGCTCCCTCAGGGCCTCCCGCCTCTGCCTGCTCTCCTCCGTCTCCTCGTAGAGCAGCGCCGCCTCCGGCGCCGGACCCCGCCGCGCCGAAAGCCCCTTTACGATCACCACGTGCTCGTAGGGGGGCTGCGTGATCGTGAGTTCATCCCCGACCCGCAGCGCCCTGGCCGGCTTCGTCCGCGCGCCGTTGAGGTGGACCTTGCCCCCCGTCACCGCCTCCG
>CAYRZX010000216.1:7064-11874 GCA_964428665.1 uncultured Gemmatimonas sp.
CTCCCTCTGCATCGGCAGCACGAACGTGAAGGTGCTCCCCCGGTTGACCTCCGACCGCACCCAGATCTCCCCCCCCTGAAGCTCCACGAGGCGTTTCGTCAGGGTCAGCCCCAGCCCGGTCCCCTCATAGTGCCGGGCGTAGGACCCGTCCGCCTGCTCGAAGGCGTTGAAAATCCTCGTCTGGTCTTCGGGCCTGATCCCGATGCCCGTGTCCGACACGGCCACCTCCAGCCACTCCCCCTCCCCGTCCCCGTCAGGGAGAGCGGGAGAAGAAGAAGGCGAAAGGGGGAGGGGGAGAATGGGAGAGGGGGAGAAGACCTCTTTCTCCCTTTCTCCCTTTCTCCCTTTCGCATTTCGCCTTTCGCCTTTCCCCCTTTCTTTCGGCTTTTGCACCCTCCTCGCCGTGATCCCGACGCTGCCCCCCTGAGGCGTGAACTTGACGGCGTTTGAGAGGAGATTATACATGATCTGCTTGAACTTGGTCTCGTCCGCCACGATCCACATCTCCCCGTCTGAGACCGAACAGGTCATCTTCAGCCCCTTCTTGGCGGCCAGGGATCGAATCAGGACCTGAGCGTCCTCCAGGGCGCGGGGCACGTCGAACGGCCTGAAGTGGAACTCCACCTTCCCCGCCTCGATCTTGGACAGGTCCAGGATGTCGTTGATGAGCTGCAGCAGGTGCCGGGCGTTGCGCAGGATGGTGTCGAGGTAGTCCGTCTGCGCCGGAGTCAGAGGCCCGAACGCCGGGTTCTGCATCAACTCGGCAAACCCGATGATGGAATTCATCGGCGTCCGCAGCTCGTGGGACATGTTGGCCAGAAACTCCGACTTGAGCCGGCTGATCTCCTGAAGCCGCTCCACGGTCATCTGTTCCTGCCGGTAGAGGCGGGAGTGCTCAATCGCCACGCTGAGCTGCTCCACGATGGGCTGCAGGACGCTCAGGTCGCGTTCCGAATAGGCCTTCTCCTGCCGGCTCAGGATGTTGAGCACGCCGAGCGTCTTCCCTTTCGAGAGCAGAGGCAGCTGCAGGGCCGACCGCATCCCCTCGCCTATCACCACCTCGTCCATCGCAAATTCCCCGAGGCTGACCCTGATCAAAGGCACCCCGTGATCCACGACCCATCCTGCGCCCGTCCCCTCTTTCAAAAACTGTGTCCCCGGCGGAAAGCCCCCCGTGTGTTCCCCCTTCGGGTTCAGACGGAGGAGTATATCGAACGCCAGCCCGTCCTCGCTCAGCAACAGGATGCTGACACAGTCAAAGGAGGTCAGGCGGTGGACCTCCTGAGCAAAAATGCGCCCGATCTCGTCCAGGTCCAGGCTCGACGAGATGACGTTGGTGATCCGGTTGATCACCCCGATCCGCTCCAGCGAGGCGGCCAGCTCCTCCGTCCGCTGCGCCACCTGGTACTCCAGTTCCTCGTTCAGCCGCTCCAGGGCCTCCCGGGACCCCCGGAGGCTCTCCGCCATCCGGTTGAAGTCCGTGGCCAGATGTCCGATCTCGTCCGAGGAGTGGACCTCCACCCGCGCCGTCAGGTCCCCGGCGGCGATCCGGCCCGCCGCCGTCGCCAGGCGACCGATGGGCCGGGTCAGCCCGCGGGCGACCAGATAGCTGGCGATCACGGCCGTGGCGATGCCCGCAGACCCGAGCGCCGTCAGCAACCAGAGGATTTCCCCCAGGACCTGCTCCTCCCACTCCAGCGAGCGGAGGATGACGTAGACCCCGACCGTCTGGCCGGCCCCGTCCCTCAGGTCCCCCCATTGACCCTGGTATCGCTCCTCCCCCACCCGGATTTCCGCAATCTCCGACGTCGCCCCCCGTCCATCCAAGACCTGCTCCAGCGCCCGCCCGACCGCCTGCCACTCCTCCGGCGGCAGCGTGGAGGCGGTGATCTGCCCCTCCTGGGCGAACACGATATCGCTCTGGGTGACCTGCTTGAGGATCCCCGCCAGGACGTTGTCGATCCGGAAACCGATGCTCAGCGTGCCGATGATGGAGCGCGACTGAGGGTCGAACAGCGGCGCGGAGGCCACCTGATACAACTGCCCCCCCTGGCCCAGAGGCCCGGCCTCCTCCTCCCCGACCAGGGCCTTCTGAATCAGAGGCTGTGAGGAGATATCCACACCCCGCAGGTCAGGCATATCCGTCCGGGCCAGGACGGTCCCGCGCCGGTCGGTCACCGTGAACAGGTCGGAGCGGAGGTCCTCCTGAAGGGTCTGCGCGATGTCGAGCACAGTGGGGGGGTCGTGGGTGTCCACGGCCGCGATCAGGCGGGGGGAGTCTGCCAGGAGGCGGCAGCGCGAGGTGAGGTCCTCGTAGCGGAGCCGGAGATGTTCTATAAAGACCTTCTGCGTCGTGCGCAGCTCCTGGGAGGCGACCTCATGGGCGCGTTCCTCCGCCCACCGGCCGAGCACCACGAACAGGGAGCCGACAAGCCCCAGCACCAGGCAGGAGAAATAAAGCGTTATCCGGCCGCGAAGACGGAGTCGAAACATAAAACGTCTACCACAAAGAGCGCAAACAATCTCTATTTTTTATAAGACAAAGTCGACCTCCACCACCCCCGACTCCGGGACAACGACCTCCTTCTCGCGGTGCGGCAGGGCCGGGTATGGGTGCCACACCTTGATCAGGTGGCGTCCGGGCGGCAGGTCGCGCAGGACGAACTCCCCCTCCCGGTCCGGCACGGCGAAGAAAGGGGTCTCCAGCACCAGGATATAGGCGGCCATGTCCTTGTGAATCTCGCAGAACACCTTGACCAGTCCCGGCTTATCAAAAGTTACGCTCCTGGACGACCCCGTGGGGTAACGCCCCAGGTCGAACCGTTTGACACTCCCATACGAGAAGACATTGTGGTAGATCTTGTCTTCATTCGGGAAGTCCACCGTCGTCCCGACCAGGACCGGGAGCACGGGCGGGATGAAGGTCTTGGCCCGCTGGACCAGCTGGGGATGCGCCGCAGGCGGCGAGGGGGTCGAAAACCCCTTCACCTCCACGTAAAGGACCACGCTCTGGGCCTCGCTGAAGTCGGGCCTGGGCTCGGCCCTCGCCTCGAACGCCCCGCCGTGTCCATAAGCGCTGCTGGGGCTACCCCCCGAATCAGAGACGCGACTCCTGACCTCCACCCTGCCCCGGACCTCCCCCGCGCCGGCCAGACTGTGACAGATGAGACCTCCCCACACCACACCGATAAAAACCTTTCTCAATCCCGGCATAGAACTCCTTATTTTTAGAAGGACACCGACAGTTGCCCGGCGTACAGATTGACCTCCTCCTCGGCCTCCCCCTCGAAGTAGTTATACTGCCAGACCAGCTTGAACCGCGCGCTCCGGGAGATATGATAGCCGATGCCCGACTCCACCCGCCGGGCCGGGCTATCCCACGCCCTTCGCCCCCCTTTTCCATCGTCGATCCTGTCAAAGCGCATCCCGCTGTACCGGACCGCCCCGTAGAGCCCCGGCCAGAACGTGTATTTCCATTCGATATACCAGGAGGTGTTGGTCAGGCCCTCCTGGATGCGCGGCGAGTCCCACCGGTTCCGGACGAACTCCGAAAAGAAGAGCAAATGGCCATAGCCATATTCCAGGTCGAACCCGAAGAGCCTCTGCTTGTAATCCTCCAGCCGCGCCCCTGGCGGCAGCCCCGGTGTCCCGAAGACCAGATAGGGGCCATAGGCCCCTGACACCCCCATCCGAAGCCCGATCACGGGCTTGACCCCCACCCGTCCGATCACCTGAAAGCCGTCGTTCGTCGACGCCCGCATGGTGGAGGGCGTCCCCCGCCCCACCCCGACGTTGTACTCCCATTTGCCCGCCCCCCCAAAGGCCGTGACCCCCAGGTTCCAGCAGGAATCATAGAGGATCGGCATGCCCCCGCCTCGCCCCGGGGCGCGTATCCGGCGGTAGGTCTGAAGGGTGTCGAAGTTGGCCGGCGCCCGGTCGCTTCGCGCGATCGTATGGTAGTGATACATGAGCGGAAGCCCGATCAGGGGGTTCTTGTCGGAGTAGGTCCGGGGGGCCCACGCCCCGAAGGGCGACGGGATCTTTCCCGCCTTCAGGTTGAAAGCGGGCGTCCCCATGAAGACCGCGTAGGCCCCGTCGATCCGCACGACGTTGACAGTGCCCCCGGATTCATCGAACAGGATCTCCGTCAAAACCCCGATGTTGGAGGAATGCCACGCATCCAGGAAGAGCTTGACCCGCAGGTCGCTGAACGGGCTGTCTCCGGCCAGGTTGTTGTTGATCGTGGTGCGCTTGGCCCCCTGTCGATGGACCATGTCCACAAGCCCGGAGACCTCGACCTCCGCTCCCCAGACGCAACCTGCGCCAGCGCATCCCAGAATCATAAAAAAAATAACGATGCATCTCATCATGTCAATAAATACCTAAAAATTAAAAGGTTTAAAAATTAAACAAAACAACTTGACATCTGCCGTCTGACGTTGTATATTACATAGCGCCTGGCCATACGGAGAGGTAAAACGACCCCCGACGTACCTCTTCTATGGTCCATGCGGCGGGCCACTGCGCAAGCAGTGGCCCGCATTTTTTATGGTTCACAAAGCGCCGTCCCGCGCTATTTCCCCCCCTTCTTCGCGACCAGAGAGTACTCCGTCAACTCCGTGATCGTATTCGGGACGAACAACCGCACCTCCCGCACCAATCCCACCTCCGGGGCATACCATCGCATCATCTCCGCCGGCCTGGAAGGACCCTCGGTGATATAGTAGACCTTCAGGACATTCTCGAACTTGTGCCCCTTGAACAGCGTGACATTCTCCCTGGCCACGACCTTCGCCCTTCGGCGATAGCT